>SVGX01000012.1 GCA_015056105.1 Clostridiales bacterium | reverse complement strand
GTGGGCGAGACCCATGAAGGCGCCGCCACCATGGACTTCATGGTGCAGGAGCAGGAGCGCGGTATCACCATTGCATCCGCTGCAACCACCGCCTATTGGAAGAACCACAGAATCAACATCATCGACACGCCCGGTCACGTAGACTTTACCGTGGAGGTGGAACGCTCCCTCCGCGTGTTGGATGGCGCTGTTGCCGTGTTTTGCGCGAAGGGCGGCGTAGAGCCGCAGTCCGAAACGGTATGGCGTCAGGCCACCAAGTACGGCGTGCCCCGCATCGCGTATGTCAACAAGATGGACATCACCGGTGCGAACTTCTTCAACGTCGTGGATATGATGAAGGATCGCCTCAGCGCGAACGCTGTGCCGATCCAGCTTCCCATCGGCACTGAGAATGACTTCATCGGCCTTATCGACCTGATCACCATGAAGGCCGAAGTGTACTACGACAACGAGGGCAAGGATGTTCGTACGGAGGAGATCCCCGCCGAACTCCGTGACCTCGCCGAAGAGTACCGTGAAAAGCTGCTTGATGCCGTATCCTTTGAGGATGAGAGCATCATGGAAAAATATTTTGAAGGTGAAGAGATCTCCGAAGAGCAGATCAAGGCGGCGATCCGTAAGGGTACCATCGCCAACCGCATCGTGCCCGTTTGCTGCGGTACTTCTTATCGCAACAAGGGCGTGCAGCCTCTGCTCAACGCCATCGTGGACTTCATGCCTTCCCCGCTGGATATTCCCGCGGCACAGGGTACTTCCGTCGACGGCGAAGAGACCATCACCACCGAGTGCTCGGACGATGCGCCCTTCGCGGCGCTGGCGTTCAAGATCGTAGCTGACCCCTATGTGGGCAAGCTCGCGTTCTTCCGCGTATACAGCGGCACCATTAAGTCCGGCACCTACATTTACAACGCCTCCAAGGGCAAGCGCGAGCGCATCGGCCGCATCCTGCTGATGCACGCGGCAAGCCGCAACGAGATCGAAGAAGCGCATGCGGGCGATATCGCCGCCCTCGTCGGCCTCAAGGAGACCGGCACCGGCGACACCCTTTGCGATGAGAAGAACCCGCTGCTGCTTGAAACGATGGAATTCCCGGATCCCGTTATCCAGGTCGCCATCGAGCCCAAGACCAAGGCCGGGCAGGATAAGATGACCATGGCCCTTCTGAAACTTGCGGATGAAGACCCCACCTTCAAGACCTTCACCGATCAGGAGACCGGCCAGACCATTATTTCCGGTATGGGCGAGCTTCACCTTGAGATCATCGTGGACCGTCTGATCCGGGAGTTCCGGGTGGAGTGCAAGGTCGGCAAGCCTCAGGTCGCTTACCGCGAAGCGCTCACCAAAACCGTCAAGTCGGAAGGCCGCTATGTGCGTCAGACCGGCGGTCACGGCCAGTACGGTCACTGCGTTGTGGAATTCATGCCCCTCGAGCCGGGCAGCGGCTTCCAGTTCGAAGACAAGACCGTGGGCGGCGTGGTTCCCAAGGAATACATCCCTGCCATCAAGGCCGGTATCGAAGATGCATCAAGAAGCGGTCTTCTTGGCGGCTACGAAGTTGTGGACTTCAAGGCCACTCTTCTTGACGGCAGCTACCACGATGTGGACTCCTCCGAAATGGCCTACAAGATCGCAGGTTCCCTGGCGCTCAAGGATGCCCTTGAAAAAGCCAAGTGCGCTCTGCTTGAGCCTGTGATGAAGGTGGAAGTGCTGATGCCCGAAGAGTATATGGGCGATGTTATCGGCAACCTGACCGCGCGCCGCTGCCGCATCGAAGGCACCGAAATGCGCGGCAACGCACAGGTGGTCAACGCCATGTGCCCGCTTTCCGAAATGTTCGGCTATTCCACCGATCTTCGCTCCCGCACCCAGGGACGCGGTACCTTCACCATGCAGTTCGACCACTATGAACAGATGTCCGAAGGCGTGGCGAAAAAGATCCTCGGCCTGCGCTCCTGATAAAGGCGCAGCTTAAATAAAGAAATACAACCCAAATTTGATAAGGAGATTTTACAATGGCAAAGGCAAAATTTGAACGCACCAAACCGCACGTAAACATCGGCACCATCGGCCACGTTGACCACGGCAAGACCACCCTTACCGCTGCGATCACCATGACCCTTGCACAGCAGGGCCAGGCCGCTGCAATGCGCTACGATGAGATCGACAAGGCGCCCGAAGAGAAGGCCCGTGGTATCACGATCAACACCGCCCACGTTGAGTATGAGACCGAAAAACGTCACTATGCCCACGTTGACTGCCCCGGCCACGCTGACTATGTTAAGAACATGATCACCGGTGCCGCCCAGATGGACGGCGCGATCCTGGTCGTAGCATCTTCCGACGGTCCGATGCCCCAGACCCGTGAGCACATCCTGCTGGCCCGTCAGGTAGGTGTTCCCTACATCGTCGTATTCATGAACAAGGTTGACCTGGTTGACGACGAAGAGCTCCTCGAGCTGGTTGAAATGGAAGTCCGTGAGCTTCTGAGCGCTTACGATTTCCCGGGCGATGATATCCCGATCATCAAGGGTTCTGCTTACAAGGCTCTTTCCGCCGTTCAGGGCGGCGCTGTCGCCAAGGATGCTCCCGAGTGCCAGTGCATCTTCGAGCTGATGGATGCTGTTGACAGCTACATTCCCGAACCCGAGCGCGCTGCCGACAAGCCCTTCCTTATGCCTGTTGAAGACGTGTTCTCCATCACCGGCCGCGGCACCGTAGCCACCGGTCGTGTTGAGCGCGGCACCATCAAGGTTCAGGATACCGTTGAGATCGTCGGTCTTACCGAAGAAAAGCGCAGCACCGTCGTTACCGGCGTTGAAATGTTCCGCAAGCTGCTCGACCAGGCCATGGCAGGCGACAACATCGGCGTGCTTCTCCGCGGCGTACAGCGTACCGACATCGAGCGCGGTCAGGTTCTGGCGAAGCCCGGCTCCATCCATCCGCACACCCACTTCAAGAGCGAAGTTTACGTGCTGACCAAGGAAGAAGGCGGCCGTCACACCCCGTTCTTCAGCGGCTACCGTCCCCAGTTCTACTTCCGTACCACCGACGTTACCGGCACCATCAAGCTGCCCGAGGGCGTTGAGATGGTTATGCCCGGCGACAACATCGCGATGGAGATCACCCTGATCACCCCCATCGCCATGGATGAAGGTCTCCGCTTCGCTATCCGCGAAGGCGGCCGTACCGTCGCTTCCGGCGTTGTTTCCAGCATCGTTGAATAATCAAAGCGAAAGCTTAAAAACCGCCCCGTGCATCCGCACGGGGCGGTTTCTTTTCGTACCGTTAGTGCCGAGCGTATGCGGGGTGGATGAGGTGTTA
Organism: Clostridiales bacterium; assembly: GCA_015056105.1. Taxonomy (GTDB): domain Bacteria; phylum Bacillota; class Clostridia; order Christensenellales; family CAG-138; genus UBA1685. Next base: position 34,066 of record SVGX01000012.1, on the reverse strand, counting down.
AGGCGGGGAAGCTCTTGGCGGCTTTCCTGCCACAGCTTTTCGTAAATAACACAAGGTGATCGCAGGGGATGATGGGCATGAAATAAAGATAAAGCGGCACCTGTATGCTGAAGTTGTGTGAAACGCAATGATACAGTATGCGTTCATCCATCGCTATCGGGCGGGGGGGGACCCCGCCCTACATTGGTTTTGTTTTGTGCGCAGCAGGGGCGACCATCGGTCGCCCGCCTTATGCCGACTGCGGCTTTTCTACCGGGCGCTGCCAGTTGTCCGCTATCAACTGTATTGGTGCAGACGCACTCTTTTATATTCCGCAGGTTCCCTTGCAAAAAAACAGAAAACACTCTATAATAGACAGGCATATATTCTTATGTAAGGAGCTGATAGTTTCCATGGAGGACAGTAGTCCAATAGTGTATCTTGCCGCGATCGCCCTTTTGATCCTCGGCGGCGCCTATTTTGCCGCAACGGAGATCGCGCTTGCATCCGTCAACCGCATCCGCATGATGAGCCATGCGGACAACGGCAGCAAACGGGCTGCAAGGGTACTCTATATCCTTGACCATTTTGATAAGGCGCTGACAACGCTTCTCATTGGCAACAACATTATGCACATCGGCAGTGCGAGCCTTGCCACCCTCATGGCCACAAAGCTTTGGGGTATTACGGCTGTACCCGCAACCACGGTGGTCACAACGGTTGTTGTATTTTTTGTGTCCGAAATGATACCGAAACGCTTCGCAAAGGCCTGCAACGAGCGCTTTGCGCTGGCGGTGTCCGGCTCTCTTGTGGCTCTCATGAAGCTGTTCACGCCCATATCCTTCGTGTTTTCCAAGCTGAGCGCCTGGGTCAGCAAGCCCTTCAAAAAGGAGGAGGAAGCGCCCACCGTGACGGAGGATGAACTTTACGATATTATCGAGACTATCGCACAGGAAGGCGCCATCGATGGCGAGACCACCGAGCTTGTTCAGAGTGCGCTGGAGTTTTCCGATACCTTCGTGCGGGAAGTGCTGACACCCTGGGAAAAGGTGGTGCGCATCCCCGTAAACGCAAAGGAAGAAGAGATCCTTTCCGCCATCAAGGGCAATATCCATTCCCGCCTGCCGGTGGTGGATGAAGAGGATCATCCCATCGGCGTGCTGCTGATCCGCAAATACCTTAAGGCGCATATGCGCGGCGAGTGCGAAGCCCTTTCCGTGATGATGGAAAGCGTGCATTTTGTGGATGCGGATACGCCCCTTGACGACCTTTTTGCCGTGATGAGCGGCAACAAGACCCATCTTTCCATCGTGCGGGATGCAAACTGGAAAACCCTTGGCATCATCACCATGGAAGATATTCTTGAATCCCTTGTGGGTGAGATCTACGATGAGGATGACAAGGATGCGGAAGGGGGTGAAGCATAATGGGCGGTGAAGCGACCCTTGGTTCCTACCTTCTGATCGTGCTGCTCATTGCGCTTTCCGCGTTCTTCTCGGGCTCTGAGATCAGCTATGCTTCCCTTAATGCCATGCGCATGAAAAACGCGGCGGAAACAGGCGGCAAGACCACCAGGCTTGCTTACGAGATCCTTCTTGCCTATGACAGCGCCCTTGTGACCATCCTCATCGGCAACAACCTTGTGAACATCGCCTCTTCTTCCGTGGCAACGGTGATCGCCGTTTCGCTGATGGGCGACGAGGGCGCAGCCATTGCCACGGCGGTGATGACGGTGCTCATCCTCACCTTCGGCGAGATCATCCCGAAGATCGTGGCAGTACAGGTGGCGGAAGGCTTTGCAAAGGCGGTATCCATTCCCCTGCGCGCGCTGATGATCGTCACAAAGCCCGTTGTGTGGGTTTTCAGCAAGATGCTCACGCTTCTTGACAGGGTCTGGGTTAAAATGGGCGAGCAGGGCCCCAGTGTGACGGAAGACGATCTTGAGACCATCCTTGAGACCGTTGAGGATGAAGGCGTGATCGATGAAGAACGGGCAGAGCTTCTTCAAAGCGCGCTCGATTTCGGCGATCTGCAGGCCTACGAGATCCTGACGCCCCGTGTGGATATGCTTTCCATCGATATTGAGGATGATTGGGCGGAGATCCTTGGAACTGTTTACGAATCCTCTTTCTCCCGCATCCCGGTGTATGAGGATACCATCGACAACATCATCGGCATACTGCACCTGAATCACTTCTTCAAGGAATTGGTGGAAAAGCCGCAGTTCGACCTTCGCGGCATCCTGATGCCCGTGAACTACGTGCCCCGCACCATGGCCCTTGACGATGTGCTTGCCACCATGAAAAAGCGCCAGTGCCACATGGTCATCGTCGCGGATGAATACGGCGGCACCATGGGCTGCCTGACGATGGAGGATGTGCTCGAAGAGCTGGTGGGCGATATCTGGGATGAATCCGACGAGATCGAAGAGGAAGTGGTGGAACTTGCCGAAGACGCCTACGAGGTGGACGGCGGTATGGGCATCTACGATTTCCTTGAGGAATTCGATATCGATGACCGGGATTTCGATGATGATAACGCCACCGTCAGCGGCTGGGCCATTGAGATGCTGGGCGATTACCCAGAGGTAGGCGCCAGTTTCGATTACGAAAACCTGACCCTTACCGTGAAGGAGATGGATTCCCGCCGCGTGGCACGCCTTGCGGTGAAGGTGAATCCCCTTCCCGAAGAAGAGGAAGAAGATTAAAAAACCGGGCTGAAGCAGCGCTTCAGCCCGGTTTTCTTTGTTTTAGCTTTCTTACTTTAATTTCATCCCCCACAAGACCGTATCGGCCGTACGGCTGAGGCAGGTGAAGCCGTATGCTTCATAGAAGGCGTTGCCGCCCGTGTTCTTTGCCCCACAGCCGAGCATCACGCCCCTGACGCCGATATCCTTCAGATGCGCCATCAGCGCATCCATCAGCCGGGAACCGAGCCCGAGCCGGTGATAGGCCGGAAAAATATCGATGTGAAGATGAGCGGGATATTCCTTTGCGAAAGTTTTTTCACAGAGCCGGAACATCCAGTGCTTTGCAGCACTTTTTGAAAGCTTTGCAACGCGGGGCAGCAGGGGGAGAAATTTCAGCCGGTAGCGGCGGAAGCTTGGGGCGCTGATCACATACCCCACCGCCTCATCGTTTTCAGCCGCCGCCACAAAACAGTGCCCGCTTTCCGAGGCGGTGTAGTAATCGTTGTACATCAGGAGGATCCATTCCGCCAGCTTCGGGTCTTCATACACCCGGGGCGTGGCGGTGGCAAGGCAGATCTCCCGGAGCCGTTCTCTGTCTTTCGGCAGGTAGGGGCGGATGGTGAAGCGCTCAGCGCCAGAGTTTGTCGCCATACACGCCTGCCGCTTTCAGTCTGCGGATGCTTTCCATCACCTTGGGCTTATCCTCCTGATAGGTGACGCCGAACCAGCTTTCTTTTGTGGGCTGTACCTGCACCCGTGCCTTGCCGGCAAGGATGGCTTCGCATACCGCATTGGGCAGCAGATCCTCATACTTGAGGGGATTTTCTGCAAGCCCTGCGGCCAGATTCTTTTCAAACCGTTCCCGGAGAAGGGGGAACAGGCTGGGGCGGAAGCCCCAGCAGTTCATGGAAACGGTGGTTCCGCGGGGCATAAAGACGGTATCGCCCGCCCCGTTTACATATTCTGCGCCCTCTGCGCTCTTTCGGATGCCGATGCGCTCGCTGATATGGGCGAGAAAGCCGTCTTCCACGATGCATTCGCCCCGGTTCACGGCGCCGTGATCGGTGAGCGTGTTTTCAAGAAGATACCCCACGGCGATGTGGTCATCGCTGCCATTTGTCAGAAAACCGTAGAGCAGACGGAACGCTTCCGGGCCGTAATAATCATCCGCGTTGATGACAGCGAAGGGACGCCCGGCAACGGTTTCCTCCGCTGAGAGGAGCGCATGGGTGGTGCCGAGGGGCTTTACCCGATCGGGAGACAGGGTAATGCCTTCGGGCAGCATGGAAAGCTCCTGAAAGGCGTAGCTGACCTTGATATGGGGTGAAACGCGTGCGCCGATGGTGGCCTTGAAATCCGCTTCGATGGCGTGCTTGATGATGAACACGACCTCTTCAAAGCCGGCGCGCATGGCATCATAAACGGAATAATCGATGATGAAGCAGCCTTCGCTGTCGATGGGGTCCATTTGTTTGATGCCGCCGCCATAGCGGCTGCCCATTCCCGCAGCGAGGATGCACAATACCGGTTTCTGCATGGAATATCCTTTCTTATGCCTGTTCGATCTGGCACATTTTCATGGTAAGAAGAGCGGCATCATGGCTTTGTGGGGTAACGCCCGCGCAGCAATCCGGCGCGACAGAAATTTTATTTCCCGGGAAATAAGCCCTTAAAAGCAGCGCATTCGATATGACGCAGATATCCGTACAAAGACCCATGAGCAGGAATTCGGTGTTTTCATCCGCATAGGGTTTGAGAAGCTCCGGCAGCACCACGGCGCCGAAGGTGGGTTTGTCGACGATGACAGCCCCCTGCGCAAGGGGCGCGATGGCGCTATCAAGCTGCCAGCCCTCGCTGCCTTCGATGCAGTGGGGCACGGGCAGAAGCTTGCCTTCAAGGGTATCCATATAATGTTCGCAATGGGTATCCCGGGTGAAAACGAGCATGGCACCCGCTTCCTTTTCGGCTCTGATGCGCGCAGCCACATTGGGTGTGACGGCGACGGCTTCTTTTGTGCCGAGGGCGCCGGTGATAAAATCATTCTGCATATCGATGACAAGCACGATCTTCTTTTCGGGATTCATTCTTTTACCTCTTTTTCATGATATTGGGCATAGCGAAAAGAAACACATTGATCACAAACAGAAAAAAGCCGGCCCATACACTTTGCTCAAAAGCATGAAGATAGACTTCAAGGGACCAGCCGCTGTCACCGAAGATGCCGAAAAGGCCATGCAGCGTGCTGAAACAGCCGATGCCGTCGTTGAGGGAGGGAACAGTGGCTTTCAGAAAGTTCAAGCCCAGGTCGACAGCGGCAAAAAGGGAAAGAAGGAACAGCACAAGGGCGGTGATACGGATGGGCTTCAGATGCTTCATACGATCACCTCAATACACCGGCCAGCCGTTCACATACATGGCAAGGTATGCGCAGAGGAGCCCGAAGGAAAGGAGCGTTGCGGCGGCATCCTTCCGTTTGGTATCCGCAAGGGCAGCCGCGGCGATACCGAGCGGGAAGCAGGCAGCAAGATAGCGGGGGGCGCTCAGCAGCCATGTGGCGCCGATGGCGATCAGAAAATAGGCAAGGAAAAACACGGAATAGGAAGGGCGGATCTTTTTCGTGCCGAAGATCATAAGAAGCAGCGCGCCGAAGCTCATGACAAGGTTCGGCAGCCACAGCCCGAAAGCCTGCCGGAAGTCGCCCTCTGCAAAGGTGGAAAGGAGATAATCCGTCTGGTAGGCGGCGGTATCGAAGAAAAGACCGAAGCCCTGATTCCAGTGTTCGCGCTGGTACTGCATGAAGCGGAAGGGATCGCCGGTGACGGTATAGTTGATCAAAAGATATCCGAGAAGGCCGAGGGGCACAAGGAACATGCAGAGGAAGCGGAGGGTGAAGGCTTTTTTGTTTTCCGCAAGGCTTTCCGTACGCTTTGCCTGCAGTACATCCGTGAGCCATTCGATAAAGACAAACGCCAGCAGCAGCACCCCGAGGGAGCGGGTGAACGCGGCAAGGGCAGCGAAAAGGCAGCCCCACAGGTATTTCTTTTTGCGAAGGAACAGCACCGCCGCAAGGCAGCAGGTCAGAAACAGGCTTTCCGTCATGGGCGCCGCAAAGAAGAAGGCGGCAGGGGAAAGGAAGGTGAATTTGACGGCGCGAAGGGATGTTTCCCTGTCGTGGTCAAGGGCGGCGACCTCATAAACAAGGATGGCGGAAACAAGGGCGCAAAGGGTTGACACCGCCATCGCGGAGGCGAAGGAATCGCCGGTCAGGAAGTTGAAAAGCCGGATCAAAACGGGATAAAACGGGAAAAAGACGATATGGAAGCGGGGGTCGCCCTCTGTGACATACCAGTTTTCCGCAATGCCGAGGTAGCTGGGGGAATCGGTCCTGAGCCAGGCGGTGCGAAGGGTGTCAAGGATGCCGCCCTTATACACTTCCCCGGCGGAAAAAACATAGGCCGCTGCAAACAGCACAAGGCGGGTGATGACCATGAAAAAGAGGATCCGCAGCCAGGGGTGCCGCTTGTCGAAGCGAAGGCTGCGCCTGCCGCGCTGTGCATCCGGCGAGGGAAGGGGGGCTTCCGTGCAGCCGCAAAGCACCGCATCAAAGGCGCGGAGGAATACGCAGGCGAAAAGCAGCAGCGATGCGCCGGCGGCGAAGAGCCCCGTTACCGTTTCCGCACGGAAAAAGGCATAAAGGCAGAACACGCCCGCAAACAGGATAGCGGCCGCAGTGAATGCGATTCGGAGAGTTTTGTTTTCTTTCAAGCGTTCCATGCTGCTATTATAGCACGGGCGGCGGCGGGGAACAACCGCTGCAAAAAAACCCGGTGGGTAAACAATTTGTGTCGTTACGATTGTATACAAGTATATATGTGCCGCATATCTTGCAATCCGCTTTTGCATGGGATAAGATGAAATTGCCGCAGAAAAGCGGCTGTTTCCTATCTGTTTTTATGTATGTGCAAATCAATTAAAAAAGGAGCAGAAAACCATGATCGAGTTGACCAACCACGGCGTATACCTTGTGGACGGCAAGCCGCAGGAAGGCGCGCCGATGAACATCACGCCCGATGAAGGCCGTGAAAACACCATCGCATACTCCATCCTCCGTGCGCATGATGTCTCCGATGACCCCAAAAAGATGCGCATCAAGTTCGACAGCCTTGCTTCGCATGACATCACCTATGTGGGCATCATCCAGACTGCACGCGCCAGCGGCCTAAAGGAGTTCCCGGTCCCCTATGCGATGACGAACTGCCACAACAGCCTTTGCGCCGTCGGCGGCACGATCAATGAGGATGACCATGTGTTCGGCCTGAGTGCCGCGCAGAAATACGGCGGCATCTATGTTCCCGCCAACCAGAGCGTGATCCACAGCTTTGCCCGCGAAGCCCTCGCTTCCTGCGGCCACATGATCCTCGGTTCCGACAGCCATACCCGCTACGGCGCCCTCGGCACCCTCGGCGTCGGCGAAGGCGGCCCCGAGCTCGTCAAGCAGCTTCTTAAGAATACCTACGATGTGCCCGCGCCGGAAGTGGTGCTCGTATATGTGACCGGCGCGCCCCGCAAGGGCATCGGCCCCCATGACGTGGCGCTTTCCCTTGTTGCCGCCACCTTCGAAAGCGGCTTTGTCAAGAACAAGGTGCTTGAGTTCGTAGGCCCCGGCGTTGCCAACCTGCCCGTCGAATTCCGCAACGGCGTTGACGTGATGACCACCGAGACCACCTGCCTTACTTCCATCTGGGAGACCGATGACCAGGTCAAAAAGTATTTCGAAGTCCATGGCCGTCCCGAAGCTTACAAAGAGCTCAAGCCCGGCAAGGTGGCTTACTATGACAGCATGATCCATATCGACCTCGACAAGCAGGAATCCATGATCGCGCTGCCCTTCCATCCCTCCAAGGCTTACACCATCCATGAATTCCAGAAGAACGCCAAGGCACTCCTTGCGGAAGTGGAAGCGGAAGCGGCGAAGAAGTTCCCCAAGGCCAAGACCGACCTCGTCAGCAAGGTGCAGGAAGACGGTTCCATCCTTGCCGATCAGGGCATCATCGCGGGCTGCGCAGGCGGTACTTACGACAACATCATGGAAGCCGCTGCCATCATGAAGGATGGCGATGTGGGTACCGGCTACTTCGGCCTTTCCGTATACCCCATGAGCATTCCCGTCAGCCTTGAACTGACCCGCGTGGGCGCCACCGAAGGCCTGCTTGCCAGCGGTGCCATCATCAAGCCCAGCTTCTGCGGTCCCTGCTTCGGCGCCGGCGATGTGCCTTCCAACAACGGCCTCTCCCTCCGCCATACCACCCGCAACTTCCCCAACCGCGAAGGTTCCAAGCCCGGTGAAGGCCAGATCGCGACCGTTGCGCTGATGGATGCCCGTTCCATCGCCGCCACCGCCCGCAACCACGGCATCATCACCGCCGCTACGGATGTAGACTACGATATGCCCGAGATCGACTACAAGTTTGACAAGTCCGTCTACGAGCGCCGCGTTTACTACGGCTTCGGCAAGGCAAACCCGGATGTGGAACTGCGCCTTGGGCCCAACATCACCGACTGGCCGAAGATGTATGCCCTCAATGAGAACCTGCTCGTCAAGCTGGCGGCCGTCATCAACGACCCCGTTACCACCACGGATGAGCTTATCCCCTCCGGCGAGACCAGCTCCTACCGTTCCAACCCGCTGCGCCTCAGCGAGTTTGCGCTTTCCCGCCGCGTGCCCGAATACGTGGGCCGCAGCAAGGCCTCCCAGGCTGTGGAAAACGCCCGCATCGCCGGCGAAAAGCCCGCTGAGCTGATGGAAGCCCTCGCCAAGGTAGGCAACGCGGAAGAGCTGATCAACACCACCAGCACCGGCTCCGCCATCTTCGCCAACAAGCCCGGCGACGGTTCCGCCCGCGAACAGGCTGCATCCTGCCAGAAGGTGCTCGGCGGCTACGCCAACTTCTGCTACGAATACGCCACCAAGCGTTATCGCAGCAACTGCATCAACTGGGGTATCCTGCCCTTCACCCTTGCGGAAGATACCAAGTTCGATTATGAAGACGGCGATATGGTCTTCGTTCCCGGCATCCGCAATGCGGTGGAAAACGGCATTGAGACCATCCCCGCCAAAGTCATCAAAAAGGACGGCAATGTGGAGGATATCACCCTCTACATCAAGGGCCTTACCGCCGATGAAAAGCAGATCCTGCTTGACGGCTGCCTGATGAACTACTATGCCGCGCAGCTGAACAAATAACACCCGATGAAAAAGGGCCCCTTTGGCGGGCCCTTTTTGCGCAAAGGAAAAAGCGGGAAAGCATGGGCTTTCCCGCTTTTTCATAGGAGGAACATGTTGTTGTCAAATCGGCCTTTCGGCCGGTGAGAAACGCACTTATCAGCCGATCCCGAAGGTAGTATTTCCTTGCTTTGCTCGTTACCGTGCATGACGCGATGCCTTTCCTGCTCAGCGGTCAAGGATGCGGCCATCGGTGGAGACGGTGACGATCTGCCAGGGAATAAATTTGCCGCTTGCCTGCAGCGCTCGCTTTGCGGCGTTTTCAATGCCGCCGCAGCAGGGTACTTCCATGCGCACTACGGTCAGGGACTTGATATCGTTGTTGGCGAGGATGGCGGTCAGCTTTTCCGCATAGTCCACCATGTCAAGCTTGGGGCAGCCCACAAGGGTGATCCTGTTGCGGATGAACTCGTTGTGGAAGTTGCCGTAAGCGTAGGCGGTGCAGTCCGCCGCCACAAGCAGGTGTGCGCCGTTAAAATAGGGGGCGTTCACCGGCACGAGTTTGATCTGCACCGGCCACTGGGAAAGGCGGCTCTGCACGGGCGCGGCAGCCGCGGGGATCTCACAGGCGCTGTGCTCCCGGCGGATGGCTTTGGAATTGGTGCCCGGGCAGCCGCAGGGCAGCTTTTCCTTGGCTTTCTTTGCTGCCAGCACGGCAGCCTCATCGTAAGCGGGGGCTTCACGCTCTTCAAAGCTGATGGCATCCACCGGGCAGGCGGGCAGGCAGTCGCCGAGGCCGTCGCAATAATCCTCACGGGTCAGCTTTGCCTTGCCGTTTACCATTTCGATTGCACCTTCGTGGCAGGCCGCTGCGCACTTGCCGCAGCCGTTGCATTTTTCTTCGTCGATCTTGATGATTTTACGGATCATGATGGTGTCTCCTTTTCCCAATTCGTTTTTTCGTTAAGGCGGGCACTTGCCGCGCCGCTTGTTCTTGACTTTGTGGCTTTATTATAGTGTAATGGAACAAGAAAATCGGTTGTATTTACAACGGAAAGAAGATTTTTATGCAAAAATTCGTGTCTGTTCTCAAAAACACCCAACTGTTTTGCGGCGTAGCGGAAGGTGAGATCGCCGCCATGCTGGGGTGTCTCGGCACCCGCGTGCGCAGCTATAAAAAAGGGGAATACGTGTTCCGGCAGGGCGATCCCATCGGCGATATCACAGTGCTGGCATCGGGCTGCCTGCATATTCAAAGGGATGATTACTGGGGAAGCCGCAGCATCATCAATGTGGTCATGCCCGGGGAAATGTTTGGCGAGGCCTATGTGGCGCCGGGAAGCGGCAGCATTTTGAACGATGTGGCGGCGGTGGAGGATTCGACCGTTCTGTTTTTCGATGTGAACCGGGTGCTGACAACCTGCTCTTCCGCCTGCCGTTTCCATGCCATGGTGGTGCAGAACCTGTTTTACGCCATCAGCGAGAAAAACCGCAGGCTGGTGCAGAAGCTGGGGCACATGGCGAAGCGCACCACAAGGGATAAGCTGCTTTCCTACCTTTCCGAGGAAGCGAAGCGGCAGCAAAAGAGCGAGTTTTCCATCCCCTTTAACAGGCAGCAGCTGGCGGACTATTTGAGCGTGGACCGCAGCGCCATGTCGGGTGAGCTTTCCAAGCTGAAGGATGAAGGACTTCTTGATTACCGCAAAAACGAATTCACCCTGTATCACGGCGCGCATGGGGAGATATAAGGAGAAACACATTGGGAAAGGCGATTTTTGCATTTCTGCTTACCATCCTTGCAGGATGGGTCGGCATGGCGGTGGGGCATGAGATCCTCGGTGGCTTTCCGGAATTCGGAACTGTGCTCTCTGTGGCGGTGATGGGCGCTCTCATCATCTTCTTCAACGACAGAAAACAGTAAACACAAATAAAAAAGCACGGCTGTCCGTGCTTTTTGTTTGTCATGATTCCGTGAACTCCCGTTCATGCGCTTTGAAAAAGTCGTAATAGGTGCGAACGTTGGGAAGCTCCGTCCACTTTTTGACATCCACCGGGTCCGCATCAAGGTCATAGATCTTCGCACCGGGTAGGGCGAGCAGGAAGGGGGAATGGGTGCTCAATATAAACTGACAGCCGAAATAGCGTGCGCCGTCATAAATGAGCTGCACAAGGTCCTGCTGCAGGGCGGGGGAAAGGCTGTTTTCCGGCTCATCGAGCAGGTAAAGGCTGTCCTCCGGCTCCATTTTTTCCGTGAAGTAGAAAAAGGCACTTTCTCCGTTGGAACGCTCACGGGGATTTTCCATAAGTTCTGACCGGACGAATTTTGACTGGGTCAGCCGCCTGGCGTTGTTGTGGCTTTTCAGCTCCTCATAATCCGCAATGGAGTTCAGACGGAAGCGGGAGTGCTTCTTTTCGTAGAACTCGCCGAAAAGCTCTTCCCGACGCATGTCGATACCCTCGTTCAGGGCACGCAGGTTCAGCATGTAATCGAATACATCATCGCTTGTGATGATGCGGCAGCCGTTTTCCGGGCGGCGCTCGAATTCAAAGCGGCAGCAGCGGAGATAATCCGGAAAAAAGGGGGAACTGTTGAAGGCGCTGTCGCGTGCCGCGCCGATCTTTTCTGCAATGATGTTGAGCGCCGTTGTCTTGCCGCTGCCGTTGCCGCCGTAAAACACCGTGACGGGCGCAAAATCCACCCTTTGAAAGCGGTGGCGGGAAAGCACGCCGAAGGGGTAGAAGGAATCGTAGCAGGTGCGCTTTTGCGAAAGGAAAAAATCGAATTCCCGGTCGCTGTCCGGGAATTCAAAGGAAGATAAACAGAGCATGGCTTAAAAGAACATCTTGATGGCACAGTATACAAGGGCAAGGGCGAACACGGTATTTGCAGCCTTGCGGTGGCGGCTGATAAAGCGGCTCAGCGCGCTGCCGCAGCCGCCCCAGAGCATCAGCGTTAAAAAGGAAATGGAAGGCACAAGGAACAGGAAGCCCAAAAGCGGCAGCACCTGCCCTTCATAGACAGGCAGGATATACCCCTGCAGGGAAAGGATGCAGTTCATGTATACCTTTACGTTGACAAACTGCATGATGAGGCCCTTGCGGAAACCGCCCTGCTCATCCTTTGCGGTGATCTCCGTATCGCTTTTGTACATATGCCAGGCGAGATAGAGAAGGTAGACCGCCCCGAGGATGACCATCGGCGTGTGCAGCATCGGGAGGTATTTCATCAAAATGCTGCAGAACACCGTGGAAAGCAGCATGATGGTGAAAAAACCTGTAAAGATACCGAAGCAAAGGGGCAGCGTTTTTTTAAGACCGATCCTGCTGGCGGTGGAAAAGGTCAGAATGGTATTCGGACCGGGGGTGACAGAGGTAGTGCCGGTAAAGGTAAGAAAATCGATCCAGCTGAACATGGCGGCCTTTCTTCGCCGCGGCGGGCGGCGGTTTTCGTTGGTTTAAAGGAGCTTTTCGGTCTGTTTGTATACGTCGCCGCTGCCGAGGGTGACGACGATATCGCCCGGCTTGGCGTTTTCGTCAAGGTAGGAGCGGATCGCTTCAAAGGTGGGAATATATTTGGCGTTGGCACCGCTTTCACAGATGCCCGCTGCCATATCCCGGGCATGGACGGAGCCGTCATCCACCTCGCGGCCGGGGAAGATATCCGGCACAAGGATCTCATCCGCCGCGTTGAAGCCCTTTACATCATGACAGAAAAGGGTTTTTGCGCGGGTGTAGGAATTGCACTGGAACACGCACCAGAGCTTTCCGCGCTCCATGCGGGCGGCGGCGGAAAGGGTAGCGTTGATTTCCGCCGGGTGGTGGGCGTAATCGTGATAATAGCGGACACCGTTTCGCTCGCCGAAAAACTCGAAGCGGCGGCGGGTGTTTTGAAAGGCATGAAGCGATTGCGCCACGGCTTCAAAGGAAGCGCCGGCATTCATGGCCACGATGGCGGCAGCCACGGCGTTGATGATGTTGTGCTCGCCGGGTACGGAAAGGGTGATGCGGCCAAGGGTTTTGCCCTTGTAAAGAAGATCGAAGGCGGGGCAGCCCATTGCGTCATATACAATGTTGGCGGGCACATAGTCCGCATCCCGCATGCCGTAGGAGATCGTTTTGCCCGTATGTGCATCAAGCAGCGCCTTCACGCGGAAATCGTCGCTGCAGCCGATAAAAAGGCCATCCTCCGGCAGCAGCGCAAGGAACTTGCGGAAGGCTTCCACAATGTGATCAATATCCCTGTAGTAATCGAGGTGATCGTCATCGATGTTGTTGATAAGCGCCACCGTGGGTTTGAGGGTCAGAAAGCTTTCCACATATTCGCAGGCTTCCGTGATGAACATATCGTGGGCACCGAGCCGTACGCCGCCCTGCAGGATATCCACAAAGCCGCCGATGTGTACGGTGGCGTCGGGCTTGCCCTGCTCGCACACATAGGCCAGCATGGATGTGATGGTGGTCTTGCCGTGGCAGCCTGCGATGCCGATGACGTCTTTATAGCCTTCCGTCAGCTGGCCGAGGGCGACGCTGCGCTCAAGCTCCGGGATGCCCCGCTCCTTTGCGGCGGCGCGCTCCGCATTCTCAGGCTTGATGGCGGCGGAATAGATGACAAGATCCGCATCGCCGAGGTTTTCCGCGCTGTGGCCGATGGTAACGGGCACGCCGAGCTCGCGAAGCCGTTCCGTAAAGGGGGATTGGTTGGCATCGCTGCCCTGCACGGCAAAGCCCCGATCGCGCAGGATCTGGGCAAGGCCGTTCATGGAACAGCCGCCAATGCCCACAAGGTGGATGGTTTTATGGTCTTGGATATGGGTCATGCTTGTAAACCTCGTATTCATGAAGTTGGCTTTTTCAGAGGAAAGGGGGAAAAACCCCTAAAGTTCAGTATACTATGTTTCGCCTTAAATGCAAAGCGTTTTCACAGGCTTCACAAAGGCGGCATCGGGGAAACGGGCGGCGGCATGTTTCGCCGCTTCTTCGGAGGGGAAAATGCCGAATACCGCGCTGCCGCTGCCGGTCATTTCCGCGGCAAGGGCGCCGGCCTGCAGCAGCCTTGCCTTGTATTCCTCCGTTTCCGGGGCAATGGCTGCGGCGGGGGCTGAGAGGGCGTTGTAAACATGGGGAACAAGGGCGTCGGCGCTGCCGCTTCGAAGGGCGGATACCGCCGCGCAGGCATCCCCGATGGGAAGGGGCAGCTGTAACGATGTAAACAGCGCCTTTGTGCTTACCCCCTTGACGCCTTTTACGATGAGAAGGGCAAGGGGCATCGGGGGGAGGGGCGTCATCTTTTCGCCGATACCCTCACACAGCGCCGCGCCGCCCAAAAGGCAGAAAGGCACATCCGCGCCGATCTTTGCGGCGATGGCGAAAAGCGCTTCTCCCGAAAGGGCACCGTAGTGCTTTTGCATGGCCCGAAGCACAGCTGCCGCATCGGCGCTGGAGCTGCCGAGTCCCGCTTCCGAAGGGATGCCGGTTTTGATGGATACATGGGCACCGCCGCAGCTTGCCGCGGTTTTGTATGCTTCAATGGCTTTGTAGGCAGCGCTTTTTTCCGGCAGGGGCACATCCGCAAGAACGCGGATATCGTTTGCCGGCTCGAAGGTCACCGTGTCGTAAAGGTCGATGGTATGCATGAGCGTACAAAGCTCGTGATAACCGTCCGGCCTTTTGCCGAGCACGTTGAGCAGGAGATTCACTTTTGCGTAAGCTTTTATTTCCATATATGCATTATAAGCCCTGAAGGGTTAAAAATCACGGAAAACGTCAATCCTTTTGCCCATAAGAACGATTTTAACGGCAAAAGGAGCGTTTCGTAGAATGAAAAAAGCGGTTTTATCCTGTACGGTGCTGCTGTTGGCAGCTCTTCTCGGCATGCCCTGCGGGAGTGCCCCGTATCAAAACGTGTTTCGCCTGCATGTCATCGCCAACAGCGACAGCGTGGAAGACCAGCAGGTGAAGCTCCTTGTGAGGGACAGCATCCTTGCCCTTGAAAGGGAAAGGATGGCAAGCGCCGCGAACGGTGCGGCGGCAGAAATGCTTCTTATGGAGGACGGCAAAGCCTTGCTCGGTGCGGCGGAGGATACGCTGCAAAAAGCGGGCATGGATTACGGCGCATCGCTTTTTGTAGGGCGTTTTCCCTTTCCGGAGCGCAGCTACGGCGGAAAGGTATACCCTGCGGGGGAGTATCAGGCGCTCCGCGTGGTGCTGGGGGAGGGAAAAGGGCAAAACTGGTGGTGTGTCATGTTTCCGCCGCTGTGTATATTGGAAGGGGATGCTGGGGAAATTGATGTTGAGAAGCTGAGAGAAAACAGCTTTCTCCTTGAATTGTTGAAACACATAGAGGGAGGAACGCTATGGGACACGATAAAAGAAAAATTGCAATGACGTTGGCAATGGTACTCGTCATATCCATGCTGCTGCAGTCCACTGCCTTTGCGGCGGCGCTTCGGGTGGGGTCCCGGGGAGATGATGTGAAGGCACTGCAGACGAAGCTTAAACGCTGGGGTTATTATGACGGCAGTGTGGATGGTATCTTCGGCAGCGGCACGGAAAAGGCAGTAAAATACTTCCAACGAAAAAACGGCCTGACTGCCGATGGCATCGTAGGAAATGCCACCGCAAAAGCGCTGGGGCTGACCCTTTCGGACAGCAGCGGCAGCAGTTCATCCGGCAGCAGCTCAAATGCATCCGGTAACCTGTATCTGCTTGCCCGCCTTGTTTACGGCGAGGCTAGGGGTGAGCCCTATAAGGGGCAGGTGGCTGTGGCGGCGGTGGTTTTAAACCGCATGGAGTCCAGCAAATTTCCCAACAGCATGAGCGGTGTCATTTACCAGAGCGGCGCCTTTTCCGTGGTGGATGACGGGCAGATCAACCTTTCACCGGATGAGACCGCCATCAAGGCAGCCCGCGATGCCATGAACGGCTGGGACCCCACCAACGGCTGCCTTTATTATTACAATCCGGCCAAGACCACCAACAAGTGGATGCTGTCAAAACCGGTGCTGATGAAGATCGGCAACCATTCGTTTTTCCGGGGTTAAGAGGTGTTTGTATGCGGGAAAAAGGAAGAAACATATTCCATATCGTGCTGCCGGTGCTTCTGACGGTCGCCCTTGTGGGCGTGGCATTCTGGGGCATGCAGCAAAGTGCCCTTGCAAAAGAGTATAAGACCACGGCTACCGCCATGTATACCCGGGCTTTTACGGAACTGACGGACAACATCAACAACCTGCACACCGCTCTCGGCAAGCTGCGCGTTGCCGCTTCTCCTTCGCAGTATGTGCTGCTGCTTGACGATGTGTGGCGGCTTTCAGGCGCCAGCGTCAGCCTGATGGCGGAGGTACCGTCCTCCCACATCGATACGGCGGAGCTCAACAGCTTTGTGGTGCGCCTTGGGGATTATGCCCATACCCTGACGAAAAAGGCGGTGCGGGGCATTCCCATGACAGAGGAGGAACAGCAGCAGCTCGATCAGCTCTACGAAACCTCCGGCCGCATTGCGGATGAACTCAACGGGCGGCTTTCGATCGGCGATATCCCCGTGGCGGCTATCACCAACGATGGCTACTATACCTCCGCCTACGGAACGGAGGATGCGGAGAATACGGCAAATGCGGGAAACGCAGGGGATGACGGCTATAAGGAGCAGGAAGGCATCGAAGGCTTCCCCACCCTCATTTATGACGGTCCCTTCTCCGAAAGTGCGGAAAAGCAGGAGCCGCAGGGGCTGTCGGGCAGAGAACTGAGTGAGGAAGAAGCCATGGAGCAGGCAAAACGCCTGACGGGACTTGATGCGCTCGAATCTTACGGCACGAGCGACGGCGCTATCCCTTCTTACGATTTCCACGGCACCTATGCGGATGGACGTGAGGTGGATGTTTCTGTGACAAAGCAGGGCGGACAGCTTCTTTGGATGATGTCATCCGCCGCAGGCGCGGCGGAAGGCGTGCCGGAAAAGGCGGAAACGGAAAAACTGAAAGACGCGGCGGAGGATTTCCTTGAACGCCACGGCTATGACGATATGGAAGCCACCTATGCTCAGTATTACAGCGGCGCGGCGGTGATCAATTTCGCGGCGGAGCAGGATGATGTGATCCTCTACAGCGACCTCATCAAAGTCTGGGTGGACAGGGAAACACATGCTGTCATCGGTGCAGATGCACGAAACTATTGCTTCAGCCACAGGGAAAGACAGCTTCCCGCGCCGCAGCTTTCCATGGCGGAAGCGGAAAGCATGCTCTCTTCCAATCTGAAGGTGCTTTCACGGGAGCTGGCGCTCATCCCCATCACGCCCCAAACGGAAAAGCTCTGCTATGAGTTCAAGGGCACCTGCGGTGAGGAGGAATACATCGTTTACATCAACGTGGAAAACGGCGAGGAGGAGCAGATCTTCCGCATCCTCAACAATGAGGATGGTGAGCTTGTGGTGTAACAGAAAAAAGCGGCTGGGTACGGCCGCTTTTTTGCATCTTCTTCCCTTTGACAATCACGCCAAAATGCAATACGCTAAAGATGAGAACGGAAGGGGGGATGTCGCCGTGCTTGATGCCTGCAAAGCCGCAAGGGAAGCTGCCGCCTCGCTGATGCGCCGGGCGGGTTTTTCGGCGCAGTGCGCCCATGTGCGCGCCGCGAAAGAAGGCTTTCCCCTTGCAAGTCCCCTGCCCCGCATCCTCAATGTGGATGAGGATACGGTGCTTGCGGCAATACAAAAAGCAGAGGCAGCGGAAAGACAGCTGCTTTTTGGCGCAGCCGCCTTTGACCGCATTGAAGCGGAAAACGGGCACATTCTTTTTGCGCTGACAGATGCGGCATATTCTGCCCTTGCGGAGGCGGTAAACGCTTCCTGCCCCATTCCGCCCATGCCGGCGGAAACGGAAACGCCCCTTTTTTATGCCATTGCAAGGATGCGGATGCTTGCACGGCAGGAAGCAAAGGGATGCCCCGAAGATGCGGCGGTACAGCGTGCCCTGTGGCAGGCCATCCGCATCGCGGAGGAGGATATTTCCCTTGGGGAGCGGAAAAACCGCGCGGAATTTGCGGCGCAGCAGCTGCTTTTGATGGCGCACCACATCCCGCCCCGGGAGCGGCAGGCGCTGCTTGCAAAGTGCGGCAGCGTGGGCGCGGCGGCATCAAGGCTGCTTGCTTTTTTACAAAACGGATAAAAATGCGGAGGAATAGATTATGAAGCTCAAATGGTTTGGACATTCCTGCTTTCTTCTGACCGCCGAAAGCGGCACCAAAGTGATGATGGATCCCTGCGGCGCAAAGGCAGGCTATGCCATCGAAAAACAAGAGGCGGATGCCGTCAGCGCCAGCCACGGGCATTGGGATCACAACGAATTCTCACTTGCCGCCGATGATGCGGTGCGCGTGACCGCTGCGGGCGAAACAAAGGTGAAGGATGTGCGCTTTTTCGGCATCCATACGTATCATGACCCCGAACAGGGTGTCCTTCGCGGCGAAAACATCATGTTCATGGTGGAGATGGACGGTCTTCGCATCCTGCATTGCGGCGACCTTGGCCACATGATCGATGATGAGACCGCACAAGCCTGCGGCAGGGTGGATATCCTGCTTGCGCCGGTGGGCGGCACCTACACCATCGATGCCGCGCTTGCCCATGCCCTCATGGAAAAGCTGGACCCCACGGTGTTCATCCCCATGCACTATAAGCTGCCCCAGGGCACGGTGAATGTGGCAGCGGTGGATGGCTTCCTTGCCCTTGTGAAGGAGCGCCCCATTGCCTGTGCGAAGGCGGATACCGTCAGTTTTTCTGTCGATGACCTTGGCGAAAAGCGTGTGCTGGTGATGGAAGTGTAGCAAACAGAGGCATAATAAAAAGCAGAGCGAGCGCTCTGCTTTTTTGTTTGCCTTTTCTACCTTGCCCTCACAAGTGGTCTTACTGCCTGCAGCTTTTCCGCAAGGGTTTCGATTTCCCCCTGCGAATAGGGGCGAAGGCTGCCGAGGAAGGCTTCATCGCCCTGCTGCGGCCGGTAAAGCTGCAAAAACCATTTCACGTTGTGGGGCACTGCCGCCGCCATTTCCTTAAGTTTTGCTTCTGTCAGCATGGGTGCCATGGTGGTGCGAAGCTCAAAGGGGATGCCTCCTGCAAGAAGCAGGGAAAGGCTCTCTGCAACGCCGGAAGCATCATGCCCCGTGATGGCGCTGTAATCCCCGAAGGGGGCCTTGTAGTCCATGGCCACATAATCAAGCAGGTTTTCATCAAGAAGGGATTTGAGCACCTCCGGCCGGCTGCCGTTGGTGTCCAGCTTGATCTTATAGCCGAGGGCGCGCACTGCCTTTGCGGCATCTGCCAGGTCATGCTGCAGCGTGGGTTCGCCGCCGGAAAACACCACGGCGTCAAGAAGTCCCGTACGCTTTTTGAGAAAGCGAAACACCTCCGCCTCATCAAGAAGCGGAGGGCTTTCTAAAATCTGCCGGTTGTGGCAATAGAAGCAGCGGTAGTTGCAGCCCGGGGCGAAAAGTACTGCCGCAAGGCCGCCGGGGAAATCCACCGTGCTGCATTTTTCTAGTCCTGCGATGCGCAAATCTGCTCTTCCTTAATGACGTATTTGAGCCTTTCGGCATATTCCTGCTTTTTGCCCTTGTGGAAATTCTGCACCGGACGAAGGTAGCCTACCACGCGGCTCCATACCTCCGCATTGCTGCCGCAGGTGGGGCAGGAGAAATGCTCGCCCGGGATGTAGCCGTGGTTGGGGCATACAGAGAAGGTGGGCGTCAGGGAGATGTAAGGGAGCTTGTAGTTGGTGAACACCTTGCGGATCAAGTTTTTCGCCGTTTCCACATCCGCAATGCGCTCGCCGAGGTACAGGTGCAGCACCGTACCGCCGGTGTAAAGGCTCTGCAGCTCATCCTGCAGGTCAAGGGTTTCGAAGATATCCTCCGTGTAGCCAACGGGAAGCTGGGTGGAGTTGGTGTAATAGGGCGTTTCTTCCGTGCCGGCGCAGATGATCTCCGGATACTGGGCCTTATCAAGCCGCGCAAGGCGGTAGCTGGTGCCTTCTGCCGGGGAGGCTTCCAGATTGTAGAAGTGGCCGGTCTCTTCTTGAATCTCACTCATCTGGTCACGGAGGTAGTTCATCACTTCGATGGCAAAAGCCTGTCCCTGTTCGGTGGTGAGATCGGTATCGGTGCCGAACAGGTTGAGGCACGCTTCGTTCATGCCGATGATGCCGATGGTGTTGAAGTGATTGTACCAATACTGGCCGGTGCGCTCCTTGATGTTGCGAAGGTAATGGGCCGCATAGGGGTAAAGGCCGCGGGCGGTCTCGGTCTCGATGACCTTGCGTTTGATCTCAAGGCTGTTCTTGGCGATCTGCACCATGCGCCAGAGCCTGCCCATAAATTCCGCCTTGGAGCGGGATTCGTAGGCGATGCGGGGCAGGTTGATGGTCACAACGCCGATGGAGCCCGTCATGGGGTTGGAGCCGAACAGGCCGCCGCCGCGTTTTCTGAGCTCCTTGGTGTCAAGGCGCAGCCTGCAGCACATGGAAAGGGCATCCTCCGGGGAAAGATCGGAGTTGATGTAGTTGGAGAAATAGGGAATGCCGTATTTGCAGGTGATCTCCATGAACTTGTTGATCACAGGGCTTTCCCAGTCAAAATCGGCAGTGACGTTGATGGTGGGGATGGGGAAGGTGAACACGCGGCCCTTGGCATCGCCCTCCAGCATCACCTCGCAGAAGGCTTCGTTGAAAATATCCATCTCCGCCTGGAAATCGCCGTAAACATCGCCGGTCATCTGCCCGCCGATGATGACGGGCTCGTCCTTCAGCGTGCGGGGTGCCTTGATGTCAAAGGTCAGGTTGGAGAAGGGGCACTGAAAGCCCACGCGGGTGGGCACGTTGATGTTGAAGATGAACTCCTGCAGCGCCTGCTTTACCTGCTTCTTGGTAAGGCCATCGTAGCGGATGAAGGGTGCGCAGTAGGTATCGATGGAGCTCCATGCCTGCGCGCCGGCAGTCTCGCCCTGGGTGGTGAAGGTGGAGTTCACGATTTGCCCGAGGAAGGAGCGCAGGTGCTTTGCCGGGGATGATTCCACCTTGCCGCCCACGCCGCCGAAGCCGTCCATCAGCAGCTGGCGAAGATCCCAGCCGGCGCAGTAGGGGCCGAAGAAGCCAAGATCGTGAATATGCATGGCGCCGGAAGAATGGGCCTCGCGCACATCCTCCGGGTAGACCTCGTGCAGCCAGTACTGCTTGGTGAAGGTCTCGCGCACATAATTGTTCATGCCGTTGATGGATTTCTGGGTGTTGGCGTTCTCCTGGATCTGCCAATCCTTGTCATCAAGGTAATCGGAGAACATATTGATGGTGGCGCCCACAAGGGCGTTGCTTTCGCGGGCGCTGCGGCGCTTTTCGCGGTAAAGGATGAAAGCCTTCGCCGTCTTGGCGTGGCCGCGTTCGATAAGGATCTTTTCTACGGCATCCTGAATGGTTTCCACCTCAGCGGCTTCGCCTTCGGTGCGTTCGTCCACATATTCTGCCACTTCCCTTGCAAGGGCTTCCGCCTTTGCATAATCGTCGCCGCCTACGGCGGTGGCCGCCTTGTAGATGGCCCATGTGATTTTTTCGAGTTTGAACGGCGCAAGTGTGCCGCCCCTTTTGATGACTTGCTTGATCATGTTCTCCCCCTGAATGATAAATAAAAGTGGTTGTTGTACAAAAAGTAATACTTGCGGCCATAAAAACAGCCGTGCGATAAATCGGCACAGCTTGAAAATGCCATGCCTTGCCATGCTTCGTGGCGGGGCACAATCTTGCATCGTCAGGTTTTCCGGCTGTTACGGTTGCGGCACAGTGCGGGAGTTCCACCCGCTTGCCCTGCTGCTTGTGCAGGATACAAGATTTAGTGAATTGGATTTATTTGCTACACAAAATATAGTAAAGGCAACGGAGCCCGCTGTCAATAGGCTGCGGGCGTAAAAATATAATATATCATAAAAAGAAAAGCCGCTTCAAAGGAAGCGGCATGCTGTTTATTCGAAATCCACGAAGGGGGCAAGCTTTTGAACGTCATCGGGATCGCCGAGGAAAAGCTCCACGCCCTCTACCCGGCCGTCCTGAAACATCTGCGTGAGCGCGATATATTGGCAAAGGGTGGATCTGAGGTTCAGCCTGTCGCCTTCCGCGGTGAGAAGCTCCACCGTGCCTTTGCAGTTGTTTACGGCGTCAAAAAAGCGCTTCGGTTCCCTGATATCCTTGATCTTCATGGGCGTATCCTTCTCCCTTTCCCCGATTTTCCACAAATTTTAACAGTATTTTTTTTCTCCGTCAAGGGGCAGATAGTATGAAAAAGGGCAGCACGCCGTGCTGCCCCATAATTGGTTTTATGCCTTATATTTTTTTGAGCAGCCGCACATAAAATGCCACCGTGGAAAGCAGTGTTTCCACCGGCACGCGCTCATCGTGACCGTGGATCATGCCGCGCTCCGCCTTGGAAAGGCGCATGGGGCAGAAGCGGTATACCTTGTCCGTGATGCGGCAGTAGTGCCTTGAATCGCTGCAGGCCATCATCAGGTACGGGGAAACGATGGCTTCGGGCCACGTTTCGCGGATGGCTTCCTTCACGGTCTCCCATGCACCGCATGCGGTGTCGGAAGAAATGGAAGGGTTCATGCCGCTGACGATATCGATACGGATCTTATCGTTTTTGATGACCTTTTGAAGGTATGCCTTCACGCTATCCATGTTGTCGCTGCCAAGAAGGCGCATGTTGATGCCCACGCTGGCCTTCGGGGGCAGCACGTTGTAGGCCTTGCTGCCTTCCATGCGGGTGATGGCGGTAGTGGTGCGCATGAGGGCGTTGAGCTCGCCGCCGCTTAAACGGCAGATGAGGTCCAGCACCGGCAGGAAGCACCACAGGTTTGCGAAGATCATCCGAAACAGGAAACTCGAATGGCGGCCGAGGGTATCGAACATCTCTTTGACCGGTTTTGTGAGCTGGTAGGGGAAGGGATGCTTTTCAATGCGGACCACCGCACGGCTCAGCTTGCCGAGGGTGCTCACCTTAGGGGGTGTGGAGGCGTGGCCGCCTTCGGAATCAAGGGTAAGATCAAGGTTGACACCGCCCTTTTCCGCAATGCCCACAAGGGCACACTCCCTTGTGACGCCGGGGAATACCTTTTCCACCACCGCGCCGCCCTCATCGAGCACAAGGGCAGGTGTGATGCCCCTTTCTTCAAAGGTGGAAACGATGGCGGCGCAGGAGCTGCCGTCCACTTCCTCTTCACCGGAGAAGGAAAGGTACAGGTCGTTTTTCGGCACATAGCCCTCACGGAGCACCGTTTCAAGGGATTCCATCACACCGAGCAAGGTGCCCTTGGTGTCAAGGGTGCCGCGCCCCCAGATGACGCCGTTTTCCACGATGCCTTCAAAGGCGGGCTTTGACCAGAGCGCTTCCTCAGCAGGTACCACATCGTAGTGGGCCATAAGGACGCTGGGTGCGGCGGAAGATGCGCCTTTCAGCGTATAAAGAAGTCCGTTCCTGCCGATGTGCTCCAGGGTGCAGGCTTCGTGTACTTTGGGATAGCGCTCCTTAAGCAGTTTGCGGAATTTCTCAAACTCCTCAGGATCTTCAAGGGAATGATCCCGGTTGGATACGGTCCTGCAGCGCACCATATCCGCCATATCGCGGATGATCTTCTCCCGGTCAAGGGAAACGGGGATCTCTTTCGCTTCCGGCTCCGGTGCGGGGCGGAACATGGCTGCCCGGATCAGGATCACCGCAAGGAACAGCACAAGCGTGCCGGGGATGAGATAAAGAAGCATCAGATCCACCCCTTGTTATAGAGGATGCGGGCCGCGCCGAGGGCCACAAGTACACCCACCGGCACGAGAACGCCAACGCTGCCCGCCAGGGAGGGAACCGCAAGGAACAGGATGACCATGAAGATAAGAGGCACGATGGCAAGCTTCCAGTTTTTGCTCACATACACCACCGCAAGGCCGCCGAAGAGGGCGGGGAGGATGTTGTCAAAGGCCGGTGCAAGGGTGGGGGAATTGAGGATGGGCGTAATAGCCGCAAGGATGCACACGCCGAAAGCGAGGATCAGCGTGGTGACGATGGCGGAAGTGGCGATGGCGATGGTGGAGATGATCTCGCCTTCCTCCGTGCCGGGCTTCACGTTGGCGTTTTCCATGGCGTTGAGGGCGGAGGGCGCCTTAAGGCTCGTCAGGTTGCCCGTCACAAAGGCAAGGTAGGTGCCTGCGGTGCCGAGCATGGGGGTGTAGGTGATCACTTCGATCACGCCCACGGTCCAATAGATGGGCGCAACGCCGAGAAGCCCCTTGAGCACCGCGGTGGCTTCCGGCCAGGCGTTGTAGTAAAGGCAGATGGCACAGGGCACGGCAAGGATCACAAGAACCGCAGTGTAGACCCAGATTTTGCCGTAGCGGTCGGTATCTTTCATGTAATCGCGCATTGTTGTTTCCTCCTTTTAAGAAAGTACCGGGGTGATGAGCACCGCAAAGATCATTGCGCCCACCATGCTGATGGCGAGGGCATAGGTCTCAAGCCATGCCCACTTGAACTTTTTGATCAGAAGGCCCACGATGCCCATGAGCGCTGCGCTGACGAGCAGCACGAAAACGGGGATAAACCCGGCGAGGCCGCTGCGGATATCCGCGAACACCATGCCGAGGAAAGCGCTGATCATGCCGAGGAACATGGCGGTCAGGAACATATCGCCCCACTTTTCATCCTTGTTCTTGATCTTGAGCATGCCGCCCTGGATCTTTTTCATCAAAATGGGAGGCAGGATGATGCTCGGCAGGATGCCGAGGGTCATCACCCATGTGATGGCGGAAAACACCTTGGGATCAGTGATCAGATCGGAAAGGGAAAGGCCGAGGGCGTTGGCGGTGGATGTGGCGGCGGGCAGCTCATAGGTGATGGCGCCGATGACGCTCATGCGGATCCAGGGCAGGGGGATGCCGAGGAACTTCGACAGCGTCACGATGCCGATCAGGATGGATACCGCCGGGGCAACGGTGAATACCGCCGTGGAAACGACGGTCTTTTTCAGGGTGGCTTTGGAGATGCCGATCTCCCTGCCCCGTTTCATGGCCCGGATGAGGAAAAATGCGGACTGGGCGAGAACAAAGACGATGACGCCCGCCGCAAGAAGATACATAAATGTGCTGTTTGTGCTGAATTCCACTTGCTGCTCCTTCCGAAAAAACATCCGTTTTTCTTATTGTTTGAAGATACCACCACAATTATAGCGGCGCATGCACGGCATGTAAAGCGGCTTTGCGCCTATTCTTCATGCCAAAGAACGCTCTGCACATCCCGGCGGAACTGCCTTGGCGTAAAGCCCGTATAGCGGTGAAAGAGGCGGATAAAATAATTGTCGTCCCCGATACCGCAGCGCTGGGCGATGAGCGAGACGGGCAGCTTCGTTTCCCGAAGAAGGGCAGCCGCATACTCCATGCGCCGGCGGGCAACAAACTCTGTGAGCGTAACGCCCGTCTCCTTTTTGAACAGGGTGGAAAGATAGCCCGGGCTTACATTCAGCGCCTTTGCATGGGCGGAAAGGGAAAGGTCGCCCGCAAGGTCCGTATCGATGCGCACGATGGCCTTCTGCACGAGCGGGGCATATTTGCGGACGGCGTGCTTTTTGACCAGCGCGCAGTATTTGCGGATCATCTGCTGCAGAAGGGGATCAAGATCCTTTTTGCGGGATGTGCGCTCGATGCTTCTTGCGAACTCCGCGGAAAGCCTGTCGATATAAACGGGATGGACGCCGCCCTTTTCCACCGCCTTGCGCAAAAGCGTGTTGAGGATAATGGCGTAGTTTTTCATGTTGCGGAGGGGTTCTTGGTTGCGGCTTTCCATGACGAGCTGGGAGAAGTTGCCCATCATCAGAAGCGCTTTATGGCCGTTGCCCCGGGAAATGAGTTCGATCATTTCGTTTTCGTGGGCATAACGGGCTTCGAGGGCCTGCATGCGGACAAGAAGATCCTTTTGCTCCGGATCCTCCGCATTCGTATGGGCAGGGGAGGAAATGAAATCGCTGTCGAAATCCACCACGGCAAAGCCTTCCCTGCCGTAAACGGTCTCCGCGAATACGGTAAGAAGTGCGTAAAGCTGCATGGCGTCCTGCAGGAATGTGATGTTGGAAAAGATGCTCTCAAGCTGCGGCAGGTATTTTTGGCTGAGCCCCATGCGGGAAGCGATGGTCAGAAGGTGTTCCCGGGTCACTTCATAGCCGACGAAAGGGCCGGTGAGCAGCAGCCTTTTTTCGCTCCCATCGCCCGGAAGGGAGAGGAAAGCATAGGAACAGCCGAATTCATCGGTGAATTTGATGAGCGTGTTTGCCGCAAACTGGGAAAGGAAGGGCTGCAGCATGTCGACGGCCGTTTCTTCCCTGCCCGCAAGGACGCGAAGACCGAAGTCGATCTGCAGGGCGGGAAGGGCATCTGCCGCCGTTTCGTATACCTGCAGGTTCATCATTTTCAGAACTTTGCACATGTAGTCGTATTCCGCCGCGCAGCGCACAAAAACACCCCTTTTCCTTTACGTTCCGGCCAACCCCGGTTTTCCTCTTATTTTCCTATAAAAAGGAAACGTTTTCAATAGCGATTATATAAAAATCGTGCTAAAAAAGATAAAAAACATACTACGTTTTGCGGCGGCGTGTTGTTACAATTGATTCAGACTGTCAATTGTGACAAAACACGAAAAATATAAAGAAAAGAGAGGGAAAACAATGTCTAAAAAAGAGGCGAAGCTCGATGCGAAGGGCTTCCGTAAATTCGGCATTCGTGACTGCGTGGCGTATGCGGCCGGCGACCTTGGCTGCAACATGAGCTTCTCGCTCAAGGGTACTGTTCAGACCTTCTGGCTCGTTTACATGGCCCTTGAGACCGGCATCCTTTCCGCGCTGCTGCTTCTTGTACAGATCTGGGATGCGATTAACGATCCCATCATCGGCACCATGATCGACCGCGATAAGCGTAACTACAAGCGCGGCAAGTATAAGACTTACATCCTGGTGGGTGCCATCGGCCTCGTTCTTGCGGGTGCGACCGTGTTCATCCCCGCGCCCAAGGCCGGCGTATTTATGAAGTGCTTCCTCTTCATCCTCGGCTATGTGATCTGGGATGCCTGCTACACTGTGGCGAACGTTCCCTACGGCTCCATGCTTTCCCTCGTTACCGAAGACCCCGGCGAAAGGTCCCAGCTTTCCACCTGGCGCAGCGTTGGCTCCATGATCGGCAATATGCTTCCCATGATGATCCTCCCCATGCTCATCTGGAAGAAGGAAGTTGATGCCAACGGCAACCCCATCATCAATCCCGAGACCGGCGTACAGGTTGAAACCCTTCTCGGCGACCGCGTGTTCTTTGCGGCGCTCATCATGGGCGTCCTCGGCCTTCTCTGCTTCCTTTTCATGCTCAGAAACATCACCATCCGGGTAGATGAGCAGAAGGTGAAGACCGGCGAAGAAATGCCCGGCACCAGCATCTTTGCTTCCTTCGGTAAGTTTTTCAAGAACCGTGCCGCCGTTGGCGCTACCGTTGCCGCCATGGCCATGTTCCTTGGCATGAACTCCGCTACCACCGCCGTTACCATCATGTTCGCCACCTATTTCGGCAAGGCTTCCATGAGCGGCATCGTCTCCATGATCGGCTTCCTGCCCATGTTCCTCTTCATGCCCTTCATCAAGAAGCTTGTCAACAAGTACGGCAAGAAAGAAGCTGCCGCTGCCGGCGCAGGCTTTTCTCTGATCGGCGGCGTGCTGATGCTCATTTTCCCCATGATCGCCAACAAGGATACCGCGCTTCTCGTTTATATCCTTTCTCTCGGCGTGTTCGGCCTTGGCATGGGCGTTTACACCTGCGTTTCCTGGGCTTTCATGGCTGACGCCATCGATTACAACGAGTGGAAGTTCGGCACCCGCGAAGAGGGCACCGTTTATTCTCTCCACTCCTTCTTCCGTAAGCTGGCACAGGGTATCGGGCCCTCCATCGTGCTGCTGCTGATGGGCGCTCTTGGTTATGTTTCCGATCTTGGCACCGAAGGCCAGAGCCTTGCCACCGCCACCAACATGTGCTGGCTCGTTGCGGCGCTCTATCTTTTCAGCGGTATCATGATGTTCGTTTCCATCGCGTTCATCTACAACCTTGACAAGAAGACTCTTGCTACCATGAATGAGGAGCTTGCCGCCCGCAAGGCAAAGGCATAAGCTTCCTGCAGCATAACTCCCCGGTTTCTGCCCGGCGGCTCCCGAAGGCCGCCGGGCATCTGCCGATTATTTAACCTATTTTTCCAAGGAGGAAAAAACATTGAGAACCATCGTCAACTTTAACGCCAAGTGGGCGTTCACCAAGCAGGCCAAGGAAGTTCCCGCTTCCCTTCCCACGGATTGGAACTTCGTCAACCTGCCCCACAGCTGGAACAACATCGACGGTCAGGACGGCGATAACGATTATTATCGCGGCACCTGCTATTATGCAAAGGCTTTCAGCAAGGCAGACCTGCCCGAAGCAAAGCGCTATTTCCTTGAGATCCGCGGCGCTAACTCCTCTGCGGATGTTTACCTCAACGGCAAGAACCTCGCCCACCATGACGGCGGTTATTCCACCTGGCGTGTGGAAATGACCGAAGACATGGCCGCTTCCAATCTGCTTGTGATCGCGGTGGATAACGCTGCCAACGAGACCGTGTATCCCCAGATGGCGGACTTCACCTTCTACGGCGGTCTTTACCGCGATGTGAACATCATCTGTGTGGAAGAATCCCACTTCGACCTTTCCTACTACGGTGCCCCCGGCATCGCCGTGACCCCTGCCATCGAAGGCAAGGATGCGAAGATCGCCATCGAGACCTTCGTCACCGACCGCAAGGAAGGCCAGTTTGTCCGCTTCGGCATCTACAAGCCCTGCGGCTGCAAGGTCGCAGAGACCGAATCTGCGGAAACCAAGGCGGAGCTTGCCATTGAGAACGTACACCTCTGGCACGGCCGCAAGGATCCTTACCTTTATACCGCCAAGGCAGAGCTCATTGAAAACGGTGAAGTGATCGATACCGTCACCACCCGCTTCGGCTGCCGCACCTTTCAGATCGACCCCGAAAACGGTTTCATCCTCAACGGCGAAGAGTACCCCCTGCGCGGTGTGTCCCGCCATCAGGATCGCTGGGGCTTCGGTAATGCGCTGCTGCCTGAGCACCACAGGGAGGATATGGAGCTGATCAATGAGATCGGCTGCACCACCATCCGCCTTGCCCACTATCAGCACGATCAGTATTTCTACGATCTTTGCGACGAATACGGCATGGTAGTATGGGCGGAGATCCCCTACATCTCCAAGCATATGCCCACCGGCCGCGAGAACACCATCACCCAGATGAAGGAGCTCATAGCCCAGAACTACAACCATCCTTCCATCGTGGTGTGGGGCCTTTCCAACGAGATCTCCATCGGCGGCAGCGATGATGACCTTCTTGAAAACCACCGTATCCTCAACGACATCTGCCATGAAATGGATAAGACCCGCCTTACCACCATCGCGGCGGTATCCATGTGCAGGATGGATGATCCCTATCTCAAGATCCCCGATGTGGTATCCTACAACCACTATTTCGGCTGGTACGGCGGCGACACCACCATGAACGGCCCCTGGTTCGATAAGTTCCATATGACCCACCCGAACATCCCCATTGGCTGCAGCGAGTATGGCTGCGAGGCGCTCAACTGGCATACCTCCAACCCCATGCAGGGCGATTACACCGAGGAATACCAGGCCTATTACCATGAGGAGCTCATCAGGCAGTTCTTCAGCCGCAAGTACATGTGGGCCACCCATGTGTGGAACATGTTTGACTTCGGTGCCGATGCCCGCAACGAGGGCGGCGAAAACGGCCAGAACCACAAGGGCCTTGTGACTTTTGACCGCAAGTATAAGAAGGATTCCTTCTATGCTTACAAGGCATGGCTCAGCGATGATCCCTTCGTGCATCTTTGCGGCAAGCGCTATGTGGACCGCGTGGAGGATGTGACCCGTGTCACCGTTTACTCCAACCTGCCCGAGGTGGAGCTCTTTGCCAACGGCACGAGCCTTGGCAGGAAGGCGGCAGAAGATCACTTCTTCTATTTCGATGTGCCCAATGCCGGCACCACCAGGCTTGAAGCCGTTGCCGGCGAATGCCGCGATGAGAGCGTTATTAACAAGGTGGATACCTTCAACGAAAGCTACCGCCTTCGCGAGAAGGGCGCCATCCTCAACTGGTTTGACATCGAAGCGCCCGAGGGGTATTTCTCCCTCAACGATAAGATGAGCGACGTAATGGGCACCGTCCGGGGCAAGCTCCTTTTTGCAAGCCTGATGGGCAAAATGCTCGGCGGCGGCAAGAAGAACAAGGAAGGCAAGGAAGAGCCCAAGAAAGTGATGGGCTTTGACATGACCCCCGACATGATGTCCATGATGGGCGGCTTCACCGTGCTGCGCCTCATCACCCTTGCGGGCGGCATGATGGATGCGAAGTTCACCAAGGAAGACCTCCTTGCCCTCAATGCCAAGCTCAACAAGATCAAGAAACCCAAGAAATAAGCAAGAATACACAAAAACAGGCACCGCAGGGTGCCTGTTTTACTTTGTGCTGTTACCTTACCTTCAGTCCCGTACCGTCATAATCCACGGTAAAGACCGTATCCGGTTCCACATCGTTGGCGATGATGTGGCGTGCAAGCAGCGTTTCCAGCTTTGCCTGCAGCAGCCGCTTCAGGGGGCGTGCACCGTACTGGGGGTCGTAGCCCGCATCGGCAGCATACTGCCTGGCGGCATCGGTGAGCACCACATCGAGCCGGCGTTCTTTGAGCCGATTCCTGAGATCCGCAAGCAGTAGATCCGTGATGCGGAAGATCTCATCCTTTGAAAGGGGCTTGTAGAACACGATATCGTCAAGGCGGTTGAGAAACTCCGGCCGGAAGCTCTGCTTGAGGAGCAGATCCACCTTTCTGCGTGCCGCTTCCGTGATGCGGCCGTTTTCGATGCCCTCAAGGATGTAATTGGAACCGAGGTTCGACGTCATCACGATCACGGTGTTCTTAAAATCCACCGTGCGGCCCTGGGAATCCGTCATGCGCCCGTCGTCAAGCACCTGCAGCAGCACGTTGAATACATCAGGATGCGCCTTTTCGATCTCGTCAAAGAGGATGACGGAGTAGGGCTTGCGGCGAACGGCTTCCGTCAGCTGACCGCCCTCATCGTAGCCCACATAGCCCGGAGGTGCGCCGATGAGCCTTGCAACGGCGTGCTTTTCCATGTATTCGCTCATGTCGATACGGACCATGTTGGCCTCATCGTCAAAAAGCGCCGCGGCAAGGGCCTTCGCAAGCTCCGTTTTGCCCACGCCCGTGGGGCCGAGGAACAGGAAGCTGCCGATGGGCTTTGTGGGGTCCTTGAGCCCTGCCCTTGTGCGAAGGATGGCATCCGAAACGGCGGTAACGGCTTCATCCTGTCCGATGACCCGCTCGTGGAGGATATCTTTAAGCCGCAGGAGCTTTTCCCGTTCGCCCTCCATCAGCTTCGCCACGGGGATGCCCGTCCACCTTGATACGATGCGGGAGATCTCCTCTTCCGTAATGCGGTCGCGGAGAAGGCCCTCGCCCTTCTTTTCCTCGCCGGCCTTCTCGGCGGAAGCAAGGGCTTCCTGCAGCTTGGGCAGCCTGCCGTATTTGAGTTCCGCCGCCTTGTTGAGGTCGTATTGGCGCTCTGCTTCCGCCATCTCCGCGTTCAGCTTTTCAATCTCTTCACGCAGGTGCTGCACTTCCTTGATGGCATCCTTTTCGTTTTCCCATTTGGCTTTGAGCTTTGCAAATTCCTCCCGCTCCTTCGCAAGGACCTTGCGGATCTCCGCAAGGTGCTCTGCGGAAAGCTTGTCGCTTTCCTTTGTGAGCGCCGCCTCCTCGATCTCAAGCTGCATGATGCGGCGGGAGATCTCGTCAAGCTCCGTGGGCATGGAATCCATCTCCGTGCGGATGAGCGCGCAGGCTTCATCTACAAGGTCGATAGCCTTATCGGGCAGGAAGCGGTCGGAAATATAGCGGTGGGAAAGGGTCGCCGCGGCGATGAGCGCATTGTCGTTGATCTTCACGCCGTGGTAGACCTCATAGCGTTCCTTTAAACCGCGCAGGATGGATATGGTGTCCTCCACCGTGGGCTCATCTACCATCACCGGCTGAAAACGGCGGGAAAGGGCGGGGTCTTTTTCGATGTATTTGCGGTATTCGTCAAGGGTGGTGGCACCGATGCAGTGGAGCTCGCCCCTTGCGAGCATGGGCTTTAACAGGTTGCCTGCATCCATGGAGCCCTCCGTGCGTCCCGCACCCACGATGTTGTGCAGTTCATCAATGAAAAGGATGATGCGGCCCTCTGCCCGCTTGACTTCGTTGAGAACAGCCTTCAGCCGCTCTTCAAATTCACCGCGGAACTTTGCCCCGGCAATGAGCGCGCCCATATCGAGGGAGAAGATGCGCCTTTCCTGCAGCGATGCGGGGACATCGCCGCGGACGATGCGCTGGGCAAGCCCCTCCGCGATGGCGGTTTTGCCCACGCCCGGCTCGCCGATGAGCACCGGGTTGTTCTTCGTTTTCCGGGAAAGGATGCGGATGACGTTTCTCACCTCATCATCCCTGCCGATCACGGGGTCAAGCTTCTGGCGCCTTGCAAGCTCCACAAGATCCTGTGCGTATTTACCGAGGGCGTCATAGGTGCCCTCCGGCGAATCGGTGGTAACACGGGCGCCGCCGCGGACATCGTTGAGCGCGGCGAGAAACGCATCCCGCTCCACGGCAAACTGTTTGAAAAGCGCTTTGAGCGCCTTGTTGGGACATTCGAGCATGCCGAGGAACAG
The DNA here is from genome assembly GCA_015056105.1 of Clostridiales bacterium. GTDB lineage: Bacteria > Bacillota > Clostridia > Christensenellales > CAG-138 > UBA1685. The sequence continues at coordinate 1,295 of SVGX01000012.1, read as the reverse complement.
GTGCTCCACGGAAACGTAGTCGTCCTTCATGTGCTGCGCCTCTCCTTCGGCGCGGTTCAAAGCCTTTTCAAGGTCTTTTGTGATATAGATGCGATCCGGGTCATAGCCGCTGCCGCTCATGCGCGCAAGGCGCTCCACAGCCGCTTTTGAAGCGGAGACAACAGCTGCTTCTTCTTTTCCCATGCGCTGTAAAAGGCTCCCGATCAAAGAGTCTTCCTGGCTGAGCAAGGAAAGGAGCAGGTGTTCCTGGTCGATCTCGGGGTTGCCGACGCGCTGTGCAAGCTGCTGCGCCGCAGCTACCGCCTCTGCGGATCGCTGGGTCAATTTACGGATATCCAAATTCAGCCCTCCTTTTTTGGAACCAATGTTCTCGTTTTTTGACGGTTTCAGTATAGAATAAAATTCCATTTTATTCATGTCCCCACTGCAAGCAGATTATGAATTTGCTGTGAAGAATTATCGTTTGAATTTCCGCTTGGGTATTGCTTTGGTGCATGTTTTGCGTGATAATAGTTGCAATAACCGACAAAAAACGAAATGGAGAATGTTCTGCCATGCAAATGCTCAAAGACCGTATCCGTAAAGAGGGCCGCGTGCTGCCCGGCAACATCATCAAGGTAGATGGCTTCCTGAACCACCGCATCGATACCGGGCTGATGCGTGCGATGGCAAAGGAATTTGCCCGCCGTTTCGATCTGACCGGCATTACCGCCGTCGTCACGGTGGAAGCTTCCGGCATCGCCCTTGGTGCCATCTGTGCAGAGGAATACGGCGTGCCCCTTGTGTTTGCCAAAAAGGCCAAGTCCGATAACATCGAGGGCGGTCTTTACCAGAGCGAGATCTTCTCCTATACCTATAAAAAGAAAGTGACCCTCATCATGGCCAGCCAGTGGCTTTGCGAGAACGATAAGGTTCTTGTGGTGGATGACTTCCTTGCCAACGGCGAAGCCCTCCGCGGCCTTGTGGACATCGTCCGCCAAAGCGGTGCGGAGATCATCGGCCTTGGCGTTGCCATCGAAAAGGGCTTCCAGGGCGGAGGCGACAAGCTCCGCGCCCAGGGTGAAAACGTGCAGTCCCTTGCCATCATCGAGCATGCGGATGAAAACAGCATCACCTTCCGCGGTGAGGAAGAATAAACGAAACATGCAAAAGGCGGCAGATCTCTGCCGCCTTTTTGATTGTATCCGTCAGATCAAAAACAGCTCCGCAATGAACACCACGCTGCAGCAGCATACTGCCACCCTGAAAAGATCGAACCCGAACCATGCCGTGACAACGCCCACTGCAAGGGCAAG
>SVGX01000077.1 GCA_015056105.1 Clostridiales bacterium | reverse complement strand
TGATGCCGTTATCGGTGAAAACGGCGCTTTTACCATGTATTTTGCTGAAGAAAGCAAGCCGCCGCGGATGCTTCTGCACCCGAATGCGCCCCATGACCCCAGGGAAAAACTCATGCCCCTTCAAAGGGCGGTGCTGGAGCGCTTCCCCCTTGCCCGGGCGGCGGCGGATCAGTTCGCCCGGCTTTACGATATCGCCATCGATTTTTGTGAGGATGCGCCGAAGCTGCCCCTTTCCTATGCGGAGGAGATCCGTGCCTTTTGTGAAAGCATGGGGGCGGAGGCGAAGGTCAGCTCCATCCACGTAAACGCATGGTACGGCAAATACGACAAGCGCTCCATGGCGCAATATTATTTCCGTGAAGTCCTTGCACGGGAGATCGGCGAAAGCTGCATCTTCTTCGGGGATTCTCCCAACGATGCGCCCATGTTCGCCCGCTTCCCCCTGTCCTGCGGTGTAGCGAACATCGCCCCCTTTGCGGACGGGATGCCCGCTTTGCCCCGGTTCGTCACAAGAGCGCCCGGCGGCGCGGGCTTTGCGGAGGCCGCGGCGCGCATCCTTGCCCTGCGGGAGGGAGCATGAACACATTTGATGTCTTTCCCTTTGAAGCGCTGCCGGAGCTGCTTCTTCCCTGGTATGAACGGAACAGGCGGGACCTCCCCTGGCGCAAAACCAAGGAGCCCTACCGGGTCTGGATATCGGAGATCATGCTGCAGCAGACCCGTGTGGAGGCGGTGCTGGGCTATTATGACCGTTTTCTTGCCGCCCTGCCGGATATTGCCGCCCTTGCATCGGCGGAGGATGATGCGCTGATGAAGCTGTGGGAGGGCCTCGGCTACTACAGCCGGGCGCGCAACCTCAAAAAAGCGGCGCGGCAGATCATGTCGGCACATGGGGGCACATTCCCCGGGGAATATGACGCCATCCGCGCCCTTCCCGGCATCGGGGATTACACCGCCGGCGCCATCGCTTCCATCTGCTTCAACATGCCCACCCCTGCCATTGACGGCAACGTGCTGCGCGTGTGCGCCCGCCTTGCAAACTCGGATGCGGACATCCTGCTGCCTGCCACAAAAAAAGCCCTTGAAGCGCCGCTCAAAGCCGCCTATGGAAAAGGGCGCTGCGGCGACATCACCCAAGCTCTCATGGAGCTTGGGGCAACGGTGTGCATCCCGAACGGCGCGCCGCTTTGCGAAAGCTGCCCCCTTTCTTCCCTTTGCCGCGCAAAAGCTGCGGGCACGGCAGAAAAGCTGCCCATCCGCATCAAAAAAACAAAGCGGAAGGAAGAATATCTGACTGCCTTCCTGTTCACGGCGCCCGACGGGCGCATCGCCCTTACAAAGCGTGAGGAGAAGGGGCTGCTTGCAGGGCTTTACGCCCTGCCGAGCCTCAGCGGCACCCTCAGCGAAGCCGCCGCCGCCAAAGCTGCGGAAGAACTCGGCGCAAAACCCGAACGGCTCGTAAGCGCCCTACAATACGATCACGTTTTCACCCACATCACATGGCATGTGACCTGCTACCGCTTCGAGGTGGCGCCGCCCGGTGAAAACGCCCCCTTCCTGTTTGCAAAGCCCGGGGAATATGCCCTGCCCACGGCGTTTATGAAGGGGCTCAGGCTTATATAAAACAGCCCGAGGCGGCATTTTTCCGTATCGTGCCTGCCGGCCCTTGACTGGGCGGCACAGCAGGCTATAATCAAAGATAGGCAATGCTTTTTTTACAGGAGGGTATACCATGGAACGCATAAAAAACAACACAAGTAAGATGAACATCGTTGCCGGGATCCTGTTCGTGCTGCTGGCGTCAGCAAACCTTTTTCTCACGGTTTTCCGCTCCGGCTTCTATGCGCTCAACCTGTTCGCGCTGCTTCTTCCTTTCGCTTACATCGTCATGGCGGTTTGCCTTTTCATCCGCAAACCAGCTGCCGCCGCGGCGGGCGCAGCCGTTATGGCGTTCTGCGTCATCGCAAGGTTTTTGCGCACCGTGCCCATGTATTTATCCGCCGGTATCAGCATCCAATTTCCCTTCTTCGTGCAGACGATCTTCACCGTCGCCTGCTATGTGCTCCTTGCCGTGACCGCCGGGGCAAAGCTTGCGAAAAAGAAAAAGTTCCTCGCTTTCCTGCCCGCTGTTCTGTTCCTCATCGTATTCCTTTTCTCCGCCCGTTCGGGCGGCGGCATGTTCCGCCTTTTCTGGCACAACTTATGGAACAGGCGCGGCAGCATCCCCGAAAGTCTGCTGAGCGCATTCTGGTATCAGACATTCCCCATACTCATGACTTCCCTTCTTGAGCTTGCCGCCCTCTTTTTCACCGGCCTGTGGCTTTGCGCCGCAAGCGGCAAAACCGCCGATGCGGCAAACGGCAAAACCGCTGCCGCCCCAATGCCGGACGCTTACGAAACGCCCACTGCGGAGGGCTATTGCGGCATGTTCAAGCATTTCTTCCTGCTGGTATTCACCTTCGGTATCTGGCTTTATATCTGGATCTACCGCACCACCCGCTTCCTGAACCGGGTTCAGGATGAGCCGCCGCGCAATCCCACCACCAAGCTGCTCCTTTGCATGTTCATCCCCTTCTATTACATCTATTGGATCTACCGCAGCGCACAGCGGGTAGATAAGCTGCTTTCCGCCCGAGGCATTCCCTCAAATGGCGCTTCCTTCCAGCTGCTGATGGCCTTCTTCCTGCCCGGCATCTGCCCCATCATGCTGCAGGATAAGATCAACGCCATCGCCCTGATCGACGGCAAAAACGCGCCGCGGTATCAGCAGCAGCCCGTCTATCAGCAACAGCCCGTTTACCAGCAGCAGCCCGTTTACCAGCAGCAGCCTATCTATCAGCAGCAGCCCGTTTACCGGCAGCAGCCCATCTATCAGCAGCAGCCCGTTTACCGGCAGCAGCCCATCTATCAGCAGCAGCCCGTTTACCGGCAGCAGCCGGTCTACCAGCAGCCTGCCGCCGATGCGCCGCTCGTCGGGTCGGAGCGGGCCGCCGCGGAAGCGGAGGAAACCGTGGAAGTATAAAGAAGCATCCATTTGCAGCATGAAAAATACGCCCCCGATTTGCATCGGGGGCGCTGGTTTTTTTTGATTTGCTTTTAGCCGATCACAAGGCTCGGGGGTGCGTACACGCGGGCTTTGTATTCCTGGTCGAGCATGTAGAGCCCCTTGGCATCGGTGCCGAAGAGCTTGTAGCGGGAGATCATGGAATCCGCGTTGTCCTCCTCTTCCATCTGCTCATCCACGAACCAGTCGAGGAACTTCATGGTGCGATAATCCTTGGCGGCATAGCACTCATGGTAGATGTTGTTGATGAGGGCGGTCACATAGCGCTCATGTTCCGCTGCGGCCACAAGGGGATCGAGCACATCGGTGAAGACCTTGTCGGGCTTATCGATGGCATCGAGGGTGACCTTCAGGCCGTTGCTCTGCATATATTTCATGAAAAGAAGGGCATGGTCGCGCTCTTCCTGCGCCTGCACCATGTAGTAGTTGGCATAGCCGTCAAGGTCCAGCTCATCGTAATAGTTGGACATATCAAGATACAGGTATGCGCTGTAGAATTCCTTATTGATCTGCTCGTTGAGCAGTTTGGCGATGGTTTCGTTCATTTCATTTCTCCTTCCTTGCTGCCCCGCAGGGCCTTTTACCCAAATGATTCTGCCCGTTTTTCCGGGATATCATTCCCGGAAAGGAGAGAACGCCGGTTTGGAGCGCTGCCCCAAACCGGCGAGGAAACTGCTTATTTGAAGTAGCGGTTCAGAAGGCCTTCGAAAGCCTTGCCGTGACGGGCCTCGTCGCGGGCCATTTCATGAACGGTGTCATGGATGGCATCGAGGTTGAGGGCCTTGGCGCGCTTGGCAAGATCGAACTTGCCGGCGGTGGCGCCGTTCTCGGCGTCTACGCGCATTTCAAGGTTCTTCTTGGTGGAAGCGGTAACCACTTCGCCGAGAAGCTCTGCAAACTTGGCGGCATGCTCAGCCTCTTCGTAGGCTGCCTTTTCCCAGTAAAGGCCGATCTCGGGATAGCCTTCACGGTGGGCAACGCGGGCCATGGCAAGATACATGCCCACTTCGGTGCACTCGCCCATGTAGTTGGCGCGAAGATCTTCCATGATGTCTTCGGGAGCGCCCTGCGCTACGCCGACAACATGCTCGGCCGCCCAGGTCTTTTCACCTTCCTGCAGGTTGAACTTTTCCGCAGGCACCTTGCACTGAGGGCACTTTTCGGGGGCGGTGTCGCCCTTATGTACATAACCGCAAACGCTGCAAACCCAAGTCTTCATAATGAAATTCCTCCTGATTTAAATTTAATGATTGATTTTTGTTGTCTGACCGTGTTTTGAGGGGATACGGTCATTCCCTTTCCAAACAGTTTTCGCAAAGGCCGCGGAAGAGGATCTCCTGCCGTTCCACTTTGCCGCCCACCGCTTCCTCTGCCATGGTGTTGATACCGTTATCCGGGGGAAGGTAAACATCCACCACTGCACCGCAGTGTTCGCAGATGAAGTGGGCGTGGGGGTAAGTATCCGCATCGTAGCGGGCTTTGTCTTCCACAACGCCGACCATGTTCACTTCACCGCTGTCCACAAAGGACTTCAGGTTTCTGTAGACCGTGGCAAGGGAAAGGTCGGGGTAATCGGGCTTGAGCTTTGCATACACCCACTCCGCGGTGGGATGAACTTTGACTTCGCGAAGCGCATCCATGATCGCTTCCCGCTTGCGGCTGTACTTCTGCATCGCGCCCTCCTTTTTTTGATAGTAATTATCGTTATCATTATTATACCGATAATTTGGCATTTGTAAAGGGGTTTTTTAAAATTTTTTTGATTTTTTTGGAATTATTTTTTTGCGATGGGAAAAGGGTGGACAGTGGACAGTAGGGGCGGCCATCGGCCGCCCGCGTTTTTCCGCCGTGTAGGGGCGGCCATCGGCCGCCCGCGTTTTTCCGCCGTGTAGGGGCGGCCATCGGCCGCCCGCGTTTTTCCGCCGTGTAGGGGCGGCCATCGGCCGCCA
>SVGX01000011.1 GCA_015056105.1 Clostridiales bacterium | reverse complement strand
TCGTCGCCTTTGACAACGGCAAGGGAGATGCCGTAACCTCGTTTTCCTTTTATTTTCAATAGACGATCCACATCGATAGCGTGAAAAAATCGCATGAATTATTCCCTTCTACAACTTCAAGTTTATCGGTTTGTTTGGTTTATTCTGCCATGTGGGTATTATTTTTTACAAGAACAGGCACAGCGATTCTTCTGCTGTGCCTGCCAACTGTTTTATCAATACGACCATTTTGCTCTGCTTATTTTTTTATTCTGTTTTTCAGCCTTCCTGCTTTGCCATTTTGTCGAGCACGGTCTTATAACCGTCCGCACCGTAGGAAAGGGAGCGGTTCACACGGGAAATGGTGGCGGTGGAAGCGCCGGTTTTTTCCGCAATTGCGGTATAGGTCTCGCCGCTGCGAAGAAGCTTTGCCACCTCAAGCCGCTGGGAGAGGGCACGAAGCTCCGTTACCGTGCAAAGATCCTCAAAAAAACAGTAACATTCATCCTTGCTTTCAAGGGCGAGAATGGCATCGAACAGGCGGTCGGCTTCATCGTTTTTCAGCTTTGTTTTGTACATGGGGGCTCCCTTTGCAAAGTGGTTTCTTAACAGGGATAGTTTAACACGTTAAAGCGCGAAAAATCAAGAGACAGATGTTTATTCCCGTGTCAGTTTTGCAAGGAACGCACGGGTGCGCTCGTTTTGCGGATCGTCGATCACCTGCTCGGCGGTGCCTTCCTCCACGATCACGCCGCCGGCCATGAAGATGACGCGGTCCGCCACGGAGCGGGCAAAGGCCATTTCATGGGTCACGATGAGCATGGTCATGTTTTCCTTGGCAAGGGCCTGGATGACATGCAGAATTTCGCCGGTCAGTTCCGGGTCAAGGGCGCTGGTGGGTTCATCGAAAAACAGTATCTTCGGGCCCATGGCAAGGGCACGGGCGATGGAAACGCGCTGCTGTTCGCCGCCGGAAAGCTGGTAGGGGTAGGCGTCGGCACGGTCGGAAAGCCCCATTTTTGCAAGCAGGGAACGGGCGGTATCCTCCGCTTCTGCCTTGCTCTTTTTTTGCACCGTGATGGGCGCATCGGTGATGTTCTTCATCACGCTGTAATGGGGGAAGAGGTTGAAATTCTGGAACACAAGGCCGAATTTGCTGCGGATCTCCCGAAGCTTCGCGGCATCCCGGTAGACGGTTTTTCCGGAAGCATCCGGTGCGGCGGCGTTTTCGCCCAGGTAGGAAAGGCTGCCGCCGTCCATGGTCTCAAGCAGGGTGGCGCAGCGAAGCAGGGTGGATTTGCCGCTGCCCGAGGGGCCGATAATGGCGACCACTTCGCCTTCTTTGACGGAAAGGGAGATATCTTTGAGCACCTCACGGCCGTCAAAGCTTTTTTTCAGATTGCTGATCTCAAGAACATTCATGGGAAGCTCCTTCTCGGCCCTTAGCGGTAGTAGGAAAGTTTGTGTTCAATGCGTTCCATGGTCCATGCCACCACCGCATTGAAGATGTAGTAGAACACTGCCGCCGCCGCATAGGGCACCATGCTCTTTTCCGCAGAGGCGATCTGCTTGGAAAGGGTGAACATTTCAAGCACGCCGATGGCAAAGGCGAGGGAGGTATCCTTGACAAGGGTGATGATCTCGTTGGTGGTGGGGGGCAGGATACGCTTCACCATCTGGGGAAAGATGATGCGGCTGAAGGTCTGCCCTTTGGAATAGCCCAGCACCTCCGCGGCTTCATATTGCCCCTTGGGGATGGATTCGATGCCGGCGCGGTAGATCTCCGCAAAATAGGCGGCATAGTTGAGCACAAAGGCGATGATGACCGCATAAAACCGGTAGCCGTTGGAAAGGGGGATCTTGAACACGAACCAGGGCGCAAAGTAAACCACCAGCAGCTGCAGCATCAGCGGCGTGCCGCGCATTACGCTGATATACACCCGCATCAGCATGCTGAGGGGTTTGAAGCGGCTCATGCGCCCGAAGGCGATGGGCAGCGCCAGCGGCAGAGCGCCGAGAAGGGTCAGGGTAAAGATCAGCACGGATGTGATCATGCCCATGCCGAGCTGTTGGAGCATCGTTGCAAAACTCATAAAAGCAGCCTTTCGTGAATGAATGCAGAAAAGGGAAAAACGCGGGCGGCAGAGGCTGTCCGGACTTTCATCGCCTCTTCGCCCGCGTTATGTCGGAAGGGTCAGTTTCGGTTATTTGCCAAGCACGCAGACATCATAGCCGAACCACTCATTAGAGATCTTGGCGAAGGTGCCATCCTCTACCATTTCGAGGAGCGTCTCTTCTACCTGATCGCGCAGCTCCGTGTTGCCGAGTTTGAAGCCAACGCCGTACTGCTCGCTCTGCAGGGGCTGCTCCATGATCACGAACTGGTCTTCACGGCCTTCGATCTGGAAGCGGGCAACGCCGATATCCATACCGATGGCATCCACCGCGCCGGATTCAAGCTCCATGAAAGCGGTGTTGTATTCTGCGCACTGCTCAAGGGAAGCGAAGGAATCGCGCAGGGCAATGGCTTCGGGGTTTTCCTCATCGTTCAGTGCAGCTTCGCAGGAGGAGTCCGCCTGCACGGTGACGACCTTGCCCGAAAGGTCGGCGAAAGTACTGATACCGTCCGCAGCGCGGGTCACGAATACCTGGGAGTTGTCGCAGTAGGCGCCGGTCCAGGTGTAAAGCTCTTCACGGCCATTCATGGTGAAGCCGTTCCAGATGCAGTCGATGGCGCCGGATTCAAGCTCGAAATCCTTGGCGTTCCAGTCGATGGGGGAAAGCTTGAGTTCCCAGCCCCTGCGTTCGCAGACTTCTGCGGCAAGGTCAAGGTCAAAGCCGATGTAGTCGCCGTTTTCATCGATGTAACCGTAGGGCGGGAAAGCGGCATCAAAGCCGACGGTGAAGGTCTTGTCTTCCTTCTTGGCGCAGCCGAAGGCAGCGGTGAGAACAAGGGCAGCAACAAGCGTCAGCAGAAAAAAGCGTTTCATGGTCAGTATCCTTTCTTACTATGCACGCACCGTGCGTTTAATGCACTACTATGCTAACACATCAGCGCGCTAAAGTAAAGGGGTAAAAACATATATTTTTGCAATAAAAAAGCGGAAAACAGTTTTTTCTGTTTTCCGCAGGGTAAAAAACGCATATCAGTGCCCTTTGAAAAGGGCATAGACTCGCTTTGCAAGAAGAAACAGCCCGTAGCCGAGAAGATAGCCCAAGGTGTTGAGGATAAGATCATCCACATCCGTGACCCTTGAAAAGAAGGGCAGCTGCAGCAGCTCGATGACAAGCGAAAAGCCGACGCCTGCCGCAATGGCTTTTTTGTGGCTGTCAAGCTCTTTGAAAACAGAAGGCCATATGACGCCGATGGGGATGAACATGGCCGTGTTGCCGATGATGTTGAGAAGGATCTGCCGCCGCTCCGGGTAATCGAGCAGGTTTTTGAAGGGGATAAGGTTGATCCCGAACGGCAATGCCTGCGATGCATCAAACACAAGGGGCTGTATCCTGCCATCCACCCTGTCAAAGGGGAAGAAGGTGAAGCGCAAAACCACAAGCAGGGCGATGAGCACCGTGAGAAGCGCCGCTTCACGCCGAAGGGAGAAGGCTTTTCTGCGGAAAAAGCAAAGGAGCCTTGTCAGCAAAAAAGCCGCTGTGATGAAAGCCGCCGCAGCCTGATAGGAGATAAAAAGCATGGCCATCTTTTCCTTTCCGGGAAATGCAGCGCTGCCGCAGCAGGTTTGGCTGCGGCAGCCGGTATTATTTGCGCTTGCTGGGATCCGCCTTGATGGCGCCGCTGCGGTAGGCTTCAAGCAGCTTTTTGAGATCCTCGATGCGGCCCCGGATCTCCACGCCCGTGTCGATATCCGCCACCATAACACGCTTGGGGAATTCCTCCACGGTGAAGCTGTGGGAGGTGATATCCTTATCGTGGCGCACGGCATCCTCAATGGTGGTGAAGGGCTCGTGGGCGGCGATGCGCATGCTGATGGAGTTGAAGAACATGGTGTAGCCGGCAATGCCCGTCTGCCCCTGATAGGCACGGCAGAAACCGCCGTCGATGACCACAAGGCGGCCGTGGGCTTTGCAGGGGTTTTCGCCCTCCTTTGCCTTTACCGGGATGTGTCCGTTGACGATGCGGCTCCAGGGCTTGTTCAGACCGAAGGAGGCAAGCAGCTCACGGCAGAAGTCCTCATCGTCATAATACTCGTAATAGGGGTTCTTGGGCTCCTTGTGGGTGGCCTTATCCGCAATAAGGGCACGCTCAAAGGTGGTGATGTGGCTGCGTGCGAAGATGGGAGAGTGGCGGCCGCACCAGAGGAACCAAAGGAAATCGCGTCCGAATGCGCGCTCTTCGCTGCCTTCCGGGGCGAAGTAGCCTTCGCGGGCCTTGCTGTCGCAGAAATCAAGGAAGTCACGGCCCGCAAACACGTTACGGCCGAAGGTGAATTCCATGAAGCTGCCGTCCCGATTGCAGGGCACGCAGCCGTGGAACAGCAGGTTGCCGTTGCAGCAGCGGTAGACGGAGCCAACGGAATACAGGAAACGGGCATGCTGCTGCAGCCGCTCGGAGTGCATGAAGGCGGCAGTCAGCTGCTGCATGAGGGCTTCTTCCTCGGGGCTTAGGCGGGTGGGATCCTTAGGATCAACGGTGGGGAAATACGTATCCTTCAGCGGATAGTCCGTATCGTCCACACGGTAAGTGCCCTTTTCCCAGTCAACCCGGGAAAGCACATCCCTGTCCGCCATGCTGAATTCGCTTCTGCGCTTGATGAGCTGGCCTTCGAGTTTGAACTGGATGACGCTGATGGCCTTGTGCATTCTGGCATACAGGTTCAGATCACGGGGCTTGAAGGGCTCTTCCGGCAGCTTGCGGGGCTTGAAGACGGAGGAATCGCTGTCGCCGTATTGTTCATTGGAGAAAAGCGCCAGAGGCAGCAGGTTGATGCCGTAGCCGTTTTCCAGCATGTCAAGGTTATCGTATTGCACGCAGTTTCTGACCGCCGTGGCCACACAGACATCGCTGCCGGCGGCGGCACCCATCCACATCACATCGTGGTTGCCCCACTGGATATCCACGTTGTGGTGGGTCATCAGATGGTCAAGGATGACATCCGCATGGGGGCCGCGGTCGAAAATATCGCCCACAATGTGCAGCTGGTCCACGCTCATGCGCTTGATGAGCGTTGCCATTTCAGTGATGAAGGTATCTGCCACGCCGGTATCGATGATGGCACGGATGATGTTGTCATAATACCTGTCCCGGTTGGGGCTGGAGGAGGTGTTGATCAGCTCTTCCATGATGTAGGCGAACTCCTTGGGGAGCGCCTTTCTGACCTTGGAACGGGAATATTTGGTGGTGGAAAGCTTTACTACCGCGATAAGGCGGCGTAGGGTGACGCAGTACCAGTCGTGAAGATCCTCCACAGTGGCTTTGGCCTCGATAAGCTTTTCACGGGGATAGTAGATGAGGGCGGCAAGGGCGCGGCGCTCGGAGCTGACGAGGGAGCCGTCAAAGGCCTTGTCGATCTTGCTGGCAACGGCGCCGCTGCCGTTGTTGAGGATATGCAGAAACGCCTCGTGCTCGCCGTGGATGTCGCTCATAAAGTGTTCCGTGCCCTTGGGCAGGTTCAGTATGGCGGTAAGGTTGATGATCTCCGCGCTGGCGGCCTGGGGTGTGGGGTATTCGCGGGCAAGCTGTTTCAGATAACGGATCTCCTGTGCTGTCATGAAGTCCTCCCTGTTTGCTGTGTTATAAGAAAATTGAAATATGCTATTGGCGTATCTTATATAATAACACAAACCGGAGGGAATGAACAGCCCTGCCGCCTTTTTCGCGGTGCTTTCCCAAAATGCGGGAAAATGGTATACTGATAGCAGACAAAACAGGAGGATCAATATGCTGTATATCGGTTGTCACCTTTCATCCTCGAAAGGGTTTCTCCATATGGGGAAGGAAGCCCGTTCCATCGGCGCGAATACCTTCCAGTTTTTTACGCGGAATCCCCGGGGAGGCAGTGCCAAGTCCTTTGATGCTGAGGATGCGGCAGCCTACTGTGCCTTTGCGGAAAAGGAGGGCATCGGTTCCGTCATTGCCCACGCACCCTATACCCTCAATGCCTGCGCGGCGGATGAAGGGCTTCGGGAATTTGCGGTGAACACCATGCGCGATGACCTTTTCCGCCTTTCCCACATCCCCGGGTGCCTTTACAATTTCCACCCCGGCAGCCATGTGAAGCAGGGCATGGAACGGGGCATCGAGCTCATTGCGGAAACGCTCAATGCTGTTTTGCCGGAGGCAAAGGGCACCACCGTGCTTCTTGAGACCATGGCGGGCAAGGGCAGCGAGGTGGGCGGCAAGTTTGAGGAACTCCGCGCCATCATCGACCGGGTAGAGCTGCCCGAAAAGCTGGGCGTCTGCCTTGACAGCTGCCATGTGTTCGATGGCGGTTATGATATCGTCAACGATCTTGAAGGCGTGCTCAACGAATTCGACCGCATTATCGGTCTTGATAAACTCAAAGCGATCCACCTCAACGACAGCAAGAATCTTTACGGCACGAAAAAAGATCGCCACGCCTGCCTTGGGGAAGGCAATATCGGCCTTGATGCGCTGATGAAGCTTGTGAACCACAGCGCCCTTCGGGGCCTGCCCATCGGCCTTGAAACGCCCAATGACCTTGCGGGCTATGCAAGAGAGATCGCCCTTGTGAAGAGCCTGTACCGGGGATAATGCCCAAAAAGCAGCTGACCCGGCCTGCATTCTGCAGGCCGGGTCTTTGTGTGTAAGGAAATGTGCCGCTATCCCATTTGCGCGGATGCAGCCATGATCGTTTCAAGGACTGCATTTATATCATAAGCTGCATCGAGCTTCATGCTGCAGGGCAGGTTATCGTACATGCCGTGTTTCGCTTCCAGCATCTTTTCAACGGGCAGGGGAAGATTGCCGCGCATCCTTGCCCGGAACCGCTCCTTGATCACATCGAGCTCCGCTGTGAGAACGATGCGCAAGGCACCTTCGGGCAGCAGTTCAACATGTTCCTTTTCCGTGATGATGTAGATGACGGGTTCGCCGATTACCGCTTCCTGCAGCAGCTGCCTGAAACGGGACAACGCAAGGGAAGGGTTCTTTTCAAGCCGCAAATAATCCTTGCCGGAATAGATTTTTGCACCGATATGTTCGCTGATTTGGCCGGCCAGTGTGGATTTTCCCACACAGTTTTCGCCGATGATGGCGATGAGCATGGTTTTTGCCTCCCTTCGGGCGGTTGTTTATTTGCTTTCAAGTGCCCCGAAGGGCACAAATGCCTTCGGCGTATCCTCATGGGGCAGGATGTGCTTTTCCATCCACACCACATCCTTCCATGCACCGAGCTTAAAGGCGCAGCGGTGGAACCGGGCGCAAGGCACATAGCCGCGCTTTCCGTAAAAGGCTTCGCTTTGGGGGTTCGGGCAGGTGATGCAGGCGTAGACAGCGCTCACATTCTGCTTTTGCAGCAGAAGCTCCAGCGCTTCGAGCAATGCGTTCCCCACGCCTTTTCCACGGGCATCCCAACGTACATAGGATGATACCTCTGCTGCAGCATCCGCCGCGCGGCGGTCAATAAGGGGCGAAGCGTAAGCATAGCCGAGGATGATGCCCTCCTCCTCCGCCACAAGGTAGGGGTAGCGAAGGAGCGTTTTTTCCATGCGGCGGCAGAATTCCGCCGCATCGGGAGCGGTGAGCTCAAAGGTGACGTCCGTTTCCTCCACATAGGGGCGGTAAATAGCCGCAAGGGCGGCAGCATCCGCCGCGGTAGCTGTGCGCAGTGTCAGCATAGGCTCATTCCTCCGTGAGATTCAGCGGCGCAAGGGTATAAAGGACTCCATCTGCGTTGAGGGTAAGGGCGTATTCACCGCTGAGTCCCTCAGGCAGCATCAGGGAAAAACCGCGGGGATTTTCCATGCTGCCTGCAAGCTTTGCGGCCTGCTCTTCGAGGATGGGGAAGGCTTCGTAGCTGTGGCTTTCCTCTTCCTTTTCAAGGGTGAGGAAGATGCGCTGCGGCTGCACCGCCGCATCAAAGCAGCCCTGTACCTTCATATAGCCGCCGCTTTTGAAGGCGGTGTATTTTGCGCTGCCGCCTTCGCTGCCGGCGGAAGGCGCCTCCGTTTCCACGGCAGGCATCATGGGGGCGCTCAGCAGCAGGTTTTTGATGTTGCGCTCCACAAGCTCGATGAAGACAGCATCAGGCGCATCCGCATCCAGCAGGGTGTAGTTGTAGGGGAACTCCGCGCTGTATTTGACCCTTCCAAGGTTGGTGGAAAGAAGGGGCAGCAGCGCATTGCCGAAGGAATCCCGGAACAGGTGCAGCGAAACATCGTTTTTGCCGCTCACCGTGCCGAAGGTGGTATCCTGCGCAGGGCGGGCACCCTCATCGTAGGTGAAAGCTTCTTCAATGCCGTAGTCGGGGCGGGGGCGGCTGCCGGAAAGGGCGGGCAGCACGAAGTTGTGCAGGTCGCCCGCATCGTCGTATCGGGTGGCGGGTATAAGTTCTGCATAGGTCTCGTAATCCGCATCCGCCGCAACGCGCGCCATGATGGCATTGTAGGCAAGCAGGGCGCCCCGCTCGTTCCAGTGAGTATCCCGGTCGTGGTAAAGCTGTCCATCCCCCTTGTGAGCAAGCAGCAGGGCGGCAAAATCCACGGTGGGAACGCCCTCCTCCGCAAGGGCCGCATAGAGCCGGGCGCGGTTGCCTTCTTCATGGGTGGGCGCAAGGCGGTCGGGCATGTTTTCACCGTAAATGCTGTTTTTGTTGGGGGCAACGGAGAAGGTAAAGCTGATGCCGCGGCTTTCGCAGTATTCCTTTTCGATGCGAAGGCAGGCGGCGATGCGCGCGATCTCCTCATCGGAAAGCAAGGCAAGGCCCATGTAATCATCAAGGGTCTCTGCATAGAAGAGCATGTGGTTTTTGCCCACGATGACTTTCTCGTTCTGCGTATCGTGAAGAAGGGACATGGTGATGCCGTGGAAGGCGGATACCATCTCCTCACGGAAGCCGAAATGATCCTCAAAATAAGAATCAAAGCCCTGCGGGAAGGAAAGATTCACCTTGCCCCGCTCAAACAGGGACGGGAAGCGGGCAAGGGGTCTGTTTTCCCGGTTTTCCGCCTCGTAGCCAAAGAGCAGCGCGGCGGCAGGCACCATGGAAACGGCGAGAATGAGGGCGGTAAAGGCGATAAAAAACGGTTTTTTCATGCGTCTGCCCCCTTAAAAACGGAAATAGATGAACGGGTTGTAAGCGGCGGTGGAAAGGGAAAGGATGCTCAACAGGAACAGCACCAGTGCCGCAAGGTAAATGCACCACTCTGATTTCGGGCATCTCGCCGCCAGCTTTTCCCCTGCCTCGTGCATCACAGGGGTGCAGGCGAAGAAGGAAAGAAGGAGCGCCGCTACAGAAAGGGGCGAAATGAGAAGGCTCAGCTCCGCCAGGGCGGCAGGGGTCATCTGCCAGCCAAGGAGCATTTCCTTGAGCACCAGCACCGCTTTTTGCAGTGTTTCCGCCCGGAAGAACACAAAACCCACCATGGCAGCAAGCACCGCATAGATGCGGCGCAGGATTTTTGGCCACCGGTTCGGCTTTAAAATGCCGTAGCTTTCCAGCATCAGGAAGCCGCCGTGGTAAAGGCCCCAGATGGCGAAATTCCAGCTGGCGCCGTGCCAAAGGCCCGTTAAAAGGAATACGGTAAGCTTGTTGATGCCGGTGCGAAGTTTGCCTTTGCGGTTGCCGCCGAGGGGAATGTACACGTATTCCTTGAACCATGTGGAAAGGGAGATATGCCAGCGGCGCCAGAAATCCTGCATGGAAGCG
The DNA here is from genome assembly GCA_015056105.1 of Clostridiales bacterium. GTDB lineage: Bacteria > Bacillota > Clostridia > Christensenellales > CAG-138 > UBA1685. The sequence continues at coordinate 28,608 of SVGX01000011.1, read as the reverse complement.
GATACATAGGGATAGTTGAAGTTTTCCCGGAAGGTGAAGCCGAAGGCGCGGCCAAGGCCGATGGCCATATCGGAATAGCCGGAAAAATCAAAGTAGATCTGGAATAGATAGGCGATGGCGCCAAGCCATGCGGCAGGGGCGCTGAGTGCATCCGGGGAAAGGGCATATACCGCATCCGCCGTGACGGCAAGGGCGTTTGAAAGCAGCACCTTTTTTCCAAAGCCGAAGCAGAAGCGGCGAAGGCCCTCTGCAGTTTTTTTCGCCGTGACGCTGCGGCAGGAAAGCTCTTTTGCCACATCGTGATACTTCACGATGGGACCCGCGATGAGCTGCGGGAACAGGGAGATATAGAGCATCACCCGGAAAAAGCTCTTTTCACATTCCGCATCGCCCCTGTAAACATCGAGCACGTAGCTCATGGCCTGGAAGGTGAAGAAGGAAATGCCGATGGGCAGAGCGATGCCTACGGTTTTCATGGAAAGGCCGAGAAGGCCGTTCACGCTTTCAATGAGAAAATCCGTATACTTGAAGAAAACGAGGATGCCGAGGCTCCACACCACGCTCAATGTGACGAACAGCTTCTTTTTTGCGGGGAAACGCACCATCAAAAGTGCCGCAAGGTAATTTACAAAAGTGGTAAGGAGCATCAACAGCACGTAAACAGGCTCGCCCCACGCATAGAAAAGCAGTGAGGCGAGAAGAAGGAGCGCGTTGCTCCACTTTATGCTCTTTCTGCAGCACAGGTTGATGATAAAAACCAGCGGCAGGAACAGAAAGATGAATGTGGGGGAGCTGAAGACCATGAGCCTCTCCCTTCAAAGAAATCAATAGCTGGGGGAGTAAATGTAGATCTTGCCGACGGTGTCGCCCGCGGGCTCAAACTGGATGCGTTCCGCCTCGATGTCGGTGGGGTCGTTTGTGATGGAATAGGTGATGTAGCCGTCATCGAAAAAGTCGCTGCCGTAGACTTCCTTGACGGAGGCGATGCTGTCGCCAACCTTTGCGCCGCGAAGGGTCTCATAGGTGCCGTCGGTCAGGGTGATCATTTCGGTAATGTCCTTGCCGTCAACAGGCACGGTGTTCACCTTGATGCCCGGGTAGGTGAAGGTCTTGTCCTTGCCGTCATACACGCAGCTCACCATTTCGCTGTATTCGTAATCCCCACCGAGGGCCTCAAGAAGGGGCGCGCTGTCCTCGCGAAGGTAATACACTGCGCCGTCGATCATCACGCCGAGGTCCTTTTCGGAAAAAGCACCTTCGGGGGCCGCGGGGGCACCGCCGCAGGCGGAAACGATGCAAAGCATCAGCATCACAGCAAGGGTCATGGAGAGGGTTTTCTTGATCTGCACGGGGAAATATCCTCCTTTGAAATTCGTCTTTTGTGTCAGCGGCCGTTTTCCGGCAGCTCGTCATAGGGAAGCATGGTCACGGTGGAAAGGTCGATATCCGTGGTCATGTAGCGGCTGCGGTTCTTGCAGGAAAAATGCCACCATTCGCTTTCGATGGAATTGAAGCCGCACTCATCCATGACTTCAGTCATGTAATCCACATTCTTTTTGGCTTCTTCCGACCATGTTGTCGAGGTGCGGGCGGATTCCTCCGAGAAGGTATGCATGGGCGTGGGGAATTCAAGTTCCTCGCCGGTTGCATCGTCGATCAGGGACATGTCCACCGCCGCGCCCCGGTTGTGGTTGGAAGCGGTGGTAGCAGGGTCGGCGATCCAGTGGGGGTTCTTCACCACTTCGAACAGCCGCTTCTGCACCCGCAGAGGGCGGTAAGCATCGTACACCTTCAGGGTGTAGCCGTCTTTCTTAAAGATATCGAAGGCCTTTTGCAGCTTTTTTGCCACGCTCCTCTGCAGCAGAAAGACAGTCCTTCCGTAAAGGGGTTCGCCGATCACGTTGCGATCGGTATTGAACAGCTGCTCATATTGCGCATCGGGGAGGTAAAGCTTCAGGTCAACAAGCTCGTTTTTCACCATCACGGGGGTCACGCCGTCATCTTCAAACACAAGCGCGCCGGTGGCGATATCCACCTTCTGGGCGGTCTCCGGCTTCACATAGGCATAAAGCACCGTATCCGCCGGGACGAGGTATTCGGAAAAACAGTAGGCTTCCGTGCCGTCCTGAAGGCGTACCCGGGTAAAATCTCCCTCCTCGCCGAGATAGCCCACCGTGTCCTCATATTTGAGCATGCCAATCACCGTGTCGGAAGAGGAGGTGGATGGCTCGCTCCTGACATTCAGCTCGCTGACCCTTACTTTATAAAGGGGCAGGGGAACGGGCGTGGGCGTTGGCACCGGCGTGGGCGCTGAAGTGGGAAGGGGCATGGGTGCCTCCGTAGGCACAGCGGAAGGCGAAGGCACTGCATCCGGCGTGGGGATGCTGATCACATCTTCCACATCAAGGGCGGAATCCTCCGCGGGCAGAGCGGGCGCGCAGCCTGTAATTAGCAGCGCCATGAGCAGAATAAGCGCGATCTTTCGCATAGGGCCTCCTTTCGGCGGAAGCGAAGGGTCAGCGTTTGGCCTCCACATCCGTCGGGTCGTAGCGTTCGCCGTTGCGGCTCGGGACTTCATCGCTGGTGGTGCCCTTGGGGGCGCCGTTTACGATCTCCATCACCGTGCCTTCCGGGCAGTTTTCATAGATGAAACGGGCGGCTTCCGTGACCATGCGCAGACATCCGCCGGTGGATTCCTTGCCGATGCCCAGTTCGCCGTCATAATATTTGGGCCACATGTAGCCGTTGTTCTCCTCGCCGTAAAGGGGGGAGTGGATGTAGAGCCGCTTATGGTAACGGGTAGCGAACTGCACGAAACCGCCATCGGGGAATTCATGCCAGCGTTCCCTGTCACCGCCAAGGGTGAAGGAACCCGCGGGAGTTTTGTTGCCGCCGTGAGCGATGCGGTAGGTTTTGTATACCTTGGAATAGGTGCCGTCAGATGCGCGCTCATAGATGGTCAGCGTGAAGGAGCCCTTTTCCACATACAGGTAATAGGGAAGGTCGCCGGAAGGAACGGGAGCATTGTTTTCCGCTTCCGGCGCAGGGGTCACAGCGGGAGCCTCCGTTGCAGCGGGCGCTTCGGTGGGCCTGGGCGTTTCTGCCGGTGCGGGGGTCGCAGGCGCCGGAATGGGCGCGGCGGTCGTCTCCGGTGCGGCAGACAGGGCCGGTGCGGGCGTTTCCTCCGGGATGGGTGCCGTGGGTACGCTGCCCTGAACGGCAGGCGCTTCGGTGGGGGCGGGGGTCTCAACGGGGATATCGATCACGCTGCTGCCTGCTTCGGTAACGGGTTTTGCACAGGCCGCAAGGGGCAGGAGCAGCAGCCCCGCAAGCAGAAGGGCAAGAAAACGAAGGTGTCTCAAGGTCATAAACCTCCTGAAAACAGCAAATAGGATACGTTATCAGTATACATGCACCGGGCGCGCCCTGTCATCAAAAGATGGGGAAAGGGACGCATTTTGCAAAGAAAGTTTACAATCGGAAGGGGCTTAGAAGAAGGTAGCAAGCTCTTCTTCCGGCTTTTCGGCGCTCTCCACGCTGATGGCGGTCAAAACAGGGCCCTTCATGCCGTAGGCCTTATGGTATTCAAGCTTCACTGTGGCGGTAAGCATGACCCAATCCCGCTTTTTGAGGGTGGATGCTTCTTTGTAATTGCACACAAGGGCGCTGTATTGAATATCATCCTTGCAGCAGGTCATCACATGGCGGCCAATGATGAAGATCTCTTTGCCAAGGCCCTTTGCGTTGGCAACGATACCCTTGTAGCGCAGCGTTTTGCCCTCATATTTTTCCGGGTCTTCCGCAATGTCACGGTAAAAGATGGCATAATCCCTGTCGGCGATCTCCACGATGGGGGCTTCAAGATCATAGGGCAGGGGGTCTTCGATCTCGTCATACTCCACGCGGCCGTCTTCATATTCGAAGGCGATGTTCGTGCGGCGGGAGGTAGCCCTGACGATCTTGTGGAACATGAGCTTATCCGTGGTTTCTTCCGTGCGGTTGAACACCACGAGCTCGCAGCTTTTGAGCTTATCCACCACAAGGGAGCGCATGTTCTGGTTGTAATTGAGGAAGGTGCGGGCATCCGCAAACAGGAATTCCTGGTAGATGCTCCAGCCCTCGGGCATGTTTCCGTAAAGGGAATCAAGCTGCCACATGCCGTTATATTCCACGATCACACGGGTGGCCTTGTATTTTTTGAGCATGGCCGCCAGCGCTTTTGCGTTGAGATCGCTTTCGTTTTCAACGGTTTCAATATACACTTCGCTGGCGGCAAAGGTATCGGGGGCATATTCCTCCTCGCCCTCCTCGCAGAGAAGGAGCAGCGTCCTTTCGCCGGCGTTGAAGCGCTTATCCTCCAGCGTTTCCTGAATGAAGCGGGTCTTGCCTGCCTCAAGGAAGCCGGTAAACAGATATACGGGGATCTCTTTCATTTTGTCTCCTTTATTTGGCGGGGAACAGCGCCTTGAGGGCGGTTTCGTTCAGTTTCGCGCCGATGACGCAGAGCCTGCCGGTGATGGCGGCGCTGCCTTCGCGGAGGGATACCTCGCCGGGCACAAGGTCAAAGTGCAGCCAGTTTCCGTTCTCGCCCTGCACGATGCCCTTTGCACGCAGCACGGCGCCGAAGCGCTCTTCATCCGCAAGGGCGTTGAGGGATTCTTCAAGGGCGGCAGGGTCAAACTTATGGGTGGTCTCAATGCCCCAGCTCATGAACACTTCGTCCGCATGGTGGTGGCCGTGTTCGTGATCGTGGCCGCAGCAGCATTCGCCATCGTGGTGATGATGCTCATGGTGATCGTGGCCGCAGCAGCATTCGCCATCATGGTGATGGTGTTCATGGTGATCGTGGCCGCAGCAGCATTCGTCATCATGGTGATGATGCTCATGGTGATCGTGGCCGCAGCAGCATTCGTCATCGTGGTGATGGTGTTCATGGTGATCGTGGCCGCAGCAGCATTCCTCATCGTGGTGATGGTGTTCATGGTGATCATGGCCGCAGCAGCATTCCTCATCGTGGTGATGGTGTTCATGGTGATCATGGCCGCAGCAGCATTCGTCATCATGGTGATGATGGTGGTGCTTTTCCTGCTGCAGCGCTTCCATGGCGGCGCTGAGGGTATCCTTTTGTTCCATGGCGGCAAGGATCTGTGCGCCGGAAAGCTCGTTCCAGGGGGTAGTGACGATCACGGCCTCCGGGTTGTGTTCCCGGAGCAGAGCCACCGCCGCCGCCAGTTTATCCGCACCGATGCTGTCCGTGCGGGAAAGGATGAGGGCGCCGGCGTGTTCCACCTGATCGTTGAAGAACTCGCCGAAGTTTTTCATGTACATTTTGCACTTATTCGCATCCACCACGGCGGTGGCGCTGTTGAGGGAAAGGGCAGCTTCGCCGATGCCGTTGACGGCACGGATCACGTCGCTCAGCTTGCCCACGCCGGAGGGTTCGATGAGGATGCGGTCGGGTGCAAAATCCGCGATCACTTTTTTCAGGGCTTCCGCAAAGTCGCCCACAAGGCTGCAGCAGATGCAGCCGGAGTTCATTTCCGTGATATCCACGCCCGCATCCTGCAGGAAACCGCCATCCACGGCGATCTCGCCGAATTCGTTTTCGATCAAAACCAGCTTTTCGCCCGCATAGGCTTCTTTGATCAGCTTTTTGATGAGGGTGGTTTTGCCCGCACCGAGAAAGCCGGAGAAAATATCGATTTTTGTCATGAAAAAACATCTTCTTTCCGCAGCCGCGCTGCAAGGTATTTCTAACCTTAAATTATAGCCCCAAACACAGGAAAAAACAAGCGATGCGCCGGAAAGCGCATCGCTTGTGGGTGATGATTTTTTAAAAAAGAGGAAACGGATCAGTCTTCGAGCTTCTGGTAAACGCGGGAATAGACCTGCACGGCCCATGCCTTGCCGTCGCGGATGAAGAAGTGCATCCTGCCGAGGGCGCCGTTGTCGAGGCGGCGCGTCATGAACCAGGTGCCGCCGGACCAGAGAAGTTCGATCTCGGTCTCATCGTTGCGGGCCCATGCCTTGCCGTCCTTCACGAACACATCCACCGTTACCGGGATGCCTTCGTAGCAGATGTACTTGCCCACGAGCATCTCGGGCTCCGCAAAGTCTTCGCCGGTGGGGAAGAGCCAGCGGTGGCTTTCCTCAAGGGGCAGACCCATGATCATGTTGTACATCATCCATACGAGGGGCTCGGGATCGGTGCTGCCCTGGTTGCAGAGGGCGGCGAAACCGTAGTTTTCATCAAGAAGCAGACCGCCGTGGGAAGAAACGCCGTGGAGGCCGCCGCTGTGCTCGCAGATGACGTGGCCGGCCTTTACGCGCTTGTTGAGGCCGTAGCAGTAGAAGGCCTTCTCCTGCAGGGGGAAGCCGGCGCCGACAAAGATCTCGATGGCTTCGGCGGGGATGGCCTGCACGCCGTCGATCACGCCGCGGTTGGCGATGCACTGATAGTAGCGGGCCATATCGTGGGCGGTGGACTTCACGCAGGCACAGCCGCGGAAGGGCGGCAGGATGGACCACTGGTCGTCGCAGACAAGTTCGCCGTCATCGCCGAGTTCAAAGAGGCTCGTGATGTTGCCGCCGGCCATGGCGGTGGCTTCGCTGGCATCAAGGTCAAGAATGGAACGGGTCATGCCAATAGGCTTGAAGACGCGCTCCATGAGGAATTCTTCCAGGGTGGTGCCGGAGGCGATATCCACCACGTAGGAAAGGATGGCGTAGCCTTCGTTGCTGTAGCTCATGATCTCGCCTGCCTGACCGAGGGTCTTATAGGGGTTGGTGGCGATGTAATCGATGATCTGATCAATGGTCTCCATCTTGTTGGGGGCGGTGTTCTTCATTTCACGTACCCAGTCGCTGTCGCGGCCGGGGGTATTGAGGGCGATGGACCACTCAAGGGGCTCCATGGGCGGGATGCCGGCGGTGTGCATGGCAAGGTGGCGCAGCGTTACATCCTGCTGGGGGTTGCCGGGCACGCGGAAGTTGGGGAAATATTTGCAGACAGGATCATCAAAGGAAAGCTTGCCTTCCGCTGCAAGGATGCAGCAGGCAAGGGTGGTCATGGATTTGCTCATGGAAGCGATGCCGTACATAGTGTGCTCATCCACTTTGCGGCCTTCGAGATTGGCGACGCCGTAACCCTTTTCAAAGATGACGCCTTCCGGGCCGCGGACGGCAACGGAAACGCCGGGCAGCTTCTTTTCCGCAATGAAGGCCTGCATCATCGCGTCAAGCTTCTGAAGATCGTATGCCATTGTATTCCTCCTAAGAAATGCGGCTTTGTGCAGTTGCCGCGAAGTGATACCCCTATTGTAAAACGGAACGCGGATATTGTCAAAAAGATTACAAAAAAGGAACGGTAACATTTTTGAATATCCCGTTCCAAAGTATTTTATTTCAGCATGGCGCTGCTGTTGATGACGGATGTGCTGTAAAGGAACAGTACATCCTGCCCGTGGAAATCCACATACTGCGAAAGGAATTCGCTTGCGATGTAGCGGATATCCACAAGGGTCACCGTTTCGTAGCAGTCAAGAAGCAGCGGCGCGATGCTCGAGCCGAAGGAATCCCGGAAGAGGATCAGCTCCCGCCCCTTTGCATCCCCCTCCGCATGGGTGTTGGTGATTTTGAGCACTGCTGCCGCACCGGAAAGGAAGATATCATACATATCCATGCTCTTGCCATCGGTGAGCTTTGAAAGGTCGTAAACGCCCGTTTCCGTTTTGCCTGTTTCGATGTTGTAAACAAGGGCATCCTCCGTGGTGGGGCTCGTGAGGTAGGTTAGGGTATCCGGCTTGAAGGAAAGCGCTGCCTGCCCGTGGTATACGCCGTAGAAATCCTCGATGGAAACGGCTTTGTAGCCGCCATTCAGGCTTTCTTCGATGCCGAGTGCCTCCGCAAGGCGCGCCACGGTGTCCGCAAGGCATTCCTGCCGCCAGTGGGCATCGGTGGTGTAATAATCCGACGCGCTGAGGGTGTCTGTCACATCGATGTAGGTAAAGCCCGGCGTGTTCTCCTGCATGATGGCGAACATCCGCTCATAATCAAGGGAAGGGTAGCCGTTCTTTTCCGCAAGGAAATAGCTTTTGTCCGGCACGAGGGAAAGGAAGACCTGCGATTCGGGGAAATAGGTATCCCGAAGCTGCACGAACTTTTCCGCTGCCCTGCGTGCGGAGGATTTCGAAAGGGGATACTCCAGTTTGCCGATGTGGCCTTCGGTCAGGAAGATGCCGTTGTTGTCCTTTCTGCCGAGGAGCTTATACTGCACAAAGGCTTTCACGGAGCGAAAAGCGTCCCGGAAGGGGAACTGATCAAGGGCATAGGTGTCGAAATTCTGCGAGAAATTCCCGCCGAGAAGGGAGGAAAGGGAAACTTGCGGCAGTTTTGCAAGGCTGCGGCGCTCTGCAGTGGAAAGGGTTTTGTCGGGCAGGAGCACATGCAGCAGGAAGCCGCCTGTTACGATGAGAACGAACAGCGCCGCAAGGATGCGGTTTTTCAGTTTGTCATGCATGGCGCATCCTCCTTAAAAACGGAAATACAGGAAGGGGTTGAAGGACCCATCCACAAGGTAGGCGGTGGAGACGATGATAAGCGCTGCCATAAAGAGGGGCGCGAGGATGGGCATCGCCTTTTCGCCCGCCGGCGTAGCGGCAAGCTTTTCCGCAAGCCGCTTCGGCAGGGGCGTTGCGCCCACCGCCGCAATGAGCAGCACCGCAAGGTAGCTTCGGAGCTGATAAAGCCCCTCTCCGCTCACAAGGGGCGCGCCGCCAAAAAGGGATAGGATCCGTTCCGCAGCGGCGGCAAGATCCGGCGCATCGAAAAGAAGGAAACTCACCGCTGCCGCCAGCAGCAGATACACATGCCGCAGAATCCGGGGCAGCTTTTCAAAGAAACCCTTCAAAAGGAACTTTTCCGCCAGCAGCAGCAGGCCGAAAAAGAGGCCCCAGAGGATGAAGTTCCAGCTTGCGCCGTGCCAGAAACCCGTCAGGAACCAGACGATGAAAATGTTGCGGATATGCTTTCCCGCGCTGACACGGCTGCCGCCGAGGGGGATGTAGACATAATCCCGGAACCAGGAGCCGAGGGTCATGTGCCAGCGGCGCCAGAATTCCGTGGCGCTTTGCGAGATGAAGGGATAGTTGAAGTTTTCCGGGAAACGGAACCCCAGCATGGTGCCAAGGCCGATGGCCATATCAGAATAGCCGGAAAAATCGAAATAGATCTGCAGCATCAGCGCGGCGGCGCGCACCCATGCGCCGAGGATGCTCCCCTCTGCCGTGAGAAGGGCGGCGCTCAGCTCGCCGAGCACGTTGGCGATGAGCACCTTTTTTCCAAGGCCGATGCTGAAACGGAGGGCGCCTTCGCCGATCTTTTCCACGGAATGGGTGCGGGCGGAAAGATCCCGCTCCACATCCGTATACCGGACGATGGGCCCGGCGATGAGCTGCGGAAACAGGGCGATATAGGCCGCAAGGTCGATGGGGTTTTTCTGGGGCGCAGCATCGCCCCGGTAAACATCCGCCGTATAGCTGATGATCTGGAAGGTGTAGAAGGAAATGCCGATGGGCAGCGTCAGCCCGAGAAGCGGCAGCGAAGCCCCGAGGGCGTTCAGGTTGCCGATGAAGAAATCCGTGTATTTATAGATGAGGAGCGGCGCAAGGGAAAAGCATACGGAGGAGACAAGGCATGCTTTTTTCGCCCGGGGGCTATCCTTGAATTTTCCCATCAAAAGCCCGTGCACATAGCCCGAAAGCACGCTTAAAAGCATCAGCACCACAAGGCGCGGTTCGCCATAGGCATAAAAAATGAGCGAAAAGAACAGCAGCACCGCGTTTTTGAATTTGCGCGGCGTGAGGAAATAAAGGAGCAGCACCGCCGTAAGGAAAAAATAAAGGAAGGTTACGCTTGAAAAAAGCATGGGAAACTCCTTTTTTCTGTCGGAAAGCGAAGGGTCAAAAAAGGGGCCGCCCTGCGGCCCCGATGCTGCGGTATGTTCTCTTTATTTGGTCACGGGCTCGCCGATGCTGCCGAAGGAACCTTCCGCCTTTGCAAGCAGGGTGTTCATTACGGTATCCACCATATCGGGCGCGCCCATCACGAGTACCACATCGGTGCCGAGGGTGACGGTCTTAACGGTCTCCGCCTGCACGCAGATCCACTTGGCGGGATCGATGCTGTCGGCGATGGCACTGCGGATGGCTTCGCTGTCGGCACCTTCCGCAACGCGGACATAAACGAGGGAGTAGGCGATGGAGCCCACGCCGCTTTCGGAGATGATGATGCCGTCGATACCTTCAACGGAGGAAAGGCCGGTGTGGTAACCGACGCCGTCCATATCGGTCAGGTCAAGGGGCATGTTCATCATCATGGGCAGGTTTTCCGCGCCGATCTCATCGTAAGCGGACTGGATAAGGTTGATGGCATCCTCTTCGGAAAGGCTTTCATAGGAAGCCGCGCCGCCTTCACCGGCGGGTGCCTTTTCGCCGCAGGCGGAAAGCAGAAGCGCTGCTGCAAGGGCAAGAAGCAGAACAAGGGAAAGTGCGTTGCGTTTCATGAAAAATACCTCCTGTGCGCGCGGCGTGCGGTTTTGCAGCTGCGCGCAAGCGTTTTTTAAATTTTTTGGCCGCCTTTTCGGCTGACTCCTCTATTCTAACGCATGTTGCGGGAAAAAGGTTGCATTTTTCAAAAAAACTTTTATTTTTTATAAATCCGCGCTTTTTTACGGCATCCGCAGGTGGAACCGCTCCAAAACATGCTGTTTGCGAAGAAGGCTTGCAGTCAAGATCGCCAGCACGGTGCCCACAGCGCCCTGTATGATGTTGCCCGGCACGCTTGCCGCGGCACCGAGAGCGCCAAGCCCCTTGCCGAGGATGAGCCCCGCAAAGAAATAGTAGCCGACTACCATGATACACTCTGCGGTGAGGGAACTGAAGAGCATCGGAAGCAGTCTGTGCCCGTTCAGCACTGCGCCGAGCTTTTTGCATACAAGGTATGCTGCGATCGCCATTGCTCCTTTGATAAGAAAGGTAGCCATCGCATAATGGGCATAGCCGGTAAAAAGATCCGCCAGCATGGAGCCGATGCCCGCTGCAAGGCTGCCGTAAAGGGGCCCGAGGAGCCAGCCCGAAAGCAGCACGAAGCAATCCCCCGGGTTCACATAGCCGTTCATGGGGGAGGGGATTTGGATGACGATAGTGGAAACACAGCAGAGTGCGGCGAAAAGTGCCGCCAGAACGAGTCGCTGCACGCCCCAGTTGGTGTGACGCATAAAAATGACCTCCTGCCGAAAACTGCGTTTTGCGGCATTGCCATGATATGCGAAAACTGATATTATGAAAATAACCAAATTTATTCTCTTTTATAATATCAGTTAGAGGAAACCATGCTGAACTACACCCCTGCACCCACAAAGGACATGCCCCTTTACCTTGGGCTTTACCACAGCATCCGGGAGGATATCCTTTCGGGAAAGCTGAAGGCGGATGCAAAGTTACCCTCCAAGCGCAGCCTTGCCCAGCACATGAAGGTGAGTGTGATTACCGTGGAAAACGCCTATGCCCAGCTTTTGGCGGAGGGCTATATCCGCGCGGAGGAAAGGCGGGGCTACTTTGTTTCAGAAGGGGCGGAGCGCCCCGGTGCTGCAGCGCTTATGAAGCCGGAGCCGGTCCCCGAAGGAAAAACGCCGGAAAACTGCTTTGTAGATCTTTGCAGCAACCGACCGGATGAGAGCCGCTTCCCTTTCTCTGTATGGTCAAAGATCCTTCGCAGCGAGCTTTCGGGACCAAGGCGCAGGCTTCTTGCCGCCACTCCTGCAAAGGGTGCGCCGGAGCTTCGCCGTGCCATTGCGGACTACCTGTTCGCCTGCCGGGGCATGTCCGTTCAGAGCGAGCAGATCGTGGTAGGCGCCGGTGCGGAGTATCTTTACAACCTCATCGTGCAGTTGCTTGGCAGGGAACGCATCTATGCGGTGGAGGACCCGGGGCATGTGAAAGCGGCGAAAATCTACGAAAAAAACGCTATGCCCCTTCGCTATGTGCAGGTGGATGAAAAGGGCATGCGGGTGGATACGCTGTATGAAAGCGGTGCGGATACTGCCCATATTTCGCCTTCCCATCATTTTCCCACGGGCGTGGTGATGCCCATCGGCCGGCGGCAGGAGATGCTCGCCTGGGCGGAGGCAGGTAAGGAGCGCTACATCATCGAGGATGATTACGACAGCGAGTTCCGCTTTGCGCCGCGGCCGCTCCCTACGCTGCAGAGCATCGATATTTCGGGGAGGGTCATTTATACCAACACCTTCTCCAAAAGTCTTGCACCCTCTATCCGCATCGGCTATATGGTCCTGCCGCCAAAGCTCGTGGAGCGCTTTTCAAGGGAGCTTTCCTTTTATGCCTGCACCGTGCCGAGTTTTGAACAGTATACCCTTGCCCGCTTTATTGCGGAAGGACACTTTGAGAGGCACATCGGCAGGATGAAGAAGCATTACCGGGCAGAGCGGGATGCGGTGATCGGGGCGATCGCGGAAAGTCCCCTTGCGGGAAGGGCGGAGATCCTTGAACAGGATGCGGGGCTGCATTTCCTTCTGAAGGTAAAAACGAATAAGAGCGATGAGACCCTGCGCAGGGAGGCGCTGTCGGCCGGGGTACGCCTTGCTTTCCTTTCCGAATATTCTCATATCCCCGTGGAGGCGGAAATGCACCAGATCGTGGTGGATTATTCCGGCGTGGACCGCGCACGGCTTGGGGAAGCCTTTGCGCGGCTTGGGGCAATTTTGTGAAAAAATGCCGGTTTGTTTGAAGCGGAAGACAGAATCGTGTATGATAATAGCTGTGTGCGATCCCGCGCACGGCAGGAATCCTCTCCGGAGGAAGGATGGAGAAACAAATGAGCGTATTGAAATTTTGCCTTGCGGTAATCGCGGCGTATCTTCTCGGCTCGATCAGCGTGGCGGTGCTCCTCACAAAAAAACAGTATAAGCAGGATGTCCGCGGCTGCGGCAGCGGCAACGCCGGGGCGACCAACGTGGCCCGCGTTTTCGGCATGAAGGCGGGCGTCATTACCTTTATCGGCGATCTTTTGAAAACCGCGGCGGCGGTGACCGTCGGCGGCCTTCTTCTTGGCGAAACGGGCAAATGCGCCGCGGCGGCAGCCTGCCTGATCGGCCATTGCTACCCGGTGTTTTTCGGCTTCAGGGGCGGAAAGGGCGTTACGGTGAGCGCGGCGGTGGCGCTGGTGCTGGATGTCCGGTTTTTCCTGTTTCTTGTGGCGGTGTTCTTTCTCGTGTTCCTCGCCGCAAGGACGGTATCCGTCAGCTCCGTTTCCTGCGCGATCGCTTATCCCGTGGGCATGCTGCTTTTCGGCCATACCGCTTTGGCGCCGATGCTTCTTTCCGCTTTCGTGACGGTTTTCGTCATCTTTTTGCACAGGGCGAACATCAAGCGCATCCTCAGCGGCACGGAACCCAAATTCAAAGCAAAAAATGACCGTGCCGAGCGGCGGTAAAATATAAAAAATAAACAAACAAGGAAGTCCGGCTATGAAAATATCTGTGATCGGCTGCGGGCGGTGGGGTACCTTCATCGCCTGGTATCTTGACAGGCTCGGCCATGATGTGGCCCTTTACGGCAGGGAAGACTCTTCCCGCTTTCAAAGGCTTGCGGCAGAGCGGAAAAACGATTATCTTGCTTTGACGGAAAGCGTGAAGCTCACATCCTGCCTTGAAGAGGCGGCAAAGGCAGATACCGTTATTGTTTCCATCGGCTCCCAGCAGCTCGATGGGCTCATGAAGCAGCTTGCCGGAATGGGAATACGGAAAAAGGATATCGTGCTGTGCATGAAGGGAATCGAGGTAAAGACCGGCCGGCGCCTGAGTGAGATCGTGAAGGATAACCTTGATCCTTCCAACCGGGTCGCTGTGTGGATCGGCCCCGGCCATGTGCAGGAATTCACCCGGGGCATCCCCAACTGCATGGTGATAGACAGCGAGGATGCTTCCCTTAAGGAGCACCTTGCGGATGAATTTGCGGGGGACCTGATCCGTTTTTATTACGGCGAGGATCTTCTTGGCAACGAGATCGGCGCGGCGGCGAAAAACGTGATCGGCATCGCCGCGGGTATGCTCGACGGGCATGATCTTACCACCCTTAAGGGCGCGCTGATGTCCCGCGGTACGCGTGAGATCGCAAGGCTCATCGAAGCCATGGGCGGCAACCCGCTTTCCGCTTACGGGCTTTGCCACCTTGGTGATTATGAAGCTACGGTGTTTTCCCCCCACAGCCAGAACCGCCGCTTCGGCGAGGCCTTTGTGCGGGGCGAAAAATACGATAAGCTGGCGGAGGGCTATTATACCGTGCAGGCGCTCGTGAACTTCGGAAGGCAATACGGCGTGGAACTTCCCATCTGCGAAACGGTATATGCCATTCTGTTCGAGGGGGCGGAGCCCCATGTGCGCATTGATGTGCTCTTCAAGCGCCAGCGCAAGGCGGAACTGCGCTGAGAAAAAGCATATAAGGGTGAAAGCGGCAGCGCTTTCACCCTTTTTTCGGCATGCGGCCAAATTGCAGTATACAAATCAAAAAAAAGAATGTATACTGTTCGGGGCCGCGGGAAGTTTTTTCCGCGGGGAAAGACTGGCTTTGTGCCGGGGAAGGACGGAAAAACACAGTGGAGTTTCTCCAATATCTCATCGTGTGCCCGCTCGTATTCGTCGCGGGCTTTGTGGATGCCATTGCCGGCGGGGGCGGCCTTATCTCGCTGCCTGCGTATCTCATTTCCGGCATCCCGGTGCACATGGCCATCGGCACCAATAAATTGAGTTCCTGCATGGGCACCGCCCTTTCCACCATCCGCTACGGCAGGAAGGGATTCATTCCGCTGAAGCTTGCGCCCTTTGCGGTGGTCTGCGCCCTTGCTGGTTCCACCATCGGCGCGGAGCTGGCCCTGCTGATCGATGACGGCGTGTTCAGGATCGTGATGCTCTTCATCCTGCCTTTGACGGCGGCCTATGTGCTGTTTGGCAGGGGCGTCAGCGCGGTGGAAGGCGAAACGCAGATCCCCTTCCTGAAAACCGTTCTTGTTACGGTATTGGTTGCCTTTTTCATCGGCATGTATGATGGCTTTTACGGGCCCGGCACCGGCACGTTCATGATCCTTTTCCTTGTTGGTGCCGGAAAGCTGCGCCTTGCGGATGCCAACGGCCTTTCCAAGGCCATGAACCTTTCCACCAACGTGGCGGCGCTGACGGTATACCTTCTCAACGGCAAGGTGATCTACCCTCTTGGCCTTGCGGCAGGCGCCTTCAGCATCCTCGGCAATTACCTTGGCACAAGGCTGTTCGTGAAAAACGGTGCGAAGGCAGCAAAACCGATCATTCTCGTCGTGCTTACCATTTTCTTTGTGAAAACAGTGCTGGAGCTCGTGCAGGGAAGCTGAAAACAAAGCTGCTGCATAAAAACGGCCCGTGATGCATATCACGGGCCGTTGTGTATTTGCGGGCAGCTTTTTCCGCGCGCTATTTGCGCAAATAATCCGCCGCGAAGGCTTCCGCATCCGCAAAACGGTTGATGGAGATCCCGGCAGCCCGATATACCGATTCGTATTTTTGCAGGCAGGCATCCAACAGGAGGGTGTTGTGCTCCAAACGGGCGGGGTCGTACGCTTCCAAAAGGCTGTCAGTGCCGATCCCGGTTTCCGAACAGATGGCATTGAGCATGTACTGCATGCTGCACATGTTAACGAAAGAAGAAAAAATATCGCCGTTCTTTGCGGCTTCCTCCACCTTGTTGCGCCAGTTGGAATACATTTCTTCATAGGTGCCGGCAAGGCTGCAGGAGGGCGCCGCTTTTTCCTTCGGGGCGTGAAAATGCGCCCGGGCATACAGAAGAAGATCCCTGGCGATCCCTCTTAATTCACCGGCCGTTTTTGCCGCTGCGGCGGCCTGCAGCATGGCGGGGAAGGCGGGATCCACAGGCAGGGCGGAAAGCTCTTCGAGCGCCCGTTTTGTGCCCAGCCTGAAATAAGTGCCGTGAAAAAGCATGGCGGCATCCATCAGGCAATGCATCACGCCGAAAACATGAAGGCGCACCTGCCCCAACCCTTCGCAAAGGCAGGCATCCGCAAAGGCAGCCTTTGCTTTTTCCTCCAGTTCGTATACCCGGTCGAACCGCTCGCTTGAAGCAAGGATGCGCCTTGCCTGTTCCTGTAGTTCGCAGAACCGGCGGAAAGCTTCCTCGTCGCGGATAAAGACGATCTTTGCATCGAGGAGCCTTGAAAGATGGGCGTGGCGGCATTGGGCATCCGCAAGAAGGCTGCTTGGATCGGCACAGTAAATATCGTAGCCCACACCGGGATCGTCAAGAATAAAGGCTGCGGCAAGGCGGCGGGCACTTTCGCCGCATGCCGGTATCAGCAGGTCAAGATCGGACTTTTCGTGGGTATCGCCGGTGGCGGCACTGCCGTATATGCCGATCAGGGCCGGCGCATCATCGCCCAGCGTTTTTGCCTTTTCGATCACGGCCCGCAGGATCGTTTCGTTCGCTTGATTCATGGCGTTGTTTCCCATCTTCGGAAGGTGTATTTTGTGAAACCGGCTCATGCGGCTTATCGGCATCATTTTACCATACGGCCGAAGGCGGGCACAAGCAAAAGGGCTGCCGCAAAAAACGTGTTAAATTCTATGCATGCAAAAAAGGAGAACCTTTCGGGAAAGGGATCTAATCCTCCCGAATGGGATGCAAAGGCCGTTTTTTTCATGCATGATAGAGAAAACGAACGCGAAAGGGGATGAGGGCATGCGGTTTTTCCGGTTCATTCCGGCAGTGGCAGCGGCGGCATTTGCCTTCTGCGGCAGCACATCCGCAGGGGCCGCCGCGGCCGCGGGCATGGATGTTGTGATCGTGGCGGAGATGTCCGCCCTCGGCGCCCTGTGGGACGGGGAAGATTCACAGCCCTGGTTTTCCTGTCCCTGCTTGAATGGCGATCACTTTTATCTTGCTCCCGCCGCCGTTTCGGCAGAGGAGGAAGCGATGGGTGTCACGTTCCCGGCAGCTGCGGCGGCGGGAGAAGCAGGGGAGGGACAGCTTTCCGCATACGATGCGGCGCTCGGGCGAAAAGTGCTGCTCGATGCGGAAAAGGAATACCGCTTCCGGGAAAGCTTTCTGCTTTCGGAAGAAGCGCGGGGCTTTGAAAGCTGGAAATATCATTTCGTCCGGGGCGGGGACGGCGTGCCTTTGCGCATCGATGTTTCCGCGGAAAACGGCTGCTTCGGCCGGGAAACGGTGAGCCGCGCCCTTGCGGCGGCCATCGCGGAGGCGGTGCTTTCGGAGGGAGGCGGAAACAGGGTCGCTGTTGTGCCCTGCGGCGCGGCGGGGGATTCCCGCTGGCGTACGCCGCTGACAGATGAGATCGAGCTGCTTTTTGCGGCCATCGATGCGGCCCCGGCGGAGGGCGGAGGCGATGCGGCGGCAGGGCTTGCGGCGGCGCTGCGGCTTTTGAACCGCAGACCGCTGCTTGAGCGGGTGGAACGGCCCGCTGCGGTGCTGCTGCTGACGGGAGGCGATATATTCCCGCCCGCTGTGTGGGAACGGTGCGGCACGCTTGTGCGGATGCTCGAAGCGCCCCGGGATGAAGCGGAGCGGCCGCCCTTCGGCGTCTTTTTGCCGGAGAGTCTTTCCAAAGGGGCGGGCACGGCGGTGTATGCTGTGGGCGTTCTGACACAAGGTGGCGATTTTTTCGATCTTCTTTGCGCGGCGGGGGCGGATGCGGCGTTTGTTTCCGACAAAGAAAAGGCCGAAGCGTTTGCTTCGGCCACGGTGGAAAAGCTGTATGGGGAATGTGTTATGCGGTGCCGGTATCCCGCTTGAGCCAGCTGCCTTTGAGGAAGTAGATGAGGCTCAGGATACCGCGGGTGGTCAGATCCGCAAACATGGCGACCCAGGCGGCGCTCAGGCCAAGGCTCGTGGTTTCAAGCAGCAGCAGCGCCAGGGGGATACGCACCACCCACATGCCGATGGCGGAGATGATGAAGGTGGCTTTCATCTGCCGCGCGCCGCGAAGGAGACCCACCACGACCATCATGATGCCGTAGAAGGGCTCCGCAAAGGCTTCGATGCGCAGGATCTTTCCGCCGAGCATGACCACCTCCGCGTCCGGGGTGAACAGGGAAACGAGCCATTCGCCGCCGAAGAAGAGCACCGCACCCATGGCGCTCATGAATATCACGCTGCCGATCAAACAGTAATCCGCAAAGCGCTTGGCAAGATCCGGCCGCTTTGCGCCGAGGGATTGGGCCGCAAGGGCCGTTGCCGCCACGGAGATACCGAAAGCGGGCATGTAGATGATGGATTCCGCGGTGGTGGCAAGGCTGTGGGCCGCAAGGGAAGCGGTGCCGAGGGATGTAACAAGGGCCGTCAGGGTGATCTGCCCGAGGGATACCATCACGCGCTCAAAGGTGATGGGGGAACCGAGATGCACCATATCCGCAAGGATGTGCCTGTCGGGCCGGAAATTATCCTTGATGGAGATGGAGGCCGGGAAGGTGTGCCGGAACAGCGCCCGGAGGAGCATCGTGCCGGAAAAGGCACAGGCGGCGGCGGTGGCGATGGCTGCGCCCCGGACGCCGAGGCCGAGGCCGGGCATCGTGAAGGAAAGGCCGAGGATGTTCATTTCCCTGGTGGGGAAGATGAAAAGGAAGTTGAGCACCACGTTGATCACGTTGGTGGCAACATTGAAAATAAGGGGCGTTCGCGTATCGCCGGCGCAGCGCAGTATGTTCGAACAGGCGTTGATGGCGAGGGAGAACACATACACGGAGCTGACGATGGCAATGTAGGCGGAAGCATCGCCGCGGATGGCCTCTTCCGCGCCGAGCCAGCCGGGCAGGAAGGGGGCGATGATCTGCATGACGAGTGTGGCAAACAGGCCGAAGCCGAAGATGGTCAGCACCGCCTGGCGGATGACGGTGCGGGCTTCTTCGTGTTTTCCCGCGCCGATATAGCGGCCCACGGGCACGCCGAAACCCATGGCAATGCCGGAGAAGAAACCGTTCATCAGCCATGTGAAGGAAGATGTGACAGCAATGGAAGCGGTGGCGTTTTTGCCGAGCGATCCGACCATCGCCGTATCCACATACTGCACGATGGAAACGAGCATCTGCTCAAGGATGGTGGGCCATGCAAGGCGCCAGATGATCCGCGGCGCGGATACGCTTTCATCAAGAATGTTGATTGCGCGGCTTGCTCGCATAGAGATAGATCCCTTTCCGGGCCGGTGGTGACGGCCGCAAGTATCAATACTATATTACATTGCGGCATGGGTGAAAGTAAATGGTTTTATATTTAAAGAAATATGCCGGCAGGATGCAGAGAGAATAACAGCAGCACCGGGCATTGCATTTTTGTGAACTCTTTGCAAAGGAAAGGAGGGGAAGAGGAAAGAGCCGTTGCGGAAAACGCCGGGCAGCATGTATAATGACAGCAAACCATTCTATGTAAAAAACGGGAGCCAATGCCATGCAGGGAGACCTTTTTTCGGGCAATGCGCAGAAGCGCGCGCCCCTTGCGGACCGGATGCGCCCGCGCACGCTGGATGAATTTATCGGGCAGGCGCATATCGTGGGGAAGGGAAGGCTCCTTCGCCGCGCCATCGAAACGGACAGCCTGACAAGCTCCATCTTCTTCGGCCCGCCGGGCTGCGGCAAGACCACCCTTGCAAGCGTCATTGCCAACACCACCGGCGCGCGCATTGCGAAGCTCAACGCCGTCACCGCCGGCGTGAAGGAAGTGCGCGCCGTCATCGAAGAGGCGGAAAAAGCTCTTGCCCTTTACGGGCAGAGCACATACCTGCTGCTCGACGAGTGCCACCGCTGGTCAAAGACCCAGTCAGACAGCATCCTTCCCGCCCTTGAAAGCGGCGTGATCCGCTTTATCGGCTCCACTACGGAAAACCCCATGGTATCCATGACGAGCGCCGTGGTATCAAGGTGCAGGCTCTTTCAGTTCTATCCCCTCTCCACGGAGGATGTGGAAAGCGCCATGCGCGCCGCCCTTTCGGATAAGGAGCGGGGCCTTGGCAATTACAGTGTTGCCGTCGATCCCGACGCATTTGCCCACATCGCCCGGATCGCAAACGGAGATGCCCGCTCGGCCCTCAATGCGCTGGAGCTTGCGGTACGCACCACGCCCCCCGCGGATGGCGTTATCCGCATCGACCTTGCGGTGGCGGCGGAATCCGTGCAGCAAAAGGTGGTCAAGTGTGACGACCAGCAGTTTTACGATATGCTTTCCGCCTTCTGCAAAAGCCTTCGCGGCGGCGACAGCGATGCGGCTCTTGCCTGGTTTGCAAGGCTTGTTTACGCGGGGGTGGATCCGCGCATTATCGCAAGGCGGCTCATCGCCCACGCATCGGAGGATATCGGCCTTGCGAATCCCCAGGCTATGGTACAGGCGGTCTCTGCCGCCACAGCCCTTGAACATATCGGCATGCCGGAAGCAAGGCTGCCCCTTGCCCAGGCCATTATCTTTCTTTGCGAAAGCCCGAAATCCAACGCTATCGTATGTGCGGTGGATGCGGCATTCCGGGATGCAAAGACCACGGTGGATGAGCCCGTGCCCATCCACCTTCGGGATACTGCCTTTTACGGTGCGGAAAAACTTGGACACGGCAAGGGCTACAAGTATCCCCATGATTATCCCGGCCATGTGGTGGAGCAGGAATACATGCCCCCTTCCGTGAAGGGCAGGCGGTACTATATCCCCGGCAGCCTCGGAAACGAAGCGAAGATACGGGAAAATCACATCCGCAGCGGCAGGACCTTCCGGGAAGAGGAGATCCCGGGCGGCATGCCGAAACACGGCATGAAGAGCATAAAGGAAGAGCCGTAACATGCCGAAACGTGCTCTTTCCTTTGACAAGCGCGGCAGCGGAAGTTTATAATTATGATAGCAAGATATACCTTTCCCTATCATGATTTCAGAAAATTTCTTTTTACCGTACAGTTTCAGAAAGGATGAAAAAGCCGTGTTCAAGGTCGGCGAGCGGGTGTGTTACCCGATGCATGGCGTAGGCGAAATAGAGGGGATCGAAGAGCGCACGGTGCTTGGCGAAACGGCAAGCTATTATGTGCTGCGCTTTCTCATCGGCAGGATGACCGCTTTCGTGCCCGTCAAGCGGGCGGAAAGCGTGGGGCTTCGCTATGTGATCGGTGCCGACGAATGTGAAAGGGTGCTTGCTTTTCTCAGGGAAGAGCCGCCGGAGGAAAGCGGCAACTGGAACCAGCGTTACCGGGAAAACTATGAAAAACTCAGACGCGGCAGCGTGTATGAGGTGGCGGAGGTGGTCCGCTGCCTTGTAAGGCGGGAAGCGGAAAAGGGCCTTTCCTCCGGGGAGAGGAAGATGCTTGCCGGCGCGCGGCAGGTCCTCGTTTCGGAGCTGAGCGCTGCAAGCGGCCGCAGTGCGGAAGAGCTTTTCCGCAGCGTCGGCGGATAATAAAGCAAGCTGCGGCACGGGATGTGCCATTCATTTATATTTATTTTTATTTTTATTTTTAAAAAAGCCTTCGGGCGAAAAAGGAGCGTGATCAATTTGGCGAGAAAAATCGCGCGGCTTTTCGCGGCTGCCTTCGGCATGTTCCTGGGTGTTGCGGCTGTGGAAGGTCTGAACCGGCTGTTCGTTTCCTTCGGGATGCTGAGCATGTATGATGCTCTGCTTTCCTGGGTGATACCGGTCATCTTTATTGCGGCGGGTCTTCTTTTCGGAATCATCTTTTTTATTATTTCCCCGCACATCATCGATGGCTTTATCACCTTCCTGCGAAGGATGGAAGCGGCACTTTCCGAAATGGCGCTTTCGGAGATATTCCTTGGGGTCGTGGGCCTTGTCGTGGGCCTTGTGATCGCCTTTCTCCTGAGCACCCTGACCGCCAGCATCCCCATCAAATGGCTGGAGCTGATGGTGAATATCGTGCTGTATCTGATGCTCGGCTACCTTGGCTGGACCACCGTCACAAGGCGCAAGGGGGAGATCAACATGCCCGGCTGGTTCAAGCGGGGCACGAAGGATAAAAGCGGCAAGACCAGCGCCGCCGCAAGGCCGAAGGTGCTCGACACCTCCGTCATCATCGATGGGCGCATCGCGGATATCTGCCGCACCGGCATTATTGAAGGCACGCTGGTGGTGCCGGGCTTTGTGCTGCAGGAACTTCGCCACATTGCCGACAGCGCCGATTCCCTCAAGCGCAACAGGGGACGCCGCGGCCTTGATATCCTCAACAAAATGCAGGAAGAGCTCGACATTCCCATCCGTGTCAATGAGACCGATTACGAGGAAATCGCCGAGGTGGATGCGAAGCTGATCCGCCTTGCCTACGACCTTGGCGGCGTTGTGGTGACCAACGATTACAACCTCAACAAGGTGGCGGGCGTACAGCGGGTACCGGTGCTCAATATCAACGAGCTTGCCAACGCCATCAAGTCCGTGGTCATTCCCGGCGAGGAGATGACCATTACCGTCGTGAAGGAAGGCAAGGAGGCCGGCCAGGGTGTCGCCTACCTTGATGACGGCACCATGATCGTGGTGGACGGCGGCAAAAAACGCGTGGGCGAAACGGTGGAAGCGGTCGTGACAAGCGTGCTGCAGACCGCTGCCGGCAGGATGATCTTCGCGAAAATCAAGTAAAAAAGACATGCCCCGCGCCCCGGCGGAGTTTTTCGCCGGGGCGCGTTTGTGTGAAACCGCTTTCTTTTCCTTTTATAAATATATCATTTCACGAAAAACGGCAAAAAAACCCAGAAAAATCGGAAAAAAACCTTTTATATGCGTTGACAAGCTTGACAGCCGGTGATACAATAATAAACTGCGTTAGCATGGTAATCTGTGCGGATTGTCAGCTTTTTCCGGCATAAACGCAGATTTGGCTGAATTTGGGTATGGAATATATTCAAATTGGGAAAAATGTCCGCTGGGGTGACGCACCCGGCAATCAAGCCGCAAACGCGGTGAAAGTATAGGAGTGAACGCGATGGTGCATGAAGTGCAGATGGGCACAAGGAAGCGCATGAGCTTCTCCCGTATCAACGAAGTTCTTGACATGCCCGACCTCATTGAAATTCAGAAGAATTCCTATGAGCGGTTCGTCAAGGAAGATCTTAAAGAGGTATTGGCGGATATCTCGCCCATCACCGACTATTCCGAAAAGCTGGTCCTCGAATTTGTGGACTATAACATCGACTTTGACCACCCTAAATACTCCGTGGAAGAATGCAAAGAGCGGGATGTGAATTTCTCCGCTCCGCTTCGCGTTATCGTCCGCCTTATCAATAAGGAAACGGGCGAAGTGAAGGAGCAGCCTGTCTTCATGGGCGATTTCCCGCTGATGACCGAGCAGGGCACCTTCATCATCAACGGCGCAGAGCGCGTTATCGTCAGCCAGCTTGTGCGCTCCCCCGGCGTATATTTCACCGAGGCCATCGACAAGGTGGGCAAGCACCTTTTCTCCGCTCAGGTGATCCCCAACCGCGGTGCCTGGCTTGAGTATGAGACCGACTCCAACGAGATCATGTATGTCAAGATCGACCGCCAGCGCAAGGTGTTCATTACCGCGCTTCTTCGTGCCCTCGGCTACGGCACCAATGCGGAGATCATCGACCTCCTCGGCGAAGAGGAGCGTCTTTTGACGACCCTTGAAAAGGATACCACCAAGTCCGTCGAGGACGGTCTTATCGAGATTTACAAGCGTCAGCGTCCCGGCGAGCCTCCCACGGAGGAAAGCGCCCGCAGCCTTCTCAACGCGCTCTTCTTCGACAAGCGCTATGACCTTGCTCGCGTCGGCCGCTATAAGTTCAACAAAAAGCTTTCCCTCGCTTCCCGCATCGCGGGCTTTGTGAGCGCGGAGACCGTTGTTGACAAGACCACCGGTGAACTTCTTGCTGCGGAAGGCGAAGTGATCTCCCGCGAAGCCGCAAAGGCCATCGAAGACGCCGGCATCAAATATGTTTACCTTGCCATTGAGGATAAAAAGATCAAGGTCCTCGGCAACCACTTTGTGGATGCTTCCAGGTTCCTTTCCTTCGATCCCGAAGAGGCGGGCCTCAACGAGAAGGTCCACTACCCCACCCTCATGCAGCTGCTTGAGGAGGCGAAGGAAATGGATGAAGAGGCCAAAAAGGAATTCCTCAAGGTCCATGTGTATGACCTGATCCCCCGCCACATCGTGCCCGATGACATCGTGGCATCCATCAGCTATCTGATCGGCATGAACTACGGCATCGGCCGCACCGATGATATCGACCATCTGGGCAACCGCCGCATCCGCAGCGTGGGCGAGCTTCTGCAGAACCAGATCCGCGTTGGCATGACCCGCCTTGAGCGCGTTGTGCGCGAGCGCATGAGCCTGCAGGATATGGATACCGCCATGCCCTCCAACCTTATCAACATCCGCCCTGTGACCGCTGCCATCAAGGAATTCTTCGGTTCGAGCCAGCTGTCCCAGTTCATGGATCAGACCAACCCCCTTGCGGAGCTGACCCACAAGCGCCGTCTCTCCGCTCTCGGCCCCGGCGGTCTCAACCGTGAGCGCGCCACCTTCGATGTGCGCGACGTTCACTATTCCCACTACGGCCGCATGTGCCCCATTGAGACCCCCGAAGGTCCCAACATCGGTCTTATTAACTCCCTTTCCACCTATGCCCGCATCAATAAGTACGGTTTCATCGAAGCGCCGTACCGCAAGGTGGATGCGAAGAACCGCACCATCCTTGAGGACATCGTGTACCTGACTGCCGACGAAGAGGATGATTTCATCGTGGCGCAGGCCAGCGAGCCCACCAGCAGGCACGAAGACGGCAGGATCTGGTTCGACAAGGAGCGTGTCATCGCCCGCAGGCTCGACCAGATCATCGAAGTAAAGAACACCGAAGTGGACTACGTTGACGTTTCGCCCAAGCAGCTCGTTTCCGTGGCGACGGCGATGATCCCCTTCCTTGAAAACGACGACGCGAACCGCGCGCTGATGGGTTCCAACATGCAGCGTCAGGCCGTGCCGCTCCTCGTGCCGGAAGCCCCCGTTGTCGGCACCGGTATGGAATACAAGGCCGCCCACGACAGCGGCGTTGTGGTGCTTGCCCGCGAGGATGCCACCGTTGTTTCCGTCAGCGCGGATAAGGTGGTCACCGAATCCGATGACGGCATCCGTCACCAGTACAAACTCATCAAGTTCCAGCGTTCCAACCAGGGCACCTGCATCAACCAGAGGCCCATCGTGAAGGCCGGCGACCGGGTGAAGAAGGGTGACGTACTTGCGGACGGTGCTTCCACCGAGCAGGGCGAGATCGCCCTCGGCCGCAACATTCTCATCGGCTTCATGACCTGGGAAGGCTACAACTACGAGGACGCCGTTCTCATCAGCGAGAAGCTCGTGAAGGAGGATGTTTACACCTCCATCCACATCGAGGAGCATGAGACCGAAGCCCGCGATACCAAGCTCGGCGAAGAAGAGATCACCCGCGATATCCCCAATGTGGGCGAAGACGCGCTGGCCGACCTTGACGAGCGCGGCATCATCCGCATCGGCGCGGAAGTCAGAAGCGGCGATATCCTTGTCGGTAAGGTCACCCCGAAGGGCGAGACCGAGCTCACCGCGGAAGAGCGTCTGCTTCGCGCCATCTTCGGCGAGAAGGCCCGCGAAGTCCGCGACACCTCCCTCCGTGTGCCCCACGGCGAAGGCGGCGTCATTGTGGATGTCAAGGTCTTCACCCGCGAAAACAAAGACGAGCTGCCTCCGGGAGTCAACGAGCTGGTGCGCGTTTACATCGCCCAGAAGCGTAAGATCTCCGTTGGTGACAAGATGGCAGGCCGCCACGGCAACAAGGGTGTTATTTCCCGCATCCTCCCCGAAGAGGATATGCCCTTCCTGCCCGACGGCACGCCGCTTCAGATCGTGCTGAACCCCCTCGGCGTTCCTTCCCGTATGAACATCGGTCAGGTTCTCGAACTGCACCTTGGCATGGCCGCCAAGTCCCTTGGCTGGCACATCGCCACCCCCGTATTCGACGGCGCTTCCGAAGAGGACATCAAGGGTCTTCTTACCCAGGCGGGCCGCGATGCGGACGGCAAGACCATCCTTTACGACGGCCGCAGCGGCGAACCCTTTGAAAACCGCGTATCCGTCGGTTACATGTACTACCTCAAGCTCCACCACCTGGTGGACGACAAGATCCACGCCCGCTCCACAGGCCCCTACTCCCTCGTCACGCAGCAGCCTCTTGGCGGCAAAGCCCAGTTTGGCGGCCAGCGCTTCGGCGAAATGGAAGTTTGGGCGCTCGAAGCCTACGGCGCCGCTAACACCCTGCAGGAGATCCTCACCGTCAAGTCGGACGACGTGGTCGGCCGCGTCAAGACCTATGAGGCCATCGTGAAGGGCGAAAACGTGCCTGAACCCGGCGTTCCCGAATCCTTCAAGGTACTCATCAAGGAGCTCCAGTCCCTTGGCCTTGACATCAAGGTGCTTGCGGAAAACAAGGAAGAGATCAAGATCGGCGAGCTTGTCGATGAAGACGATGCGGCGCCCATCGATGTGAACATTGCGGGCACCGAAGACGCGCCCACGCTGCTGCCCACTGCCGGCGACGCATTCAACGAATTCGATGATTTCGATTTCGGCGAAGATGATGAAGAGGGGGCAGACGATGCGCAGTTTGACGGCTTCACCGTGTTTGACGGCGAAGACGGCGAACAGTAAGAACCAACCGGGACGGAAGGGAGAGAAACACATTGTTTGAACTCACCAATTTCGATGCAATCCAGATCGGCCTCGCATCGCCCGAAAAGATCCGCGAATGGTCCCACGGCGAGGTAAAGAAGCCCGAAACCATCAACTACCGCACCCTGAAGCCCGAGCGTGACGGCCTTTTCTGCGAACGCATCTTCGGGCCTACCAAGGACTGGGAATGCCACTGCGGACGCTATAAGCGCGTGCGCTACAAGGGCGTTGTGTGCGACAAGTGCGGCGTTGAAGTAACCCGCGCCAAGGTGCGCCGCGAGCGCATGGGCCACATTGAGCTGGCCGCACCCGTTTCCCATATCTGGTATTTCAAGGGCATTCCCTGCAGGATGAAGATGCTCCTTGACATGAGCCCCCGCGCTCTTGAAAAGGTGCTGTATTTCGCATCCTTCGTGGTCACCGACCCCGGCACCACGGATCTGCAGCACAAACAGCTTCTCAGCGACAAGGAATACCGCGAAGCCCAGGATAAGTGGGGTGCCAAGGCCTTCAAGGCCGGCATGGGCGCAGAAGCCATCAAAGAGCTTCTCAAGCAGCTTGACCTTGATACCCTTGCCGTTGAACTCCGCCAGGAGATCAACACCTCCTCCGGCCAGAAGCGTGCCAACGCCATCAAGCGCCTTGAGGTGATCGAAGCGTTCCTCAAGAGCGGCAACAAACCCGAGTGGATCATCATGGATGTGGTGCCGGTCATCCCGCCGGAACTTCGCCCCATGGTGCAGCTTGACGGCGGCCGCTTCGCAACGAGCGACCTCAACGACCTTTACCGCAGGGTCATCAACCGCAACAACCGCCTCAAGAGGCTTCTTGAGCTGCGCGCGCCGGATATCATCGTCCGCAACGAAAAGCGCATGCTGCAGGAAGCGGTGGATGCCCTCATCGACAACGGCAGGCGCGGCCGCCCCGTCACGGGCCCCGGCAACCGCCCGCTGAAGTCCCTTTCCGATATGCTCCGCGGCAAGCAGGGCCGCTTCCGCCAGAACCTTCTCGGCAAGCGCGTGGACTATTCCGGCCGAAGCGTTATCGTGGTGGGCCCGGAACTCAAGATGTTCCAGTGCGGTCTGCCCAAGGAGATGGCCCTCGAGCTCTTCAAGCCCTTCGTGATGAAGAAGCTTGTGGAAGATGGCCTTGCCCACAATATCAAGAGCGCCAAGCGCATGGTGGAACGCGTCCGCACCGAGGTGTGGGATGTGCTCGAAGTGGTCATCAAGGATCACCCCGTCATGCTCAACCGCGCACCTACGCTGCACCGCCTCGGCATTCAGGCCTTTGAGCCCGTGCTTGTCGAAGGCCGCGCCATCAAGCTCCATCCCCTCGTATGTACCGCCTTCAACGCGGACTTCGACGGCGACCAGATGGCCGTGCACGTACCTCTTTCCGTGGAAGCCCAGGCGGAAGCCCGCTTCCTGATGCTCGCTTCCAACAATATCCTCAAGCCGCAGGACGGCCAGCCCGTCGTCTGCCCGACGCAGGATATGATCATCGGCTGCTACTACCTGACCATGCAGCGCGACGGCGTCAAGGGCGAAGGCCGCGCCTTCTCCAACGAGGATGAAGCCATCATGGCTTACCAGAACGGCGATATCACCCTGCAGAGCAAGGTGCGCATCCGCGTGGAGCGCGAATGGCAGGGCGAAAAGCGCCGCAAGGTGATCGAGACCTCTCTCGGCCGCATCATCTTCAACAATGCCATCCCGCAGGATCTTGGCTATGTGGACCGCAGCAAGGAAGAAAACATCTTCCAGCTTGAAGTTGACAAGCTCGTTGCCAAGGGCGACCTTAAGCGCATCGTGGATCGCTGCTACCGCCGTCACGGCGCCACCATCACC
>SVGX01000010.1 GCA_015056105.1 Clostridiales bacterium | reverse complement strand
AAAAGTGGCATTTGCCACTTTTTCGAGATATGAAAAAGGCCCCTCTTGGGGCACCCTCCGTAAGGAAGGTGCCCCAATGAGCCTTTGCATCTGAACCATGCTTGTGTATCGCTGTATTTTTCCGTTTGCGTTCCGGCGGGTTTTCGCTTTCTCTGAAAGCGTATCTTAGGTCCGCATCCCTCCAGGGTGTGGATCGGGGATTTTGGTTATCCAAATCCGATGCTCGCTACTACTGTGGACAGGAGGGTGAGAGGCATTCACCTGCCGGGATCGTGGGGCCATGATTCTGGTTGCTATGTTACTCTCCTTCCCGTCACGCAAAGCAGCCCAAACGGAGACGCAGGGGATCGAAACCCCATGCGTCCTTTTCTTCTAATCAAAAAGCCCCTTGGTTATGAGCCTTTGACGCTCTGAAAATCGTGACATAGCATCGCTTTCCGGCATAAAAATAACGCTCGGCTTTTCCAAGGTGTTATTTCGTGCCTTTTCCTGTTCATCCGTGAAATTCTTATACGCCTCTCCAATCCTTCTCATTGAGCATAGCAAGAAAAGCGTCCACATGGATGCCCATTCCTCTACAATACTGATGCGCCGACGATAATTTACAAACCTATTGACTATCGAAACACATATGTGCATAATATAATTAACAGTTAGGTTAAATGTTAAAGGAGGTTGTAATATGGGGCTGCACCAGATATTAAAAGCTCTTGCCGACCCAATTCGCCGTGAAATACTCAATATGCTGAAAAAGGGGCGGATGTCGGCAGGAGAGATCACCGAACATTTCGCTGTAACAGCACCATCAATTTCAAGACACCTATCGGTATTGAAGAACGCGGACTTAATCAGAGATACAAGAGAAGGTAAATTCATTTTCTATGAGATCAACACCTCTGTTTTGGAGGAAACTATGCTTTGGATTGCAGATTTGAAAGGAGATAATGACAATGCTTAAAGAGCACAAATTTAAGGTTATAATATCGTCTATTGTTATTTTACTTCCGATTTTATTCGGAATCATTATGTGGAATGATTTGCCCGACATTATGACGACTCATTGGGGTGCTGATGGCAATGCAGATGGATTCGGAGGAAAGGCCTTTGTTGTCTTTGGCGTACCTTTCATTCTCCTGATTTTACATTTTGTTGGTCTACTGGTTACTTCATTGGATAAAAAGCAAAAGGAACAGAATCAAAAAGCATTGGGGATGATTTTCTGGATCATTCCTGTTATATCCCTTTTCACAAGCGGAATAATGTATCGTGCAGCTTTTGGTAAAGAATTTAACTTAGGCTTGTTTATGCCGGCACTGCTTGGAGCAATGTTCATATTTATAGGCAACTATTTACCAAAAGTAAAACAAAACAGAACGCTGGGCATCAAAATCTCTTGGACACTGAATAATGAAGAGAATTGGAATAAAACGCACAGATTTAGCGGTAAGGTTTGGGTAGTTGGAGGACTTATTTTGTTACCCTCCGTTTTCCTCCCGCTTACAGCGATGGTATGGTTTACGGCATGTGTGATCGCCGCTATGGTGATTATTCCTATGGTTTACTCTTATTCTATTTACAAACAGCATCAAAAGGAAGGCATTGTATATGGTACGCCGAAGAAAAGCAGCGCAGAAAAAATTGCTGTTAGAATAACTGCCGTTGTCATACCCATTATTTTCATCGGTGTTGCCATTCTGATGTTTACGGGCAACATTACGGTGCATTGTGAAGATGAAGCCTTAAAGATCAATGCAACTTATTGGACTGATTTAACAGTCGATTATTCCGAAATTGATACCATTGAGTAT
This sequence comes from Clostridiales bacterium, assembly GCA_015056105.1. Lineage (GTDB taxonomy): Bacteria > Bacillota > Clostridia > Christensenellales > CAG-138 > UBA1685. The sequence goes on along the minus strand of SVGX01000010.1, from coordinate 36,802 downwards.
CGAAAGGATTTAGATGTGGGAATACGAACAAATGGTTTCGGTTCAGCAAAACTATCAATGGGTATTTTCCAGAATGATGAATTCGGCTCATACACCTTATATTCCTATACAGGTGCTAAAGAGCATATTGTCTTGACTTCCGGCGAGAAAACCCTTGTCATCGGAATGAGTGATACAAAAGAAACACAGGCAATATATGATACAATGATAGAAAAAGCAGATAAGTAACGATAGCAACCGGATACCCCGACATATGTTCCGCCAAACTGTTTGCTTGCGGATCGGCGTTCCCTTAGGCACCTTTTCAACAAAGTCTGCCATCGTACAATCCTACGTGATGAATGGAATTCCCCTGTCAATCCAATCACTCTGGCTGATTACAAATACTCAAGGGAGGCAACTTCTTTACGAAGTGCCTCCCTTCACGGCTTTTTTGTTTTATGGGATCAGCAGCAGCGGCGTTTTTTCCGGGGCGGGAAGAGAGGTCTCTGCCCCCGCCGCCGTTGCGATGGCTTCCGCAAGGTAGTCCACGGCATTAAGGGCCTGCGTGAGCGTGTTTGCGTTGTGCCCCACCTCCACAAGCAGGCATTGGTTGGAAACATGCTGGTTATAGCGACCCGTTTTTACACGGATATTGCGCATCAGCTCGCCATCGATATTAAGAAGGTATTCCGTCAGCCGCTTCGCAAGGGCATAGTTGGCGGTAAAGTCCGGTTTTTCGCCAAAGCCTGTTCCGGTGGCGCCTTCGCCCGTTCCCACAACGAACATCATCCGCGCCACTTCCTTGCCGTCAACGGTAAGAAAATCCTTTTTTTCCTGCGGATCGCTTCCGTATGCATCCCGGTGCACATCGATGAACATGGTGATGGAGGGATATTCTTCCTTATATTGTTCCATGGTTTTCACGCTGCGGGAATAGGCCGTGGAAAGCTTTGGCGGTTCATGGTTGGTGGTATCGTGAATAACGCTGATGCCATAGCGGTCCCGAAGCAGCGACGCAAGCCGTTCCCCCACCGCAATGACGCTTCTGGCCGCATCGGCTGTGCGCCACGCGCTCGTCTCCTCATATTCCTCTCCCGGGATGGGAAAGTACGCTTCCGTGGCATGGGTATGGTAAATGAGAATGCGGGGCGCTTCCCCCGAAAGGTCGATGAGGCTTTCGGGCGTATTTTCCACCTGCAGCAGCTCAATGCGGACGCTGTCGCTGACGCCCGTGTCCACATCCGTCTGCGGCACAAGGATGGGAGAAGGCAATTCCTGCAATTCTTCTGCCTGGCCTTCCATATCCTTCCGTGCGTTTCCGGGATATGCCAGGGGAAAGCCCAATGAAAGCAGCTCTGCTTCCACGCTGCCCCCTTCCGCCACACGCGCGGCAGATGCAGCGAACAGCGCCACCGCCAAAAGAAATCCCGCAAGGGGGATGGCTGCCGCCGTTCGTTTCCATATCTGCACTTCCCGGGTCTCCGCCCGTATGGGCCGTTTCCTTTCCCGCATGGCTCTGTCCTCCGCTCCCATTCTATGAGCGGCCGGACATGTTTATGCGATCAGCGTTCGCACGGTCTCGTAATCCGCACCGAAAAGGGCCATGTTGATCCCATCCGCCAAAATGCGGGTCATATCGGAAAGGATGCTGTCGATCTCCTTTGGTGTGACGATCAATTCTCCTGTATGCTCCGCGATCAGTTTTTCCGCAAGGGTCTTCAGCTGTTCTTCCTGCCCTTCAAGGCCCATTTCCCCGGCAATAAGGCCGATGGTATCCCGGGAAATGGTGCTTGCATATACCACAAGCGGCACACCGAGAGCGATCACCGGCACGCCAAGGGTCTCTTTTGTCAGTCCCTGCCGCGCATTGCCGACACCCGCTCCGGGACAGATGCCCGCATCGCTCAGCTGCAGCGCCGTGCTGATACGCTCCGTCCGCCGGGATGCGAGAGCATCCACCGCGATGATCAGATCCGGTTTGCAGTGGGCAGCGATACCCTTTACGATCTCAAGGGTCTCCACCCCCGTGATGCCCAGCACGCCCGGCGCCACGGCGCTCACTGCACGCACGGGTTTTGGCAGCACATCCGGCAGATACTGTTTGATGTGCCGCGTTACACAGACCGCCTCCGCCACCCGGGGGCCAAGAGAATCCGGTGTGACCGCCCTGTTCCCAAGGCCGATCACAAGCACGCTTTCGCACGGTCCGCAGCCATCCATCAGGCGCAAAAGCTCCTTTGCAAGGGCATTGCTCGCTTCCCGGAAAGCCTCCCCCTGCCGCTGCAAAAGCCGTGGCGCTTCAAGGGTGATGTAGTTCCCTTTTCCCTTGCCGAGTGCTTTTGCCGCAGCCTCCGTTTCGATGCGGATGCGCGTGCAGGTGATGTCTCCCGTCTGCTGCGACTCCTCATATACACCGCTCAGCTCCGGCTGCAGCTCCCGGGCTTCGGAAGCAAGATCCGTGCGGATAGAAAAAGCCATGAAAAAACCTCCTTGCCAACAAGAAAAATACTGCCTTGAGTATTCCCTGCTGCCGCAGAAAATATTTGTGAAAAAAGTCGTTCATGCAGGATGAAATAGGCTTGCAATATGAAGTTTTGCATGGTATAATCTCTACTGTTCGAGTAAAAAACAGGGGGGTGAATTCTTTGGCAAACCATAAGTCCGCTTTGAAGCGTGTGAGTGTCACCGCGAAAAAGAACCTTCGTAATCGTATGATCACGTCCCAGGTCAAGACTGCGGTCAAGAGCTTCGATCAGACTCTTGCTTCCGATGACCAGGCCGCAATCAACGCTGCTTACGTCAATGCCGTGAGCACTGTGGACAAGGCCGCCGCGAAGGGCGTTATCCATAAAAACGCTGCGAACCGCAAAAAGGCTCAGCTTGCAGTCAAACTCGCTGCCAAATAAGCTAGCCCCCGTTAGTGAGCATGCAAATTTTAGGCCAACTGTGACAGCTTGGCCTGTTTGCTGTTTTGGAAATTAAACTTTTGCAGCCGTATAAGAAGGAGCATCCCGTGGGGATGCTCCTTTCGTTTGCATCAAATTGCGTTATGCCTGCTTTTTGAAGGTAAGCCAGAACCTGGTATCGCTGGTAAACAGCTGCAGGTCGCCGTTCTCTTCCACCTTGAGTTTCACATGATCGGGAGTAAGGCCGTCATAGCCGCCGCTGTAGGCAGAAATGCTGCCGTCCGCTTCGCGCTGTACCTTCGCGGTGAAGGTGCCGTAAGTGAAGCGCAGCTGGCCGTCCGCCTCATCGATCACAAACTCCTCATAAGCAGGATGCGTATAAACGCCCACCATGGAAGGATCGGTTTCCTTGGTAACGGGTGTACCTTCGGCATTGTTTTTGACTTGCGCGGCCATCTCATCACGGTCCTCAAGCCACTTATCGATCATCCAATCATAGCTGTCTTCCACATCCCCCTTCACAATGGCATCAAGCACAATAGCACAGGCGATGCTGGCAGCAGGCGTAGTGCCGGTGTTGAAGCACATCACATAGCCCATCTCTTCATCCTTCAGGAAGCCGACCTGCGTGTTGAAGCCTGCATGGCCGCCGCCGTGGAACAGCAGGGTCTTGCCAAAATAATCGGTGGTATGCCAACCCTGCGCATAAGCAATACTCTTGCGGAAGCCGTAATTTTGTCCCGTTCCGATCACGGGAGCGATGATCTCCTGAAACTGCTTTTCGCTGCAGAGCCTGCCTCCATCGGGAGTCTTGCCGCCGCGGCTCATGGCGATGATCCACTTAGCCATGTTCTTCATGCTGATGCGGATACCGCCGCAGGGGGAGCTGTGCAGATTGTCCGCATGGCCGCAGATCTTAGCTTCAAAGCCGTTGCTGCAGTAGGGAGTGGCAACCTCCACGCCGGTCAGATCCGGGTTGGTGCCGCGGGTAAAGATGGGAGAAATGCCAAGGCGCTTGGCAATGCGCTCATGGATCTGGTTTTCCCAGCTCTCGCCGCCGCGGATGACCTCTTCAAGGTAGCCGAGGAGGATGAACATATGGTTGTTGTACTGATACTTGCTGCGGAAGCCCACGTTGGGCTCAAGATACTTGAGCTTGCGGATCAGGTTTTCCCTGTCGCCAAGGATCTTTTCACGCATGAAATCGTGGGAAGGAAGACCGCTGCGGTGGCTGGCCATATCACGCACGGAAAGGTTGTTGCCGGCATATTCATCCATCATTTCAAACCAGGGGATATAGTTCTTGATGGGCGCATCCCATTCAAGAAGGCCTTCGTCGATGGCCTGCGCCGCAAGCATCACGGTCCAGGCTTTGGAAGTGGAGGCCACATCGTAAAGGGTATCCTGAGAAGAGGGGATCTTGTTTTCCCTGTCCGCATAACCGTAGTTATAGGTATAAACCACTTCTTCGCCCTTGGTAATCGCGATGGCGCCGCCCACAAGGCCGGTTTCATCCGTAATACGCTGTAAAGCCTTATCCAATGCTGCTGTTAACCGCTTCGTATCCATTGCTTGATCTCCTTTATTGAATTGAAAAGTGGAAGAGTTGATTAATATTGATTATATCACAGATACTATCGGAGAAAAAGCGGAACCTTTACATTTTGCACAAATCTTTGAATTGTATTAAAGCAGGCAGCGTGGCGGCACATATCTGTACAGATTGACATCCTGCGCTTCCCAGCGGGCAGATGCCATGTTTTTGTAGTGTGTTTGTAGTATTGAACATTCCGTTTTCTCACCGTAAAATATTTGTTTGCGGCCATGTCCGCTACTCCACAGCCACCGCTTTCCCCAAACGAAGGATGCCGATCCGTTTCCGTTTTGCTGTAACGGAAAATTGTCGGGCCCGTTCCGGTAAGCCGGCATCCGCAAAGGTGCGGCGGTTTGTTTTGAAAAACAGTTTTCCATATAATGCAACACGAAGGAGAAAAACATGTTCAAGAAAAACGCAAACAAGGCAAATCTGTATGACCGGTGTCTCGGCAGCATCGAGCGCATCGGCAACAAACTGCCCCATCCCATCACCCTGTTTGCCATCCTGGCACTGCTGATCGTCATCGTTTCCGCCGTCTGTGCCGCTTTCGGCGTTTCTGTTACCGGTGAACTCGTTTCCGGCGGCGAACTGAAAGAGACCACTACCGAAGTTGTCAGCCTGCTGACGAAGGTTGGCCTCAAATACATGTTCACCAGCGCTGTGAACAACTTCACCACATATGCGCCTCTCGGCATGGTGCTTGTGGCGATGCTGGGCATCGGCGTGGCGGAGCAGTCCGGCCTTATTGACACCCTGCTCAAATACGTGGTAAAGGCCACCCCCGCAAAGCTTCTCACCCCGATGATCGTCTTCCTCGGCATCATGTCCAACATCGCATCCGATGCGGGCTATGTGGTGCTGATCCCCCTTGGCGCCATGGTGTTCCGTGCCTGCGGCCGCCACCCCATTGCGGGCCTTGCGGCTGCCTTTGCCGGCGTTTCCGGCGGTTTCAGCGCAAACCTGCTCCTCGGCTCTCTCGATACGCTGCTGGCGGGCATCACCCAGACCGCCGTTTCCATCATCGATCCGGCTTACGAGGTCAACGTGATGGGCAACTTCACGTTCCTTTTCGCATCCACTTTCCTCATCACCATCCTTGGCACCATCATCACCGACAGGGTGGTCGAACCCCGCCTTGGCAAATATGACGCCTCTGCCGATGTGACCGAGGATGCTTCCCTTGCCACCGTTTCGGCCGCACAGAAAAAAGGTCTTCGCAATGCGGGCATCGCAGCGTTCGTTTTCGTGGCCTTCATCGTAACCTGCTGCATCCCTGCGGATTCCTTCTTCCGCAATGCGGATGGTCAGCTTCTTGGCAGCACCCCCCTTGTGGACAGCCTTGTCGTGCTCATTGCCCTGCTGTTCTTCATCCCCGGCACCGCTTACGGTCTTACCGTGAAGACCTTTACCGGCAACAAGGATGTTTCTGAAGCTATGGTCAAATCCATGGGCAGCATGGCATCCTTCCTGGCACTGGCCTTCGTTTCCGCCCAGTTCATCAAGTATTTTGAGTATACCAAGCTTGGCACCGTTATCGCCCTTGGCGGCGCGGAGCTTTTCAAGAGCATGAACATCGGCCTCATCCCGCTGATAATCATTTTCGTGCTGTTCTCCGCGTTCATGAACCTTTTCATGGGCAGCGCTTCTGCAAAGTGGAGCATCCTTGCGCCGGTATTCGTGCCCATGTTCATGATCCTCGGCTACAGCCCGGAGCTTTGCCAGCTCGCCTACCGCATCGGCGATTCCTGCACCAACATCATCACCCCAATGATGACCTATTACGCCGTCATCATCATGTTTGCCCAGCGATATGACAAAAAGGCCGGCATCGGCACCCTTGTTTCCACCATGCTGCCCTATTCCGTCACCTTCCTCATCGGCTGGACGCTGCTGCTGGTCATTTGGCTGCTTGTTGGCCTTCCCATCGGCATCGGCACCAGTATCTTCTACCCGGCGATCTAAAACGAAGCTATTCTGCAAACAGGCAGCGGATCATCCGCTGCCTGTTTATATGTGCCTTGCCGCCGTAAAGACGCTGCATTATAATAGAAATGACCGATCACCTGCTATCCGCCTCGTTTCCCATTCATCCAAAGACCAAGGAGCGACACCATGCAATACAACAAACGTTTGACGGCACTTTTGCTCGTGCTCTTTATCCTGTTTACAGCAGGCACAGCCTTTGCCTCCTCCGAAGAAGCGGAAAACGCGGACATCATCCTGCCCGATGCGCCCACCCTTCCCGATGTGGAAATGGCGCTGCTGTACGAGGAAAGTACGGACACCATCCTTTATGCGATGAATCCGCTCACACACAACGAGCCTGCCAGCATGACAAAGGTGATGACAGCCCTGCTGGTTCTCGAATATGACCCGGACCTTTCCGGCACATATACCGTGCCTGCGGATGCGGTGGCACCACAGTACTGCTCCTGGATGGAACGGGTACACCTGCTTGTGGGCGAAGAGCTGAAGGTGCGCGACCTGATGGAATACCTGCTTGTTGCTTCCGGCAACGAAGCCGCCACCACCCTTGCCATGTATGTGACGGGCAATATCCCGGCATTCGTGAAAAAGATGAACGAAAAAGCCCTTGAGCTCGGCATGCTGAACACCCATTATGCGGACCCTCACGGTCTTTCCACCCACTCGAGCATCAGCGCGGAAGATATGCTCATCCTTTCGCGCCACGCCATGCAGAACCCGCTTTTCCGGGAGCTTGTCGCCACGAAAAGCGGCCGCCTTCCCGCCAACAGCATCCGCAAAGAAGCCATCACCTACAACACCACCAACCGGGTGATGTCGCCCCGCTCCACCCCTGCCTATATGACGAACTTTTCCGATGACGTCATCGGCATCAAAACCGGCTCCACCCGGGATGCGGGCTACAACCTTTCCGCCTGCATGGTCAAGGGAGATCTGACGTTTTACAGCGTGGTCATGCAGGGGCGGGAAGTGGAGCGCCGCGGCAGCACGCTCTACTCCCATTATCTGAGCACCATAGAACTGTTCCGTTATGCGCAGGGCTTTGAAAAAACAGGATTTACCGCCGGAAGCGAGGTGCTCAAAGCCCCTATGCAAGACAGCAGGGTGGCCGATCTGCCGCTGACCATCGATGAGGATCTTTTCATCCTTGTGAAGGAAGGCGAGCGCGTTTTCGCCGAAACACACCTTGAGCCCATCGGCAGACGTGTGGAAGCCGGGCAGATCGTAGGCATGCTGACGCTGCGCGATGCCTTTGGCAACGTGCGTGAAACGCCCCTTGTTGCCATGGAAAGCATCGCCGTGCCCTTTACGCTGCCGCCCTATGTCTCCGGCGCCGGCTGCGTGCTGGTTTTCGTTGCCTTCGTGATGCTGCGGAAAAGGGAGAAGAATACAAAAAAGAAGGCAGAGATATAAAAACAGATATGTGCGAAGCACATTTCACATTGCCAGGCAATATTTCACCGCCGAAGGCAATTTCACTCGTTCCGAAGGAACGAATTTCACGCATAAAAAACAAAGCACCCCGCCGGGTGCTTATTTTTTTGCGGCGTGTTGCCCCAATTTAGATATGGCGTTCCCCTGCCTCTGTTTCTATGAGCATGGACCGTCCCTATTGCCAAAATAAATACTTCGTGATATGATGTATTTTACGATAGGAGGCATAGAATGGATATTCAGTTAAAACGCGGAATGCTGGATGCTTGTGTGCTGGCTGCGATTAAAAGCAAAGATTCCTATGGGTACCAGATCATAAAGGAACTGAAGCCGTATGTGGTGCTGTCCGAATCAACGCTGTATACCATACTGAAACGTTTGGAGAACGCAAAGATGCTGACAGTGCGAACTGCAGAGCATGGCGGCAGGCTTCGGAAGTATTACCATATCACTGAACTCGGTCTGAAACGCATCGAGGTGTTCAAGGAAGAGTGGGAAGAGATCATGTTGATATATCGTTTCGTAACCAGGGAGGAGCATGAACATGAATAAGCAAGCGTTTCTTGCAGAACTTCGAAAAGGTTTATCCGGACTGCCGCGGGATGATATAGAAGAGAGAGTATCCTTTTACAGCGAAATGATCGATGATCGTATGGAGGAAGGGCTTTCGGAATCTGAAGCAGTCAGTGCAATCGGGTCTGTCGATACGATTATATCGCAGATCACAGCAGATACTCCCCCCACTAAACTCGCAGGAGAAAAAGAGCCAAAGAAACGATTCGGCGCTTGGGAAACTATACTTTTTATTCTTGGTTCTCCCGTATGGCTTCCTCTGCTGATCGCCGCATTTGCCGTCTTTCTTTCGCTTTATGTTGTGTTGTGGTCTGTGATCATTTCCCTATGGGCTGTTTTCGGTTCGCTGATTGCCTGTGCTCCCGGCGGCATTGCAGCCGGTATTGGATTTGCTTTGGGCGGTAACGGTTTTACGGGAATTGCTATGGTGGGCGCAGGATTCGTTTGCGCAGGACTCGCCATCTTCCTGTTCTTCGGATGCAGAGCGGCAACAAAAGGCATTTTTTCGCTTACAAAGAAGATTGCCCCGGGCATTAAAAAATGGTTTGTAAAAAAGGAGAACGCATAATGAGTAAAGCAGCGAAAACATGGCTTATTATAGCAACTTCTCTTGTAATTGTTGGACTGATCGTGATTGCAGCAGTCATGATGCTTTGCAACTGGGATTTTACCTGGCTAAGCACCGTAAAATACGAAACCAATACTTATCATGTGAGTGAAAAATTCAGCAATATATCAATGAAAACGGAAACCGCAGATATATGCTTTGCGGCTTCTGGTGATGGAACGTGCAGAGTGGTCTGTTACGAGCCTGAAAACGAAAAGCATGCTGCCCTTGTTCAGGATGATACACTGACAATCAATGTGGTTGACGAGAGAGAATGGTATGAATATATCGGCATAACGACAGGAACGCCAAAGATAACCGTTTATCTGCCCGATGCTGAATATGACATGCTCTTCATAAAAGAAAGCACGGGAGATATCGAAATACCGAAAGATTTCAGGTTTGAAAGCATTGATATTTCGACCAGTACGGGTGATGTAAAATCCTTGGCCTCTGCTTTGGAAGTGATGAAAATAAACACGGACACGGGCGACATTCGCATTGAGAACGCATCTGCAAATATGTTTGATCTTTCTGTTTCCACGGGCAAAGTGGTTGCCAAATCCATCACCTGCGAAGGGGATATTCAAATCGATGTGAGCACCGGTGATGCGCAGTTAACCGATGTTGCGTGTAAATCGATCCTCTCAAACGGAGGCACAGGTGATCTTTCTTTGAAGAATGTGATTGCCGCAGAAACGTTTTTTGCGCAGAGAAGCACGGGGGATGTGAGGTTCGACGGCTGTGATGCAGCTGAGCTTTTCGTCAAAACCGACACAGGTGATGTTACAGGCACCTTGCTTTCCGAAAAGATATTTATTGTCGGGACCGATACGGGGAATATCGATGTTCCAAAAACAGTAACCGGTGGCAGATGCGAAATAACCACTGACACGGGAGATATCAAAATAGCCATAAGTTGATATATGGGAAAAGAGATCAAAGCGTTGGTATCGGGCGTTGCAGAGTAACAAATTGAAAGCAGCAGGTATTGCAGGCGTGAAGCAAAAAAGGCCGCCCGGCTACTCTTGAAAGAGTTGAGCCGGGCGGCCTTTAATCATGTGTTGCAAACAGGAATTGAAAATTTTATTTCTACGGCAATGTGTTCGCGGCGCGAGCGGCGATAGAAACGAAAAAACCAGATAACATCTGTTTTTTCGGCCCCATATCTAAATTGGGGCAGTAGTTTGGAGGCGCCACCCGGAATCGAAATCGGCCATCGGCAGGCCGTGCTTGCCTTCCACGCTGCGCACGTCGCGCCTGGGCACGATTTCCCGGCCGTTAAAATCGATCCACCGGATCAATTGTTCCCGCGAGCGGGCCGCGGCTTCGATTCCGCTCATCATATGCGCCCACACAAAAAAAATAAAGCACCCTGTTGGGTGCTTATTTTTTGTGGAGGCGCCACCCGGAATCGAACCGGGGATGAAGGTTTTGCAGACCTCTGCCTTACCGCTTGGCTATGGCGCCATAGTGGAGCGGGAGACGGGGCTCGAACCCGCCACCTCCGCCTTGGCAAGGCGGCGCTCTACCAAATGAGCTACTCCCGCAGATGGTGCCTCAGAGTGGACTTGAACCACCGACACAGGGATTTTCAGTCCCTTGCTCTACCAACTGAGCTACCGAGGCATACTGGCGACCCGAAGGGGGCTCGAACCCCTGACCTCCAGCGTGACAGGCTGGCATTCTAACCAACTGAACTACCGGGCCACTGTGGTGGGAGCTACAGGGCTCGAACCTGTGACCCTCTGCTTGTAAGGCAGATGCTCTCCCAGCTGAGCTAAGCTCCCACGTGCAGGGATTAGTATACCCTATTTATACCTTCTCTGTCAATGGGAATTTCAAAAGAAAATCTTCTGTTTTTTATTTCTCCCTCTTTGGCTTCAGCTGGTTCCCCTCCCCCCATTCCCGCCGCTGCCTTTTTGACATAAAACCACAATATATTGTGTTCGCCGCGCATTGCTGCTCCAAAATGACGGTTTCTGACAAGGAATTGCTCTTTTTTCGGAAACCGTTGTTTCCCGGCCCCGAACCGTGTTATAGTCCCTTCGCACCGGAAAACCGGAAAAAACATCACAGGAGGTGTTCCCCATGTCACCGCACCAGACAGCCCCCGCCGCCGCCCTTCGCGCCATCGGCATGCACCCGAAATATGTCGGCTACGGCTGCAGCCATGAGATCCTCAAGTATACCCTTTCCCATCCGGAGGCGGTCTACCGCCTGCCGCAGACGGTCTATCCCCGCATTATGGAGCTGTTCGGCTGTTCCCGCGCCGCCCTTGACCGCAATATCCGCTTCGCCATCGCCCGTACCTGGGAATCCGGGAACAGGCAGCTTCTCGGCACGCTGTTCTCTTCCGCCTTTCACGGGGATTGGGTGCCCACCAATACGGAGTTCATCAGCGTGATGACGGATTATCTTCTTTACGGTACGGATGCGGCGCAGGCGGATATCTACCCTGCCATGCGCCCTTGACCGGGCCCGATATTGCGTGAAACCCGCTTTTGCTGTATGATACCCATATGGAAAAGAATGCCCGTAAACAACACAATACAAGCCTTTTCGGCACGCCCACGCTTTGGTGCATGCTCGCCTTGATGGCCTTTGGCTATATCCTTATACACGATCTTCTCGGCGGTACGCTGCTTGCCCATTCCCCGTGGGACAGCTATACCCTGCAGGCGATGGCATGGCGGCGGGGCTCCCTTTCCCTGGGGCAGAATTATCCCTGGCTGGAGCTTGCAATATATGAAGGGGAGTATTTCGTTTCCTTCCCGCCCTTCCCCTCCGTTGTCATGCTGCCCTTCACCTTCCTTTTCGGCGAAAACACGCCGAACAATCTCATCATTGCTATTATAACGATGGCCGCGGCAGCCCTTGCCTTCCGCTGCTTGCGCCGCACAGGTATGCAGGATACCCACAGTGCCCTTGGCGCGCTGTTTTTCACCTGGGGAAGCAATATGATGTGGATGAGCACCGACGGCGGCGTGTGGTTCATGGCACAGGCCATCAACATGCTGCTTCTTGTTGCCGCCCTTGATGCCGCCATGCGTGAAAGGCGCGTGCCCGCTTATGCGTTCATCGCCCTCGCGGTGGGCTGCAGACCTTTCAGCGCGCTCATGTTCTTCCCGCTGTTCTTGTATTTTTACCGGGCGGATCATATGCCGGGCGCAGGCTTTTTCGGTACCGCACTGAAGCAGTGGAAGGCCTTTCTGATCCCCATCGCCGTTGCGGCGGCATACATGTGGTACAATTACGCCCGGTTTGATTCTGTTCTGGAATTCGGCCACAACTACCTGCCCGAATTCATGGAGTCGGAGCATGGGCAGTTCCATATTTCCTACATCCTGACGAACCTCAGAAACCTGCTGCTTCGCCCCGTTTCCCTCGAAGGGGATCTTTCCCTTTCCTATACGTTCTTCGACGGGTTCATGTTCTTTGTCGCCAATCCCTTTTTCCTCATCCTCTTCGGAGCGGTGATCGGCGATATCCGCAAAAAACGGATGGATACGCTGCGCTGCGCATTGCTTCTCGCCATGGCGCTGAACCTTTTGCTCCTTTGCTGGCACAAGACCCTCGGCGGCTGGCAGTTCGGCGCAAGGTATACCTGCGATATGCTGCCCGCAGCCCTCGCCTATTTCCTGCTGCAAAGGCGCAGCGCCTTCCGCCGATGGGAATGCATGGCCGCTGCCTTCGGCATCCTGTTCAATCTTTACGGCGCTCTTGCAATGACCTTTCTTTACGGATAAAATAGAGGAGACAAAACAAAAACAGCTTTCGGGCTGAATCTTCAACATAACATCACACAAGGAGAACTCGCATGATCATCATCGAAATGGAATCCTTCGGTACCATCAAGCTGGAACTTGATGAGACCGCCGCTCCCAACACCGTAAAGAACTTCCGCTCCCTTGCCGCGAAGGGTTATTATGACGGTCTCACCTTCCACCGCATCATCCCCGGCTTCATGATTCAGGGCGGCTGCCCGGGCACCGGCATGGGCGGTCCCGGCTACCGTATTCCCGGCGAGTTCAAGGCCAACGGCTTCAATAACCCCATCAAGCACACCCGCGGCGTGATCTCCATGGCCCGCGCCATGAACCCCGATTCCGCCGGTTCCCAGTTCTTCATCATGCATGAAGATGCGCCGCACCTTGACGGCCAGTATGCGGCCTTCGGCAAGGTCGTGGAAGGCATGGATGTGGTGGATGCCATCGCTTCCGTTCCCACCGGCATGATGGACCGCCCCAAGGTGATGGTCACCATCAGGAAGGTCACCCTTGAAAACGAAGGCGAGATCATCGAGCCTGTCAAGCTGTAACGCCATTTACAAAAGCCTATGATACTTATCATATCATAGGCTTTTTTACTGTCCGTTTTTTGGTGTAACACCATAGAAGGGCGGCTTTTTTCGTATAATTAAGCTTCTCTTTTGCCAAAATACGGCCATGAACAAGAAGCTTGATGCCATCGCGGCCCTGTTTGCCGCAATCACAGAAAAAAAACCTGCACCGATCTGTTTCGGCCCGGAAGAAGATCATGCCGCCTTTCTTGCGGCAAATGCACCTTCCGAAGAGACTCTTGCCGCACAAAGGGAGACCGAGCTTCCCTGCAAGCCCCATTTTCTCATCCGCCTGTTTCCCGGCGGCAGCGCCGGGGATATCGCCCGAACAGAAGACTCCATCAAGGCACAGAGCTATAAAGAATGGTCCTTTCTGCCCGAAGCCCCGGTGGATTTTGATTTCATTCTGTTCCTTGAAGCGGGAGACACCCTTTCCCCTGATGCCCTGTTCCGTTTTGCGAAAGCCTGCGGCGCTTCCCCGGAAGCGGATGCGTTCTATGCGGATGAGGATGTGCGTCTTTCGGACGGCAGCCGGGGCGAAGCCTGCTGCAAAGGGGTATTTTCCGCGGTCACCGTATTGAGCTACGACCTTCTCGGCAGGCCGACAGCCGTCGGAAAATCCCTTTACGCCAAGGCGGGCGGCATGCAGGAAGCGGAAAACATGAGCATTCCCGCCGCTGAGTTTGATTATGGGCTTCGCATTTCCCGCTACGCGAAAAAGATCGTGCATCTGCCCTATATCCTCTGTACACGAAAAAAGCGCCCGCTTCCCATTCCCTCACAGGCGGGCATCAGGGCACTTGAAACGCATATGCGCAAAAGCGGCATTTCGGGAAGCGCTTCCACCGGTATTTATGGGGGAAGCTTCCGCATCCGCCCCTCGCTTCCGGAAAAGGAAAAGACCGCCATCATCATTCCCAACCGGGATCACGCGGATTCGCTCAGAAGGCTCCTTGAAAGCATTGAAGAATACGAAGCCTTTGAGCGGTATGCCCTTTTCATCGCCGATGCGGACAGCCGGGATAAGCGCACGCTGCGCTACTACGACATCCTTGAAGCAAACAAAGCGGCAAAGATCATCCGCTGCAAAGAAAAAAGCTTCGCTTCCCTTGCGAACATGGCAGCCGAAAAGGCAAACAGCGAAGCGCTGCTGTTTCTGGACCGCAGCACACAGGTGCTGACGCCGGATTGGCTCAGGGCGATGCGGGAACTTCTGCAGCTGCCGGGTGTCGGTGCCGTGGGCGGTAAGCTCATCGCGCCAAACAGGCGCATCATCTCCGCAGGTGCTGCAGCGGGGCTTTGCGGCTGGACGGGAACCCCCTATCAAAACGAGCCCGATGATACCGCCGAAGCGCGCAAAAATCTTTTCATCAATTCCGTACGGCAAACGACCCTTCTGAGCGGCGCATGCATGATGATCAAAACGGAAGTCTTTGAAAGCATCCACGGTTTTGATGAGACCTTCCGCGAAGCGGGTGCGGATGCGGATCTTTGTCTGCGCCTTGCAAGGAAGGGCCTTGCATCGGTATATACGCCCTTTGCGGCGCTCATCCTGCACGGGTCGCTGCCGGATATCGCAGCCGCCGGCAAGGATACCCGCACCCGCTGTTACGACACCCTTCGCCCGATTCTTTCCGTGGGCGATCCCTTTTTCAGTCCCAATTATTCCTGTGATTCCTTTGTGCCGATGCTTTCGCCGGAGCGGAAGCCACCCCTTTCCTGCCGTAAATATGATGTGGAATAAAACACGCAAGCAGGAATTTGTATTTCCTGCCGATTTTTCAAAAACAAAGGCTTGACATTTCTCGCAAATACGATATAATAAATCGCGTGAGATTTGAGCTCGGTTCGTCTAGTGGCCTAGGACACCGCCCTCTCACGGCGGGAACAGGGGTTCGACTCCCCTACCGGGTGCCAACAAAAAAACGCCTTCCAACGGAAGGCGTTTTTTGTTGCATTTTCGATAGAGGGAGTCGAAGCCGCGTCCGAACGTATGTGAGGAAAAAACGCTGCAGTGCAGCGTTTTTAGCGGCCGGCTTTGGCGAACAGGCGAATTGCGCGGCGCAAAGCGCAAGCAAGCATGCCGATGTGAGCCAAAGGACGACCCTGCCGGGCTGAGAGCAAAAACACCATCCAACAGGATGGTGTTTTTGTTTTTCAAATCAGAATCATTCAATGGTCTTTGCATAAAGAAAACAACGCAGGAGCCGCGGCTCTTCGCCGATGTCGATCATAACATCCCGCTCATCGATGCGGGAAAAGCCCCTGTGTTCATAAAACCGATAGCTGCAGCCGTTATCCGTATAGAGAAACACGGTCTTTCCCTGCTTCCCCTTCTCAAATTCCCGAAGGAGCAGGCTGCCGATGCCCCGCTGCGCTACGGAAGGATCCGCCGCGAGGAACAGTATTTCCCCATCGGGCATGGTATGCCGCGTATAGGCCGTCAGCATTTCGCCGTTGGCTTCCTCATAAAGATCGTCTCCGCCTCTGACCATGCGGCAGAACAGCTTGTAAAGGCGCATATAAAGCGCCATGCCGCGGGTGCGGTATTTAGGTATTTCCCCTTCCATCTTTGCAAGCAGCACGCCTGCCAGCTCTCCGCCGTAATAGGCAGAATGGATCTCCGTCGCCTTTGACAGCTCCTGATACCAGAAATACCGGCCGTAAAGGCGTATCATCCACCGTGTTTCAAAAAACCAGTTAAACTGCATGCCGGTAATGGCAAATCGAATCGCTTTTTTATGATCTTTTCGACAAAATTCCTCAATTCTTAATTCCCTCATAAACCGCGCGAAAGCCGGCCTATCCGATAAGGCGCATCAATTCCCTCTCACTTTCGATCTCCCCTTGATAGGGATACCGCTTTGCGGTCTTTTCAAACCGCTTTCGGATAGTTTCTGCCCGGCCGTCGCCCTTCCCGCCTGACTTCGCCAGCGCGTATTCCGTACGCAGAACAGAAGGATAGTCTTTCATGCTGCGCATCAATTTTTTCTGCTCCTTTGTGAGCAGCCCTTCGATCGTCTCGCTGCGGTTATCGCGGATCAGCTCGCAGAAAATGCGGTCACACACAAGAAGGCCGCGGTGCAGACCAAGCACGGCGTTTTTTCCTTCCGTCAGCTTTTTCATCAAAGCATCCGCCTCGTCAAAGCGGTGCTCATCCATCAGCCTGTTTGCCGCAAATATCGCCATAGTCGCCACAAGGGCGTTATTCATATCCCTTTCATCTGGCAGAGCAAACCATTCTTCCGGCATATCCTTCAGCCGCACATGGGCGGCTGTTTTTTCGCCGATCCGGAGCTGCAGATAAAAGGCGCGCATGGCTTCCGGGCTTTTTGAAAGTGAAAGCGCATTTTTGCCGTCATTGTCCACAAGGCCTGCCCGCATGGGGATCCCGTTCATCGCCGCAAGGAAAAGACCGATCAACGCAAAGATCAAGCAGGCAGCGGCAATGGGGCGGCCATCACCCAGCGAAAAATACAGGCCCAGCGCCATGAATGCAAAGAGCGTATTCATGATGGCGCCGCCGAAATTATAAAGCATAACAGGGATCTTTCCATTCACGGGCTCGGGAGGTACCATCAGGCACTGTCCTCCCGTCCCTGCAAGGGAAAGGCGCCTTAAGCGAAAACGCCCCTCCTCCTTTGTCAGCATCAGGCTGCCGATACGGAAGGAAGAAAAGCGGTAGCCGCTCAAAAGGCCGCACACAAGGTGCCCGCCTTCGTGAATGATAATATGAAGATACAAGGAAACATACAACGACAAAAACAGCACCGCAAAGTCGCCGACCCCACCGCCGGAAGCCACTGCAGAGTCCATATGCCGCGCGATCAAAATGCCGCAGGCTGCGCCTGCGAGCACACCAACAAGCAGCATGCCTGCCGTTGCCGCATTCTGCTTCCGTTTTTCCGTATGATGTTTCTGATTTGATGACATAATGAATAATTGCCGTTCAGGCTTTTCAGTTTTCTTTATTATACCATGCCCACAATTGCCTTTCAAAGCGATAAAAAGCGTAAAAAAGGCCGGAAATGCGGAAAAACCGCACTCCGGGCCGATCATTTTGAAGAAAAAGCTGTCTTTCAGCCTTCCGCAAGCTCCTTTACCGCGTTTATGGCGGCATCCACCTCTTCCTCCGTACTATAATAGGAAAAGCTGAAGCGCACCGCGCCCTGCATTGCCGTGCCGAGGGCTTCATGCATCCGCGGCGCGCAGTGTGCACCCGGACGCGTGGCGATGCCGTAGGCTTCGCTCAGCACATCCGCTGCTTTCGCGCTGTCCATATCGCCGATATTGAGGGCTACGATAGCCGCACGCTGCCGGCCGGAAAAATCGCCGTAGACCTTTACGCCTTCAATAGCCGCAACGCCTTCGTAAAACCGCCGCATAAGCGCAGTCTCACGGACGGCGATGCTTTCCACCCCCATCTGCAGGATAAAATCCACCGCCGCACCGAGCCCCGCGATGCCGTGACCGTTGAGCGTGCCCGCTTCAAGGCGTGTCGGGTAGGCTTCGGGCTGGGTTTTGCTGAAGGAATGGATGCCGCTGCCGCCGGTCTTGAAGGGGCGGATCTCCACCCCTTCGGCGATGCAGAGACCGCCCGTGCCCTGAGGCCCCATGAGGCCCTTGTGGCCGGTAAAACAGAGGATGCCGATGTGCATCCTCTCCATATCGATGGGTACAGCACCCGCGGTCTGGGAAGCATCCACAACAAAAAGGATGCTTTTCTCCTTCGCAATGCGGCCGACGGCTTCGATGTCGATGATCTCGCCCGTCAGGTTCGATGCGTGGGTGCAGATGATGGCGCGGGTATCAGGGCGGATGTGTGCGGCAACAGCCGATGGTGAAACATGACCGAAGGCATCCGGCGCGGCAAAACTGATCTTGATGCCCCGCTCCGCATTGCCCATCGTCCGCATGGCATTTACCACAGCCGCCGCAACTTCCGGCGGTTTTTTGAGGGTAGTCGCCGCATTGTCAAGATAGATCATGCTTCTCTTTCCTCTGTATCTTCAGCCCCAAAGTTCCACGGTATGCATGCCCTCGTATTCGATCCCTTCCGCCGCAAAGACGTGTTTGAAACGCGTTTCCTCTTCGGGCGATGTCCTGAAGGCAAGGCCGCAGCCCGCGGTGATCTCCCGGGGAACGGGGATAAGCCTTCCGGGAAGTCCGTTGGCAGCACAGAATGCCTCCTCCCGCATGGCGTGGGCAGTGGAGGCAAACGCGATCACAAGGGCAGTTTTTTGCCGCATACCGTTACGGACGGATGACAAGATCCGCACCGGTGAGCTTTTCAACGATCACATACATATTCGTTACGCCGCCCACCGCAAGCTTGTCACTCAGGCCGTAATAATTGAGACAGGTGCCGCAGGTCAGGATCTCCACGCCCTGCGCTTCGAGGGTGCGGATATCCTCAAGGGCAGGAGAGTCCTCGGTGGTAAGAGTCGCACCGCCGTTGTAGAACAGCACCGCCTCGGGCAGCGTTTCCTGCTGGGTCAAAGCAAAAACAAATCCCTTTGCGAGCACCGTGCCGAGTTCATCGTTGCCCTCTCCCATCTTCCCGGAAGCCATCGCCACCACGATACGCTTTTTCCAGCAGGCATATAGCAGCTTTCGCCGCCGTCAGTGGGCTCCGCAGCCCCTTCACCCACGGCGATCTTCACGGAATATTCCGCTTCGCCCTTCTTTTCCGCCGCTGCGGTGCAGCCAAGGTTCTTGGCGAGCTTGGTGAGATTTTCCACCGCGATGGGGTTATCCACCAGCACTTCCACCTCGCCGCTGCCGCCGAGTTCTTTGATGGCCTTTTTCGCCTTTACCACCGGGATGGGGCAGACATCGCCCATTGCATCAACACGGATCATGTCCTTATCTTCTTGTTTCTGTTATGTTTTGCCGCTCTGCGGCATTCTGTTTCAATTATCAGTTTATCAAACAGGCAGGCGTTATCCAATCCTTTTTTTGCATTCTTCCTGTTATGACCGGTCATTTATATCAAAATATTCTTTCTGTCTATAATATAAAAAAGCCCCTTTGAAAAGGGCTCTTTATAGTAAATGTGATAACAGGTTTTCAACCTCGCGTCCAGGGATAATCCTCGTTGGGATCAAGAAGCAGGAAGCAGGTTTCCATGATTTTAAAAAACGCATCCATCTGCTCGCTCGTATAGTATTCCGATACCTTGCTGAAAAACTCCGCAGCATGCTCCGCATCGTACTGCATGTGCAGTTTGTTCAGCTTCTTACCTTTCGCAGTAACCCAAAGAGACTGTTTTTTCTCGTTATTGCCCTGGGAAGTTTTTGTTACAAGCTCTTTTTCGCACAGTTTCTTCACAATCTGTGAAATGGCACCCTTTGTACGGCTTGAAAGCTTTGCAAGCTCCGTAACGGTGATCCCGGGATGAAGATATATCTTTTCCAGGATGTGCATTTCAACGGAAGTATAGAATTCACCCGTACCGTAATCCAGCCTGCGGGCATTTCTGTCGCCATAACGCGTGACATAATCGTGGATCAAATCGCTTTTCTTCTCGAAAGACCAGCTTTCCCAGATGTTTTCATCATGTCGGATGATCAAAATCCGTCTCCCCCTGCCTCATATTAATATGCTTACCAAAAAAATGCATCAATGTCATTTCATTTTTCACGACTCAGATAAATATATAGTATTTATTGGAGAAAATCAACTGTTTTTTGCGAATCTTGGATATTTGTATATGTATGATACCATTATTTCATTCCTTTTTCCGTATTTTAAAAAAATACGGTGGTTTTACCCGTTCGCGCAGGCATCTTTGTTTATTTTCTAACGATTATATGTTGTTTTGCTTATGAACATATTTTTTGTTTTTTTCACATGCCGTATTTTAAAAAAGAAAGCCTTGCGGAAATCATTTTCCGCAAGGCTTTTTGCGTTTCTTGTGTTCTTTTACAATTCTCCTGCTTTTTCCTTTGCCGCGTTCCGGTTCTTCTCAAGGCGGCGGTAGATCGCCTGCATCCGCGCATCAAGCGCGGCGCTTTCCTCCGCACAGGCTTTGAGCTCCGCCCGGAGCGATACATCGTTTTTCGTTTCCGCATCGGATTTATAGCGGATCTGGTGTTCAAGGCTTGCCCAGAAGTCCATGGCGATGGTGCGGATCTGCACTTCCACCGGCACGGATACGCTGCCCCTTGAAAGGAACACGGGGATGCCGATCACAAGGTGCAGGCTGCGGTAGCCGTTTTCCTTCGGTTTTTTGATATAATCCGTACGGCGGATCAGGCGCACATCATCCTGCGCACAAAGAAGCTCTGCAATGCGGTAGATATCATCCACATAGCTGCAGATAACTCTGACGCCGGCGATATCATGAAGATTTTCCCGGGCACTTTGGATGGTAGCGGGATATCCCTTCCGGCGCAGCTTTTCAAAAATGCTCGGCACGGTTTTAAGGCGGCTGTCAATATGATGGATGGGGTTGTGGTCATGGCGCACGCTGAATTCCGCGTCGAGGATCTCCAACTTTGTGGAGACCTCCCGGATGGCAGCATTGTAAAGCTGTACCATCTCAAGATAATTCTGCGCCTGCCGTATGCCGAGTTCCCGCTTTTCCGGGTCCGTGCTTTCGGATAAAAAGAGGATATCATCCGTCCGGGACATGGTATATTCTCCTTGTTTGCTGCTTTTTCTTTTATTCTACGCCGGCAAATGCGGCACATCAAGCACACAGGCAGCGCCTGCGGTGAACTTTTATGAAAAAATTGCAAACGGAGATGATTTATAGGATAATAGCGGAAAGAAAGAATAAGATAAAGGAGTTTTTTCAATGAAGATCGCCGTCATTACCGGCGCAAGTTCCGGCATGGGCCGTGAATTTGTGCTGCAGCTGGAAAAAAAGGAAAAGTTTGATGAGATATGGGTCATCGCCCGAAGAAAGGAACGGCTGGAGGAGCTGATTTCCCTTGTGAAAACACCCCTTCGGGTGATGCCGCTCGATCTTTCTTCCCGGGAAGGATGGGATGCCTATGCCTCTGCCCTCGCGGAAGCAACACCCGATGTGCGGGTACTTGTGAATGCCAGCGGTTTCGGCCGTTTCGGCAATTACGAAGAAGTGGCGCTGCAGGATTCCCTCGGCATGATCGACCTCAACTGCAAGGCCCTTGTAGCCATGACGGAACTGACACTCCCCTACATGCAGCGGGGTGCAAAAATACTTGAGCTCGACTCCCTTTCTTCCTTTCAGCCGGTACCCTACATCAATGTTTACGGCGCCACAAAAGCTTTCGTGCTGAGCTATTCCCGGGCGCTGAATGTGGAGCTTTCTCCCCGGGGCATCCGGGTGATGGCCATGTGCCCGGGTTGGGTGAAAACGGAATTTTTCGATCATGCCATGAAAGAAGGCAGCAGCGCCGTTACCTATTTCAATATTATGTTCACTGCAGCCGAGGTAGTCAAAACCGGTATCCGTGATCTTTACCACAGCAAAAAGGATGTTTCCATCCACGATTTCCGGGTCAAAGCGCAGGTGTTTGGTACAAAGCTGCTGCCCCACCGCCTCGTGATGCGGATATGGATGAAGCAGCAGAAACATTCCTATCAATAACATCACCGCATAGCCACCCCGAAGAGCCGCTGCAGCAGCAGAAGCGCCAGCGCCCCCAGCACGCTGAAACCGATGGCTGCCCCCAAACCGCGGAATATGCCGGAAACAAAGCTTCTCAAAAAGAAGCGTTTCCTGTCATTGAGCGCATCCGCCAGTTTTCTGATGCCGCTTTCTTCAAGGGCGTTCAGCAATATTTCAAGCCGCTTATCCGTATCCTTCATTGACACCGCCTTCTTAACGGGAGCGAAGCCGGGGGAGATCCCCGGCTTCGTGTTGTTTTGCGTGTTTTACTTCGCGCTGCCGTTGTTGTTCATGTTATCCTGGGCATAGGCGATCATACGCTTGACCATCTCGCCGCCCACGCTGCCGGCCTCACGGGAAGTGAGATCACCGTTGTAGCCCTTTTTCAGGTTCACGTTCATGGAATTGGCGACTTCGGTCTTGAAGGACTGCATGTTCTTCTTGTTGGCCTTGCTGCCGCTGTTGTTGTTGCTGGAGCTGTTGTTGCCGTTAGAACCGTTGCCGTTCTGGTTGGTGTTCATACCGTTGTTGTTCATCATTGTCAGTTACCTCCGATTTAGAATGGGGATATCCCCGTTTTATTTCTGCAGGTTGTTTTCGGCGTAAGCGATCATACGCTTGACCATTTCGCCGCCGACAGAGCCGGCTTCGCGGGAAGTCAGGTCGCCGTTGTAACCCTGCTTCAGGTTCACGTTCAGGGAGTTCGCAACTTCCATCTTGAACGCGTCCATCGCCTGCTTGGATTCGGGAACGAGAACGTTGTTCCTTGCCATGTGTTTTTCACCTCCTTGATGATGTGCCTTTAACTTGCGCACGATACCGCCGCTTTATAAGTGGGAATCCATAGGAATTCATGAAAAGACATACAAAAATCACACAAAAAACGCATGCGGTCAGGCATGCGTTTTTGCATCATTTATTATATTTGAATAAAAAACTTTTTAATTCGGCGCGATGCCGCCCTGCGCCGAAAGAAGCCGCTGCGCTTTTTCGATAAGGGGCACCCCTTCCGCCGGCCTTTCCGCAAGCAGCATTTCCGCCGCACTGCGGGCATCGGCAAGAAGTTCCATGCTGCCCGCAAGGCGGGCGGCGGTCAATTCCACCACGCCGTGCTGCCTGTCGCCGAGGAATTCGCCCGGGCCGCGCATGGCAAGATCCTTTTCCGCGATAACAAAACCGTCGTTTGTCTCCGTCAAGGTGGACAGCCGTTCCTTTGCCGTTTCCGCATCGGATTCGGAAAGAAGGAAGCAGTACGCTTCCTCGCTGCCGCGGCCCACGCGCCCGCGAAGCTGGTGAAGCTGTGCAAGGCCGAACCTGTCCGCGTTTTCAATGACCATCACGGAAGCGTTCTTCACATCCACCCCCACCTCGATCACGGTGGTGGAAACAAGCACATCGATCTCGCCCCGGCGGAAAGCTTCCGCCGTTTCATCCTTTTTGGCTGCGGGCATGCGGCCGTGAAGAAGGGCCACATTTGCATCGAGTTTCTCCGAAAGCTCTTTGAAAAGATCGTTTGCGCTCTGCACACCGTCAAGGGCTTCCGACTGTTCCACAAGGGGGCAGACCACATAAGCCTGCCTGCCGCTGTCGATCTGCCGCTGCACAAAGCCGTACATGGCTTCCCGCTTCGCCTTCGGCACATAGCGGGTCATGACCGGTTTTCTGCCCGGCGGCAGCTCATTGAGCACCGATACCTCAAGATCGCCATAAAGGATCAGCGAAAGGGTGCGGGGAATGGGCGTTGCGCTCATGATGAGCATATGGGCAGTTTCACCCTTCGCGCCGATGGCTGCCCGCTGCCTGACGCCGAAGCGATGCTGTTCATCCGCAATGACAGCGGCAAGATCATGGAACTCCACGCCTTCAGAAAGGAGCGCATGGGTTCCCACCGCCGCAACGGCTTCACCGTTTCTGAGCGCTGCAAGTGCCGCGTCATGCTCTTTCTTTTTCATGCCGCCCGTAAGCAGCACCGTTTTTCCGGGAAACAGTTTTTCCACCGCCGCATAATGCTGCCGGGCGAGGATCTCCGTGGGGGCCATCAGCACGCTTTGCCCGCCGTTTTCCGCTGCGGCAAACATCAAAAACAACGCGACGGCAGTCTTGCCGCTGCCCACATCGCCCTGTAAAAGACGATTCATGCGGACACCGGAAGAAATTTCCCGGGAAATTTCTTCCATAGCCCGCCGCTGTGCACCTGTCGGCGCAAAAGGCAGTTTTGTAAGAAACCTGTCAAGCACGCCTTCCATCCGCATTGACTTGCCGGAGGAAGAAAGCCGTTTCTCCCGAAGCAGCTTGACCACCAGCGAATACAGCAGCATATCCTCAAAGGCAAGGCGGTCCTTTGCCCTTGCAAGAGACCGCATGTCCGTTGGCTGATGCAGCTCTTTGAGAGCAGCGGGAAGGGGCATCAGTTGATAGTTTCGGCGGATCACAGCGGGAAGCGTTTCTTCCACCGCATCCCCCACCGCTTTGATGGCGGCCGTCACCGCATCGCG
Organism: Clostridiales bacterium; assembly: GCA_015056105.1. Lineage (GTDB taxonomy): Bacteria > Bacillota > Clostridia > Christensenellales > CAG-138 > UBA1685. The sequence continues at coordinate 12,281 of SVGX01000010.1, read as the reverse complement.
CACCACTTTTTGCGAAAGCCCGGCAATGAGCGGATACACCGGCTCGATGCCCGGCAGTTCCGCGCTGAGGGAGGGATTCACAAGCTTCGTGCCCCGGCTCCTGTCAAGCCTGCCGCAGGCATAGAATTCCTGCCCCGGGGAAAGGCTGCGGCCCCGGTAGGGCTGGTTGTACCAAACCAGGGTAAACTGTGCCTTTTTATCTGCAGGATCCGCACCGAACGCAGTGGTCCGCACCGTTGTGATCTGCATATTCCTGTGGATGCGGGCAAGCTTTGCTTCCGAAAGGATCACCACATGAAATGCGCCTACCGTGCCGTGGGGGGCTGATTCCACATCCTGCACCGAAGAAAAATCCCGATAGCTGCGGGGCGCATGATAAATAAGATCGCGCAAAGAAATTAGGCCCAGCTTGCCGAACGCTTCGGCTCGGCGCGGGCCTATTCCTTTTAGATTCGTAATGTGATCCGTAAGCCTCATTCTACGGAGATATAGTAGTAGTAAAGGGGCTGACCGCCGCGCTGTACCATGCATTCCGCATCGGGATACTTTTCGCTGACGGCCTCCGCAAAGGCGTTTGCGGTCTCTTCCGCAACATCGCTGCCATAGAACACGGTGATGATGGCATCTTCGCTCTTTTCCGCAACCATGCGGTCAACAAGGGCGAGGGAAACCGTTTCCACGCTTTCGCCCACCTCTTCAATGGCACCGTTCATCAGGCCGATAATATTGCCTTCATGGATATCGTTGCCGTTTACGTGGGTATCGCGCACCGCATAGGTGACGGAACCGGAAACCACATTGGCGAAAGCTTCCTTCATGGCCGCCTCGTTATCTTCGGGTGCCGCATCGGGATCAAAGGCGATGGCCGCCGCCACGCCCTGCACCATGGCCTTGGTGGGAATGACGATGACATTGCGGTCGGAAAGCTCCGCAGCCTGCTGTGCCGCAAGGATGATGTTGGAATTGTTGGGCAGCACAAAGACGTTGCGGGCGTTTGCCTTTTTAATGGCATGGCCGATGGTCTCGATGCTGGGGTTCATGGTCTGGCCGCCCTGCACGCTTGCCGCCACGCCGAGAGAGGTGAACACCTCTTCGATGCCGTCGCCGGAGCTGACCGCCACCATGGCGCTTTCCTTTTCGTTCTTCTTGAGGGTTTCAAGGATCTCCCGGTTCTGTTCACGCATGTTTTCGATCTTGATGCGGTCCACTTCGCCGAGGCGCAGTGCCAGCTGCAGGATCTTGCCGGGGCAGTTCGAATGGACATGTACCTTTACGAAATCCGCATCGTGAGCGATGACAACGCTGTCGCCGATCTTCATGAGCTTGTCGCGAAGCCTGTCAAGATCCGCTTCGGTAAAGGATTCGTCCAGATGAATGATGAAAAATTCCGTACAATAGCCGAACTTGATATCCTCAAGATCTTCGAAGCTGGCGTTATCCTCAACGGAAGCGCCGGCGGCGTAATCATCCACATAGTCTTCGATCTCTTCCCCGTCGATGGCCATCTTGAAGCCGCGGAAGATGGTGACAAGGCCCTTGCCGCCGCTGTCCACAACGCCCGCTTCCTTCAGAACGGGAAGAAGATCCGGGGTGATGCGAAGAGCCGCTTCGCCGCTTTCGATGATAAGATCAATGAGCTTATAAACATTCGCGCCCTCTTCGGCCGCCTTTTCCACCGCCTCGCCGATCATGCGGGAAACGGTGAGCATGGTTCCCTCTTTGGGCTTCATGACCGCCTTGTAAGCGGCTTCGGTGCCGGTCTTAAGCGCCTGCGCAAGAAGCGCGGCATCCATTTCCTCCGCACCCGCAAGGGCCCGGGAAAAACCGCGCAGGATCTGGGAAAGGATGACGCCGCTGTTACCCCTTGCGCCCTTAAGGGAGCCGAGGGACGCCGCAGCAGCCACATCCGCCACGTTTTCGCTTTTGACTTCGCGGATCTCCTTCACTGCACCCTGCATGGTCATATGCATATTGGTGCCCGTGTCGCCGTCCGGCACCGGGAAGACGTTGAGCGAATCGATCAGCGCCTTGTTTTTGTCGAGCAGCGCCGCGCCGGTCAGGAACATTTCCCTGAGCAGCGCGCCGCCAATGGTATTGTTCATGTTGTAAAATTCCTTCCTGCCGCAGGAAAGATCGCATGCGGCGTTCCTTCCTGTTTGTTATGCGCGGATGGCCTCAACGTGGATGTTCACGTTCACTACCCTGATCCCCGTCATTTCACTTACGCGGTAACGGACGTTTTCGATGGCGTTGCGGGCCACGGCCGCAAGGGAAGTACCGTAAACAACGGTAACGTAAAGATCGATATCCACGCTTTCACCGTCTTCAAGAACGGTGACCTTTACGCCGCGCTTATGGTTATCGCCGCCCACAAGCTGCCAGAGCTGGTCACCGGTGGTTTTGGCGCTCATCCCCACGATACCGTAGTTTTCAGATGCGGCATACCCTGCGATCGTTGCGACGATATCTTCCGGAATGCTGATCTTGCCCAATTCGGTCATAATAATTCCCGGCATGGTTGTGCATCCTCCTTTTTATTGATGGATTTTTTATTTCATAATATTGGTATGATACCATTTTATATTCTACCCTAAAAGCTCCCGTTTCGCAAGAGAACAGGCAAAAAGCCCCGAAAATCTCACATTTTTCCGCCGCTTTTTTCAAGGGCAAGCAGCTTTTCCTTTACGGGAAGCCCGCCCGCATAGCCGGTGAGGGTCCCGTCCTTTCCGATGACCCTATGACAGGGGATGATGATGGGGATGGGATTACGGTTGTTTGCCATGCCTACGGCACGGGCAGCCTTTTCATTGCCGATACGGCAAGCGATCTCCCCGTAGCTTGCCGTTTCGCCGTAGCGGATGCCGCAAAGGGCTTCCCATACCGTTTTTTGGAAAGCTGTGCCTTCTGGCGCAAGGGGAAGGGAAAACATTCGTCTTTCCCCGGCAAAATATTGGAGCAGCTGCCGCTTCGTTTCCGCAAGAAGGGGGGTGGGCGCTTCCGTCTGTCTCACGCTGCCCCCAAAGCGCAGCGCCGTGAGCATCCCGTCCGTTTCCACAGCCGTCAAAACCGAAAGCGGCGTTTCAAAAGCAAAAACATAAGTTTCCAAAATAATCTCACTCCCCGCACTGTTTTATGTTATAATACATGATACAGGCTTAAAAAGGCAATTTTATGATTACCAGCTATATCAAACACGGAGGATATCATGCAAAACATCGAACAGCAAGCGATCTCTGCAATCCGCGTTCTGGCTGCGGACGCCATCCAAAAGGCCAAGAGCGGCCACCCCGGTATGCCCATCGGCGCTGCCCCCATGGCGTATGCGCTTTGGAAACAGATGAAGCATAACCCGAAGAACCCCTCCTGGGCGGGCCGCGACCGTTTCGTGCTCAGCGCGGGCCATGCCTCCATGCTCGAATATGCGCTGCTGCACCTTTACGGCTACGGTCTGACGGTGGAAGATCTTAAAAACTTCCGCCAGGTGGGCAGCCTTACCCCCGGCCACCCGGAATACGGCCACACGGTGGGCGTGGAAGCCACCACCGGTCCTCTCGGCCAGGGCTTTGCCATGGCTGTGGGCATGGCGATGGCAGAAGCGCACATGGCCGCCAGGTTCAACAAAGAAGGTTATCCCGTCGTTGACAACTACACCTTCGTCATGATGGGCGACGGCTGCATGATGGAAGGCGCCACCGCGGAGGCCGCCAGCCTTGCGGGCACCCAGAAGCTCGGTAAGCTCATCGCCCTTTACGACAGCAACCGCATCACCATTGAAGGCGACACCGCCACCTCCTTTGCGGAAAACGTAGCCGCCCGCTATGCGGCCTACGGCTGGCAGATCATCAACGTGGACAACGGCGAGGACTTCAATGCCGTCGGCGTTGCCATCGAAGCCGCCAAATTTGAAAAGGAAAAGCCCTCCCTCATCATCGTGAAAACCAACATCGCCCACGGCACCGCCAAGGAAGGCAAGGCGAGCGCCCACGGCGAACCCCTCGGCGAGGAAAACATCACTGCCATGAAGGCAAACCTCGGCTGGGAATATGCACCCTTTGAGGTCCCCGCAGAGATCTATGCCCATTATGAGACCATCGCGCTTCGCGGCGCCAAGGCAAATGAAGCTTATGATGCCATGATGGCGGAATACGCCAAGGCATATCCGGAGCTTTATGCCGAGTGGCAGGCATGGCACAGCGATGTGCTGCCCGAAGCCCTGCTTGAGGATGAAAGCCTCTTCGCGGCGGAAGGCGCCAAAGCTACCCGCGCCACCGGCGGCGATGTGCTCAACAAGCTGGCGAACTACCTGCCCAACCTTTTCGGCGGCAGCGCGGACCTTGCCCCCTCCAACAAGACCGAAATGAAGGGCCGCGGCTTCTTCGCGCCGGATCTTCGCGAGGGCGCCAATATCCACTTTGGCGTGCGCGAGCTGGCCATGGCCTGTATTTCCAACGGTATTGCACTTTACGGCGGCCTTCGTGCTTACTGCGCCACCTTCTTCGTATTCTCCGATTATGTAAAGCCCGCGCTGCGTCTGAGCGCCCTCATGGGACTCCCCGTCATGTATGTGATGACCCACGATTCCATCGGTGTCGGTGAGGATGGCCCCACCCATCAGCCTATCGAGCACCTTGCGGCCCTCCGTGCCACCCCTAACACTTATGTGTTCCGCCCGGCTGATCAGAAGGAGACCGCTTACGCTTACCTGACCGCCCTCACGAAGAAGGCTCCCTCCGTCATGGCACTTTCCCGCCAGAACCTGCCCCAGATCGCCGAGACAGGCGAGGGTGCAAAGAAGGGCGCCTATGTCCTCCGCGATCCGAAGGGCGAACCGGATGTGATCCTGATGGCTTCCGGATCCGAGGTCGAGCTCATCATGAAGGCTGCGGATATCCTTGCCGTGCAGGGCTACACCGCCCGCCTCGTCTCCATGCCCTGCGTGGATCTTTTCGAAGAGCAGAGCGCGGAATACAAAGAGAGCGTTCTTCCCAAGGCCATGCGCAAGCGTGTTGCGGTGGAAGCCGGCAGCGGGTTCGGTTGGGAACGCTATGTGGGCCTTGACGGTGCCACTGTCACCATGAACCGCTTCGGCGCTTCCGCCCCCGCGGGCGAGCTGTTCCGCATCTTCGGCTTCACCGCCGAAAACGTGGCTGCCGCCGCACTCAAGGTCATCAAGGGCGAATAAACGCAAAACATCAAAAAGCTGCTCCTCCGGGAGCAGCTTTTTTGTTGATCATCGCCGCTGTTTCCATTTTATTCAAAGAACGGATACAAAACCTTCAACCTTCGTTCCTATCCACGCCACATTTGCCTGTTATTCTATATTCAACGAAACGGAAGCGCCGCCGCAAAAGCGGCTTTACAATAGAGGTGCTTTTGTCAGGGAAAGGAGGATGTCCAAAACCATATTCCCGGCCGGGACCGGCCAAACCATTATTCATCAACAATGACAGCAAATAAAGACACCAGACATTGATTTTTTCTCCTTTGGGGTGAAAGCCCCCTTCGGAACGGTTTTCTCCCCCTATACCCGTTCCGATAAAAAACCTTCCTGCAAAAAGATACCGGCTGCGGATATCCCCGGCCGGTATCGCCTATTTTGGAAGATCGTTCTGTTTTCAGCGTTTGTCGGAAAAGAACGACGCAAGCAGAGCGCCGCATTCTTCCTCCATCACGCCGCCCACCGCGGGCACGGAGGAAAGAAAAGCATGATCGAGAAGATCGAACACGCTGCCGCAGCAGCCCGTTCGCGGTTCAAAGGCACCAAACACCACTTTTTTGAGCCTTGCATTCACGATGGCGCCGCTGCACATGGCACAGGGTTCCAGCGTCACATAAAGAATACAATCCGAAAGCCGCCTTGCGCCGAGCTTTTTCGCACCCTCCCGGATCGCAAGCATCTCCGCATGGGCAGTAGGATCGCCCCACTCTTCTACCCGGTTGCGGGTGCAGGCGATGACGGTGCCGCAGTAAACAAGCACGGCACCCACAGGCACTTCCCCAGCCGCCGCCGCATGCTCCGCTTCCGCAAGGGCAAGGGCCATGAATGCGCTGTCGCTGCGGTGCTCTTTCATGCAAAAATCCTCCCCCGATATATTGTATCAAATTATATCATTTTTTCCGCCGCAACAAATACTTTTCGGCAGCATTTCTTTGTGATATTATAGTTAGGTACGCAAAGAAATGAGGTTCCCCATGAAAAAAAACGCACCCCGTTCCCCGCTGTTTTACGGCTCGCTTCTCGTTCTTGAATGTCTGATCTGGGGCGTAGCCAATGCCCTTTCCAAAATCGGCTTTGATTCCATTACCCCCATGTGGTGTCTGACGCTGCGCTATGCCCTAAGCGCGGTGCTGTTTCTCGTTTTCTGCGGCAAGCGTTTTTTCCGCAACGTGAAGAAAAAGGACGTCCCCCATTGCGTGCTTGTCTCCCTTACCACCGCTTCCGCTTTTATTTTCGGCTTCCTTTCCCTTGTCTACACCACCGCCACCAACTCCGGCTTTTTCATGGCCCTTGCGGTGATCATCGCACCCTTCCTTTCCGTGCCTCTTCTTAAGGAAAAATTCGACCCCAGGCAGATCATCCCTGTCATCGTGGTAGTGCTGGGCATGTACCTTGTGGGCGGCGGCAGCTTTTCCGCCTTCGGCAAGGGGGAGCTGCTCGCGATCCTCTCCTCCTGCTCCACCGCCTTCATGCTCACGCTGAGCGGCAAATACCTCAAAGGTGTGGACGCCATCGTGCTTTGCATCATCCAGTGCATCGTGTGCTTCGTCTGCTGCCTTGTGCTGGCCTTTATTATGGAGGGCGCGCCGGTATTCTCCGCCATCGGCCTTCCGGGCTGGGGTCTTGTGCTTTACCTTGCCATTGGCTGCACATTCCTTGCATACCTGTTTCAGAATATTGCCCTTTCCCACGTTTCCCCCGCTTTCGCTGCGCTTACCTGGTGCACGGAGCCCCTTTTCACCGCCATTGCAGCTTTCTTTATGCTCAAAGAGCGCATGATGCCCATCGCCCTTCTCGGCTGCACGCTGATCCTTGCGGGAACGGTGCTTGCCTCCTTCTTTGAAATGAAAAAGCCGGTGGCAAAAGCAGCGGAGCAAAAATAGCACTTCATTATCCCGCCTTGAAAAAGGCGGGATTTTTTCTGCCCTTTCGGAGGGATTTGCGGATTGCATCCCCTCTGCTGAAGTTTTATAATCATAGATATATATTTTTGAACCATATGCGAACGTATTTGAAAGGACTGCATAAAAATGGATGTTTCCCGTTTTACCGCATACCGCAGCAAGGTAGTCGAAAACTGCTCCCGCGTCATCGTCGGCAAGGAGGATGCGATCTCCCTTGTGCTCACCTGTTTTGTCTGCTCCGGCCACGTGCTGCTTGAGGATATCCCCGGCACGGGCAAAACAATGCTGCTCCGGGCGTTTTCTAAAACCATCGGTGGCAATTTCCGCCGCATCCAGTTCACGCCGGACCTGCTTCCTTCCGACCTGACGGGCATCAACTTCTATAACCAGAAATCGGGCGAATTTGAGTTCCGGCCCGGCCCGCTTTTTTCCAATATCATCCTTGCGGATGAGATCAACCGCGCCACGCCCCGCACCCAGTCAAGCCTTCTTGAGGCCATGGAGGAGCGGCAGATCACCGTGGACGGCGTGACTACGAAGCTCTCCGAGCCCTTCATGGTCATGGCAACCCAGAACCCCCTTGAATCCTACGGCACCTTCCCCCTGCCCGATGCGCAGACCGACCGTTTCTTCATGCGCCTTTCCCTCGGCTACATGAAGCGGGAACAGGAACTGCGGGTCATATCCCGCGTTTCCACGGTCAGCATTATCGAAGCCCTTGAACAGGTGGTCACCGAAGAGGAGACCAACTATGTACGCACCGCCTACAGCGATGTGAAGGTATCCGATGCGGTGCTCGGCTATATGATGGACATCGTGGAAGCTACCCGCTTTGAAGCGAAATTCGCCATGGGCGTTTCCACCCGCGGTGCCATGGCGCTTTATAAGGCCGCACAGGTGACCGCAGCCTTCAACGGCCGCGATTACGTGATTCCGGAAGATGTAAAATACGTTGCGCCCCATGTGCTTCTCCACAGGATCAGCGCTGGCGGCAGCGCTTCGAGCGTGGAAGAATATCTCCGCAAGCTCATCGACGGCATTCAGGTGCCCCTTGAGACCGTATGATCCTGTATTTCGCCATTTTCGCGGCGATCCTCGCACTGGTGCTGCAGCGGCTTTTATCCGGCAAAAGCCTTGACCACCTGGAGGAAACACATTTTATCGACGCCGCGCTTGTCGAGCCGGATGCATCCTTCGATATCGTGATCTCCCTTACCAACAAAAGCCGCCGCATCCTTCCCTTTCTGAGGGTCAGGGAGCGCATCGGCGAGGATATGCAGCTTCACCTGACGGACGGCACCGTATTGACGGATTCCTCCAAAAGGCGGACCGTGACCTTTTCCGCATGGCTTCGGCCGCGACAGGCGCTTGTGCACCGTATCAGCGTTTCCATTCCCAAACGCGGCCGCTATTACCTGCTGCCGCTGACGGTCTCCGCAGGCGATTTCCTCGGCCTGAACGAAACGGTGCGCACCACAGAGCGTTTCAGCGAGGTGGTCGTCATGCCCCGCAGAGCGCCGCAGCAGCGCATCAGCGAAGTGCTGGGCGGATTTCTTGGGGATGTCAGCGTGCGCCGGTTTCTGTTTGAGGATCCGGTGCTGACCCTCGGTTTTCGGGAATACACCGGGCGGGAACCCATGAAATCCATCGCCTGGACACAGACCGCAAGGAGCGGCAGCCTGATGGTCAAAAATTACGATCACACCATGGAACCCACTGTATCCGTCCTGCTTAATGCGGATACCCGCAGCGAGGAAAGCGCCGAGCTGATCGAGCGCTGCTACAGCATCACAAGAACGGTATGCGAAGCGCTGGAAGCAAGGAAGATCAAATACGCCTTCCGCACCAATGCCATCATTTCCGGCTCCCGCCGGGGGCTGACCGACACCCGGGAAGGCCTCGGCGAGCGACATTTTTACGGCATCCTCGAGGGGCTCGGCAGAGCCACCCATGACGCTTCCAGCAGCCTTGGCGGACTTATTCGCGAGGCGCTGCGCCCCACCGGGGACAGCACCAACGGCTATATCCTCATCACCCCGGAAAGGCCGAAGCGCTACCGGAAGGAGATCGCGCGGCTCCGGGAGCGCAGCGGCGGCAGGCTCCTTGTCATCTCCGCAGAAGAGGTGGGTGTATGGTAATGCTGTATTTCCTCCGCATGATCGCGGATCTTGGCGCATACTACGCCTTTGGCGGTGCCATCGCTGCCATTTCCGGCGGCGGCGAAAAGCTGATGGGCGTGCTGATCCTGCAAAGCGCCGCCTATGCTCTTTCCTGCCTGCCGAAAAAGCGTGGATTCCGCCTTGTTCTCCTTATCCCCCTTGCGGTCTGTTTTTTCCTGCCGGGGCTTTTCATTCCGGACAGGATCCTGCTTACACCGCCCACTCTGTATCTTCTTTACCTTGCGTGGACCGGCGACAGCGCCCTTTCCTGGAACAGGCACGTTTCGCTGTTCAAAGGTTTTCTTTCGGCGTACCTGCCTTTCGCCTTGCTGGCGGTGCTGCTTGGCGCAAAGGAAGAGCTGCTTCTCTGCTCCCTCCCCTATGGGCTTATGATGCTCGTCTCCTCCGTGCTGCTGATGCGAGCGCTCCGGCATGACGAGAGCGTTTACCGGGAGCTCCGCTTCCTGCTTATCAACGGCATCGGCGTGGCGATTCTTGCCGTCGGCGCATTTCTGATGAGCACGGAAGCCTTCCGACAGGGCTGTGAAGCTGTCATCGGCACGGTATACAAGTTTGTGATCGCCCCCGTTTTGATGCTGCTCCTCTGCCTGATGGGCGGCATCGTAGCAGGCCTCGGCTGGCTCCTTTCCCGCATCCGAAAACCGCAGCCGGAAGGCGACGGCGAGGTGCTGGACCTTGTGTTCCAATCGGCGGAAGAGATCCTCGGTCTGGAGGAAATGCAGACGGCTGCGGAGACCAACCCGGTCTGGTGGATCGTTTTCGCCACGCTGCTTATTCTGACGGTGCTGTTTTTCTTCTTCCGCTGGCTTGTGCGCCGCCACCCCGAAGAGGCAAAGGTGCCCGGCAGTGAAACACGCCTGCAGCTTGAGGGCGACATTTCCCGCCCGAAGGAACCGCCCCGGGGCAGCCCCGTACAGAAAGTGCGTGCGATCTACCGCAAATTCCTGAAGCTGTGCGAGCGGCAGGGCCTGTATCTTGAGCCCTCCACCACATCAAAGGATGTGGAACATGAAGCACAGCATTACTATCCGAACCAGCACATCTCCGGCGAAATGCGTAAGATCTACCTTGCCGCACGCTATGCGGAACGGGCAGAAAAGGCGGATGTTGTCAAAATGAGATCCCTTCTCGCAAGCCTCAAAAAGAACGGCGGCGAGGAGGAAAACGAAACGGAATAACAAACAGAAAGCGGAAGCATGCGATTCCGCTTTCTGTTGTTTTCAGTATTCATACCCCGCCGGATCCAAAACCGCATCCGTGCTTGCGCCCCAGACAAGCTCGTTTGCATCTTCAAGCAGGGTCAGCGAATGATCCGCCACAAGGAATTCCCGCCCGTATTGATCGATGATGACAGCGGCAACGGTCAGCTCATCCCCAAACTGCAGGGTGATCTCCTCATCCCCGAAGGCGAAGAGCATATCGCCCTCCATCATTTCCGGCACGGCAGCGGTTGCGTTTCCGCTCGTGTTCCCCACTACAACCGGTTCGCCGGAATAAGGCATTGCCCATGCGGCAATTTTTCGGTTGAGAAAGATACCGACGCGCACCTCCTCCGCCCGGGGTGCGCCGCCAACATACGGAAGCTCCTTCACCGAATATCCCGCACCCCTCACCAGCGCCTGACAGCCGCTGAGGGAGAAGGGCTTTCCGGGCTCGGCGGCTTTCCACATCAGGTTGAGGCTATGCACATCCATAATGGGCAGCGTAGCTTCATAAAGGGCGTCATAGGTTTCTATGGGCTGGGTCTTACGCTCGCCGTCAATGTAGAAAGCAGCGCTCAAAAGGATAGGGCCTGTGTCCTTTTCAAGGGGGCAGGTCAGCTCCCCGGAAAAGCGGGCGTTCTCCCCTTCCCCCGCCGGTGCGGAAGCAGAGCTTTTCCCGTATTCCGCCACGAATTCCACCTTCATGCCCTCTTTGTATACCTTTGGCACCGCATAAAGGGTGAAGGTGACGGTACCCTTCTTCACATCCACCGCGTTGATCTCACAGCCGTAATCCGCCGTCAGCGCGTTCTGCTCCGCGAGGATGCTCTCCACCCGGTTTGCAAGGCTGTTGATCTCCCTGTTTACGGAGCTTTGCATGTTTACGAGGGTGTTCTGTACACCACGGTAACTGCTGTCAAGGTCATCAAGGCGGTGGGAAAACAGGCTGACCACCACGCCGAGGGCACCGGCAGCGGCAACGATGCCGATCTCCTTCCGGCGTCTGCTTTTCGCCTGCGCTTCGGCTTGCACCTCGCTCGCCTCCTGCTCCTTTTTCGCGGCGCTGCTTGCGCGGAAGCGTTCCTCCTCCCGGCGGCGCTCGTTTTCCTCCCGAAGCGCCTCCGTGTAGCGGGAAACGATCTCCTCCACCATTTTGAGCTGTGCCGGGGTCAGTTCATCCTTCGCTGCAGATGGCTGTGTTCCCTCCGCAGCGGGATTTTCCTCAACGCCGAGAAGCGCTCCCACCGATACGCCGAAAATATGGCTCATGGAAACGAGTTTTTCTATTTCGGGAAGGGCGCTGTCGCTCTCCCACTTGGAAATGGATTGGCGCGTCACATGAAGCGCTTCACCGAGGGCTTCCTGGGAAAGCCCTTTCTGTTTACGCAGCTCTGCGATACGGCTTCCGATGGTCATCTGCATCAACTCCTTTGCAGACAAAAGTATAGCCCTTGAGCGCTTATTTCTGCCACCAACCGCGGGCTTCCTTTTGTCAACCGGCGGTTGCACCGCCCGTTTCGGTCATTATACAGGATGTGTTTCCCCTGCCGCAAGCACAAAGCGCACCCGCACATTTGTGAACTATTTTGGCACGGGGCGCCACGAACTTGACGCTCCATGCCGTTTTTGTTATATTGAAGGCACGATATCACCTCAGGAGTTTTTTGATGGAAAAGAAACCTTCCTCTTCCAATAACAAATTTGCGCGCATTGCCCTTTATGCGGTCTGCGCGGTCTGCTTTGCGATAGGTATCTATCTCATCGTGCGGGAGCATAT
>SVGX01000009.1 GCA_015056105.1 Clostridiales bacterium | reverse complement strand
TATTTGTTGGATTCGCCGCAGACGAAGGCGGAGGGAGTTTTCTGCAGCTGCCGCCCACCCAACTGTCCACTGTCAACCGTCCACTATTCTCTGTTCTGTTATCCTTGCAAAGAACCCCGCCCATGGTATAGAATAATCATATCTATACCTTACAGGAGTTTCCAAGCGTTGAATCCAACAAATAAGCCGCCCGTCAAACAGGTGGCATTCAGCATTCTCATTGGCCTTTGCGGCTTTGCGGGCGCATACATGCCCCTGCTTCTGCTGCTGATGCCGGCGCTGCTCGCCTTTGTGCTGGCGGCGTGGGGCGGCATCTGCTTTGCGGTCGGCACGGGCACAGCGGCCATACTGACATTCGTCCTGCTCGGCGCGGCGGACGGCGTGAGCGTTCTTGTGGTATTTCTGCCCGCCGCCTTCATCATCGGCCGGTGCCTTTCTTCCAGAAAGCCCTACCGCAGCGCTGTCATCGGATCGACTCTCGCTTTGGCAGCGGGCTATTACTGCCTGATCTGCCTGCCCGGCATCCTTGCGGGGGAAAGCCCTTTCCTTGTGATGGAACAGTTTTTCCTTTCCATGGCGGATATGCTCGCCGCGCAGGCCGCGCCCCTTCTTGAATCGGGGCTTATCCTTGAAGAGGATGTGGCGCTGATGGTGGACATGACCCGTTCCCTGAGCCTGATGGCGCCCGAAATGACGGTGGGCTCCATCGCCATCCTCAGCATGGGCTTTGGCCTTCTCGATGTGCTCATCGCAAGGATGCTCACAAAGCGCAGCATGGACCTTCGCCCCATGGCACCCTTCCACAGATGGCAGCTGTCCAGGCAGTATACGGTCATCTCCTTCCTTGCCCTCGGCACGGCGCTTGTGACCTATCTTTTCAAGCTGAGCAACGCGAGCGCGGTGTTCATCGCCGCGGAATGCGTGGTGCTTCTGCCCGTGGTGCTGATGGGCCTTTGCTTCCTTGAGTTCCTTTCGAAGATCCCTGGCAGCGGCGGCAATGTGCGGCGCATCCTGACCTATGTCTGCATCGTGCTGCTCATCCCCTACAGCCTTGCGTTCCTGCTTGTCATCGGCTTTATCGACAGGCTTGCGCGCATCCGCAGGCGGGTACGGCTGCCCGGCGACGGCGGCGATACCAAATAACGCGAACACCCGCATTTTCCGGCATTCTTTTCCTGACTTTTTTCAGTGGGAGCGAAGCTTATGAACCGAAAACCGCAGATCCCGATTATCCTTCTTGCCCTTTTCGCCCTTGCCGCCGCCGGCATTCTGGCAGCCGCGGTAAGCCCCTTCTATCTTGGCGCGGTGCTTGCCCTTATCATGCTCGGCCTGTTTATTGCGGCCCTTGCTTCCCTCGGCAAAATGCGCCGGGAAACCGCCGCGGTGATGGATGATATCTTCCTTGAAAACAAATCCGCCTCCGCCCAGATCATGAACAGCATCAGCATTCCGGCGCTGCTGTTTGACGAGGCGGGGCATATCCTCTGGTCCAACGAGGCCTTCCGGGATATTTACGGCGGCCGGGATATCAAAAAGTTCATTCCCGAAATGGAGACCCGCCTGCCCAAGCAGGCCTATCCCTTTGAATACAACGGCAAAAGCTATCTTTTGATGAGCACCCCCGTGCAGCGGGAGCATGCCAAGGCAAGAAAGTTGGTGTTCCAGTATTGGATCGACCGCACAGAAGCGCTCCATTATTCCCGCCTGTATGAGGAGCAGATGCCCACCGTGGCGCTCATCTATGTGGACAACTATGATGAGCTCAACGCGGACAAGCAGTTCCGCCGCAACGCGGTGCTTGCGGACGTGGAACGCATCGTCAGCCAATTCGTATCTTCCATCGAAGGCGCATACTGCCGCTATGAAAACGCCCGTTTCTTCGTGGTATTTGAAGCAAAATACATTCAGGAGCTTGAAAAGCAGCGTTTCTCCCTGCTCGATACGGTAAGAAGCATCGATACCGGCACGGAACAGCAGGTGACCCTTTCCATCGCCGTGGGCGTTGAAAACCGCATCGCCGCTTCCGATGACAGCGCCACACAGGCCCTTGAGCTGGCGCTCGGCCGCGGCGGCGACCAGGCTGTTGTCAAGCGGGGTACCCAGTATGCCTTCTACGGCGGCAAGCGGCAGGTCGCCACCACCAAGCAATCCCGCGTCAAAGCAAGACTTTTCGCCAAGGCGCTCCGCCAGCTGATGCAGAACACGGACCAGGTGTTCATCATGGGCCACCGGTATCCGGATATGGACTGCGTGGGCGCCGCCCTCGGCCTTATGCGCTGCGCCATGGATGTGGGCTGCAAGAGCTACCTTGTGCTTGACGAGGTGAACACCACCATCGACGGCGCCATCGAAGCCATGCGGCAGAACAAGCTTTATTATGATGCCATCCGCACGCCGGAACAGGCAGCGCAGATGATGCGCCCCGGCAGCGTGCTGATCGTTGTGGATACCCAGCGCGCCACATCCGTAATGGACATTGACCTTTACGAGCGGGCGGGAAAAACCGTTGTGATCGACCACCACCGCCGCGCCGTCGATTCGCTGCAGAACCCCACCCTTACCTACCTTGAAGCCGGTGCCTCCAGCGCCTGCGAAATGGTGACGGAAGTGCTCCAGTATTTCTCCGAGCAGCTTCGCCCCACTTCCTTTGAATGCAGCGCCCTTTTGGCGGGCATCACCATGGATACGAAGCGCTTCGCCTTCAACACCGGCGCCCGCACCTTTGAAGCGGCGGGCTACCTGCGAAAAGGCGGCGCGGACAACAACCTGGTAAAGCTGATGTACCAGGACGATATGCAGACCTTCCGCGACCGCACCCGCGTGGTGGAGACCGCCCTTGTCATGGAGCACGGCATCGCCATTTCCACCTGCCCGGCGGATATGCAGAACGCTTCCCTTATCGCCGCACAGGCGGCGGATGCCCTTCTTTCCATCCGCGGCATCGAAGCATCCTTCGTTCTTGCGGATGCGGGCACGGAGATCATGATCAGCGGCAGAAGCCTTGGGGATATCAATGTGCAGATCATCCTTGAGCGCATCGGCGGCGGCGGGCATCTGACCGTTGCGGGCGCGCAGCTTCACGATACCACCATGGATGAAGCCGTCAAGACCCTTACCGAAAGCATACAAACTTACCTGAAGGAGGTTGAATAAAACCATGAAAGTCATTTTGCAGAAAGACGTAAAAGGCACCGGCAAAGCGGGCGATATTGCCAACGTGAACGACGGCTATGCCCGTAATTTCCTGATCCCCAAGGGGCTCGCCGTCCCCGCGGATGCCAACAACATCAACGCCGCCATCGTTAAGAAGAGCGCCGACAAGCACCGCGTGGAAATGCAGCGCAAGCGCGCGAAGGAACTTGCCGATGATATGAGCGGCATTACCGTAAAGGTGTACGCCAAGGCCGGCGAAAACGGCAAGCTCTTCGGTTCCATCGGCACGGCGGAGATCGCAGAGGCCCTCAAAGCCCAGCATGATATCGAGGTGGATAAGAAAAAGATCCGCCTGGATGAGCCCATCAAGGCCCTCGGCATCGTGAAGGTCACCGCCCATATGTACGAGAATACCGACGCCAAATTCAACGTGGAAGTGCTTGCAGCAAAATAAACCATTTTTTCCATTGCCGAAAGGAACCGCCCCATGGAACAACGCGAAGCCCGGGTATTGCCCCACAGCCTTGAAGCGGAAAAAAGCGTGCTTGGCGGCATGCTTATTTCCGATACCGCCGCGGAGCTGATCTGCGAGGCCCTCAAGCCGGAGGATTTCTACCTTCCCGCCCATCAGGACATCTTTTCCGCCATGCTATCCCTTTACAACCGGGGCGATGCTGTGGACAGCGTGACGCTGACAAATGCCCTTGAACAAAGCGGCAGGCTGGAGGCCGTGGGCGGCATCACCTATATCACGGAGCTTTCCCTGTTTGTGCCCAGCGCCGCCAACGTGGCACAGTATATCCGCATCGTGGAAGATCGCTCCGTGATGCGCCAGCTGATCCGGGCGGGCACGGAGATCGTGAAGGATGCCCAGGGCGGCGAAAGGCCCGTGGGCGATATGCTGGATGATGCGGAAAGGCGTATCTTCAACATCTCCATGAAAAAAAACGAGGACACCCTTGTCCACATCCGCGAAACCGCCATGGAATCCTATTTCCGCATCGGCGAGCTGATGGATCTCAAGGGCAGGCTTTCCGGCCTGACCACCGGCTTTACCGATCTTGACAGGCTGACGAGCGGTCTGCAGAAGAGCGATCTTATCATCGTGGCGGGCCGTCCCTCCATGGGCAAGACCGCCTTTGCCCTCAACATCGCCCAGAATGCGGCTTTAAAGGGCAAAGCCAATGTTTGCATCTTCAGCCTTGAAATGTCAAGGGAACAGCTTGCAAGGCGTATCCTCTGCGCCAACGCGGGCGTTGACATGCAGAAGGTGAACACCGGCAACACCACCCAGGAAGAGCTGACCCTTCTTGCCAACACCCTTTCCGACCTTGTGGCAGCCAACATCTACATCGACGACACGGCGGGCATCAGCGTTTCGGAGCTCAGGTCCCGCTGCCGCAGGCTCAAATCCAAAGCGGGGCTTGACCTTGTGGTGATCGACTATCTGCAGCTGATGAAGACCTCCGGCAATTCGGACAACCGGGCAACGGAGATCAGCGATGTGACCCGCTCCCTCAAGATCCTCGCCCGCGAGCTCAACGTGCCCATCATCCTTCTCTCCCAGCTTTCCCGCGGCCCGGAAAGCCGCACATCCAACGGGCACCGCCCCATCATGGCGGACCTGCGCGAATCCGGCGCCATCGAGCAGGATGCGGATATCATCATCCTGCTTTACCGCCCGGCGGTCTATGCGGAGCCCGGCAGCGAGCAAGAGCACGACAACACCGCGGAGATCATCGTGGCGAAGCACCGCAACGGCCCCACGGATACGGTGTATTTGACCTGGCAGAACCAGTACACCCGGTTTACCGACCGCAGCGACCGGGAAGAGCCGTGAAAAAGACAGCAAACAGCCGCACCGCCAATATGGCGATGCGGCTGTTTTGGCGTTTTCGCGCCAAAGTGAAAACGGAAGCCGTTCGGCTTCCGTTTTTCCGTGTTTTTTCTTACAGCACGAAGCTGAAGAAGCGGAGCACATCGAACCAGTCGTCGCACTCGTAGCGGACGGTACGGCTGTCCGCCTGCACGGCGCCGGGATAGAAGCCGCCCACGCGGGCACGGTGCACTTCCTTGAAGTTGATCTCCACGGTAAAGCGCTCCGGCATGGGGAACATGCACTCTTCCTTGGTGTGGGTGGCGATGGCGTTCTTCATGGTCTCGCGGATGGTTTCGATGGCCACATCGGGATGCATGGCAAAGGTGCCGTTGCCCACGCCCTCATTGGTGGCGACCACGGAAATGTTGGGGTTCACGGACTGGATCCATTCGCAAAGGCCCTTGTCGCCCGCCACGAAGTAAACCGGCACGCCGCAGTATGCGGCGGTCAGGCAGTTGATCATCAGCTCGCTCGCCACTTCGCCGTTGATCTTCACAAAGTTGTTGCCGCCGTTCATGGTATGGGAAAGGGGATTGCAGTTCATGCTGGCGGCGCTGTGATAGCCGGTGAAGGCACAGCCGTCAAAGGTGCCGTCGATGCCGAACATCATGGAGAAAGGATGGCATGCCCAGCCGCGGTACATGCGGGTCTCCCGGGGCAGCATGCGGGGGTTGATGTTGCGGGCGCTGCCGTGGCCGTCCTTCACGAGCACGTCTTCCATGCCCGCATCCACGGCGCCCTGGGCTGCCGCCGCCACTTCACGGGTCATCTGATCCACAAAGTATGCATAATCGGACTTGGTACGGTTGGCTTCATCCCAATGGGCGATGCCGCAGGTGCCTTCGATGTCAGCGCTGATAAAAAACTTCTTCATGGTTTCCTCCTTATAATTTTCGGTTTGTATGATAACGCGATAGGATCAAAAGCTGTCAGTCGTTTTCCGCCATTCCGTTTTCCGCAAGAAACGCGAAAAGCGCCGCTTCATAGCCCGCCCTGTCAATGACGATGCTTCTGCCGTGGCCTGCGCCTTCCGCAAGAAAAAGCGCCTTTTTGCCCCGCTTCGCCTCGTAAAGCCGCTGCGTTTCCGTAAAGGGGATCAAGGCATCTCCCGTGCCGTGTACGAACAGGATGGGGATATCGGGAAGCCCTTGCGCCCCTTCGAGCGCCGCGATAGGCGAAACATCGCGAAGGGTAAACCCGGCACGCAGCCTGAGAACAAGCCTTCCGAGGGGCAGCACGAGCCATGCCGGCACATAAAAGCTGCGGATGCCCTGCGCCGCCTGCCGCCGGAAGGAAGCAAAGGGACAATCCGCCCCGACAAAATCCGGCCCGCCGCCCATCGCGGCACAAAGAAGGGCGGTCACCGCGCCCATGGATTCCCCATGCACGCCCACGGTGCAGCCTTCCCCCTTATCTTCCCGGGCAAAGCGCACCATATCGGCAAGATCCCGCTTTTCAAGATGCCCCATGGTGGTCATGCCGCCTTCGCTCTCCCCGGAATTGCGGTGGTCATAAAGCAGCACATCGAAACCGAACTTCCGGTAAAGCCTGGCGTATTTGAGCATATGCTCAAGGCGGCTGCCAAAGCCGTGGGCAAGCACCACAGCCCGCTTCGTCTCCCCTTCCGCCCTGAGCCAGAGGCAGCGAAGGGAATGGCCGTCAAAGCTTTTGCGGCTGAAGCAATGAAGGAGCGCCGCATCAAACTCGCCGGGATCGATGGCGCCGCGCTCAGCCTCCCTGGCAAGCGCTTCCGCCGCAGCTTCCCGCGGCGGGCGGAGCACCACCTTCACAAAAAAGCACGCGCCGGAAAAAAGCACAAGGAAAAGCGCTGCCCCCATGGCGGCAAATCCCCAGACAGGCATAGTGCTCCTCCTTTCCGCGATTGATGCGGTCGTTTATTTGCCGCCGTTGATGTAGACGCGCTTCGAGCGAGCGGTAACAAGGCAGGTGAGCTCATAGTTGATGGTGCCCACCTTCTCTGCCGCTTCTTCCCAGGTGATGGAATCGCCGCCAACAAGGGTGACTTCGTCGCCGCGCTTAATATCATCCGCGCCGGTGATATCCGCCATAGACATATCCATGCAGATGCGGCCCACCTGCGGATAGCGCTTGCCGCGGATGGTGACGGTGGTGTTGTTCGACATACGGCGGTTGTAGCCATCCGCATAGCCGGCGAGCATGACGGCGGTGCGGAAGGGCTTTTCGCCCCTGAAGGTGCGGCCGTAGCTGACGGTGGTGCCCTCGGGCAGGTCACGCACCTGGGATACCCGGGTCTTGAGGGTCATGACGGGCCTGAGTTCGCCTTCCTGGGGCACGCTGTCGGGATAGAGGCCGTAGAGCATGATGCCTTCGCGCACCATATCGATCACGGTCTCCGGGTGGGCAAGGATGCAGGCGCTGTTGCTGGTGTGGCAGGTCTCGGGGCGGATGCCCTTTTCGCAAAGGTAATCATAAACGCGCATGTAGTTTTCAAGCTGCCAGGCGGTGTAAGCATCCTCCGCCGGCGTATCCGCCACGGAGAAATGGGTATACATACCCGTCACAGAGATGTTTTCCATATGGATGATGCGCTCCGCGGCATAGGCGGCTTCCATGCCGTTTTCCGCGCCCTGGGCAAGAAGGCCCGCGCGGGACATGCCGGTATCAAGCTTGATGTGGGCTTTCACCGTCACACCCGCGGCCTTGGCGGCGGCGGAAAATTCCGCCGCGGCGGATTCATCCACAAGGGTCTGGGTGATGTCGTTTTTCGCGATGAGCGCAGCGTATTCCGCTTCCGTATGGCCAAGCACGAGGATGGGCGCCTTGATGCCGCCCTCCCTGAGGGTCAGCGCTTCCTGCAGGCAGGCAACGGCAAACGCATCCGCGCCTTGGGCTTCCAGGAACAGGCCGCAGGGCACGGCGCCGTGGCCGTAGGCATCCGCCTTGATGACGCACATGACCTTTTTGCCATGGCGTTTTGCGATGTTGTAATTGTGGAGCAATGCCGCAAGATCGATCTCTGCCCAGGTGCGGGCGTTGCAAGCAAGCGTTTCCATGTAAGCCTCCGTATTCATCGGGCAAAAAGCCCATATTTTTCAACTGTATATTATAGCACTTTGTGAAAGGGGATACAATGTGGAAGGGCGCAAATTCCCGCAAGGATATTGGCACAGCACAAAAAAGGCTCCCCTTTTCAAAAGGAGAGCCGGGAAATGCAGGGCACAAAAACAGGTTATTTGATCTCCTGTTCCAGCGCATCGAATTCCGCTGTGGAGAAAAATTCGCCCAGGGTGATGCCGAGGCCGTCGCAGATCATTTTGATCGTGATCAGCTTGGGGTTGCGGCTTTTGCCGTAAAGGATGTTCTTGATGCTGGAAGGCGGAAGCGCACAGAGAAAGGCAAGCCTGTTGATACTGATGCCGCGCGCATCGCAAAGTGCCAGTATGCGGTTTTTCACAGCGTTTACGGTGTCCACGGCGCTCTCCTTTCTCCTTTTTTAATAGAGTACCCAATTTTTGTGGACAAGATAGGCTATGCATGCTACTATCGGGCTATGCATAGCCTAAAAGGAGAGAATAATGGAGAAAAAACGCTGTACTTTTTTCGGGCACAGGGATTGCGGCGATTCCGCTTTTCCCGTCGTGATGCAGGCGATAGAAGACCTGATCCTGCAGGATGGTGTCACCGCCTTTTATGTGGGCGATGCGGGCGGCTTTGACAGGATCGTGCAGCGGAGCCTTTCCATATTGAAACGGCGATACCCGCAGATCGACTGCACTGTTATCCTTTCCTCACTTTCGGGAAACCCCTGTATTGTCCCGGGGCTTTCGTCCCTCTTTCCGGAAGGACTCGAAAACGTACCCCCTCGTTTTGCTATTGACAGATGCAACCGCTTTATGCTGCGGCAAGCGGATATTGTGCTGACCTGTATTCAGCGTCCGTGGGGCGGCGCAGCAAAGTATACTGCAGCAGCGGAGCGGCTCGGAAAGCGCGTGATCCGCATCCAGCCTTTTTGAAGGGTATCGTCCCTTTCCGGACAAACAGCCTGAACCGCCGCCGCGCTTTAGGGGTATCCCGGCAAGGCAAACCTTCTTCAACTGCGCCCGCAGGGTGCAATTTCACAATGGCAAAGCCATTATTTCACTTTTTGTGAAACAAAAAATTTTACAGCGGCAGCGCCGCTGTTTCACTGCCGCCGCTCTGCGGCGGCTACAGGTCGTCCGCATCCTGTACGGGGCGTTCGCCGTCTTCGGTGATGCCGGTGTAGCTGCCCAGCACATCCGAAGGGATGCCGGGCGTTTCCGCCGCCGCGCGGAAATCGGAGGGTTCGCGCTTTGGCTGTTTGCCGCTTGATTTACGCTGTTCCATAGAAAAAACTCCTTCCTGAAAAACTTAGTGGAAGTTTTCCCGGAAGGAGCCCTGTTTTATACCCGTTCCACAAGGGCGATGGCGCCGCCTACAAGGTATTCGATGTTCTTTTCCGTAAAGACCGTATCTTCCGCCGTATGGATCCGGTCCATATACAGGCCGAGATAGCGGCTTTTCTTGAGCGCCGCCACGCCGATGCCCCGCTTGAATTGGGTCTGATCGGAGGGATAGACCGCCTTGCCCGTGTGGGTAAAAACGGATTGGATCCCATCCCTTGCGGGGAAGCAGGCGCCAAGGATATCCCGAAGGGGATCATCCTTCATTTTCTTCGGCAGCACAAAGAGCATGTGGTCGCCGTCGGATACGCAGTCAAAGTTGACCGCAAGGGTCTCCTTCGCCGCCTTCTTATGCTTTTCCTTAAAGCCCATGGAGCCGAACAGGCCGCTTTCCTCGTGGTCAAACCAGACGAAGCAGACTTCATCGCGGCGCTCTTCCGGCAGCGCAAGGGCGGTCTCAAGCAGGGTGATCACGCCGGAGGTATTGTCGTTGGCGGTATGGCGGTTGGGTTTTCCCGCCACGAGCCAGATGATCTCAAACCACAGCACCGCCGTATAGACGATGGTGGAAAGCAGCGAAAGGATATCCTCTTCAAGGGGCAGCAGCCACACAAGGGTACCGCAGGCACTCGCCGCAAGGAAGATGCCAAGGACAAGCAGGATCTGGTAAAGCATCCAGATGAGCGGCTTTGTGGGCGTGATGAAATTGGGCACGGGCAGCACGGCGCAGGTATCATAATGGGCGGTATAGATGACCTTTGCCCGGTCCGGATCCCCGGCGACGATGTTGCGGCACCTGAGAAGGCTTTTGACCTCCTCCGTCCGGGCATCCGCATACCCGGCGCCGCGCAGCGCTTCGAGCAGAAAGGCTTCAAATTCCGCCTTCTGCCCTTTCGTTTTGCGCACCTGCCGGTTTTGAAGGATATCCGCGCTCAGGGGATGCATGTTATGCCTCCTTCAAAGCGGCGGCAAGGTTCCGGGCGAACTGATCGCCGCAGGAAGTGGGCTTGAAGCCGCAGGTGATGCCCGTAAGGCGCTTGACGACCTCTTCCGCCTGCATGCCTTCGCAGAGGGAAGCGATGGATTTCAGGTTGCCGTTGCAGCCGCCGAGGAATTCGATATTGTGTACGCGGCCTTCCGCGTCGATATCAAGGTCGATCTTCTTGGAGCAGACGCCCCGGGGAATAAAGCTGTAATGGGTCATGGTAAGTCTCCTTTTTTGTGGCTTTTGTAAAAGGGGGCGGGATGAACCCGCCCCCGGTTTTGCATCGGAAAAATTTTCAGATCTCCACATCGCCGCAGTAGGCAAAGGCGGCGGGGCCGGTCATAAAGACGTTGTCGTCTTCCGCCCACTCGATGTTGAGGCAGCCGAGTTCCAGGTGGATGTTGACCTTGCGGCCGGTCTTGCCGGCGCGGGCACAGCAGACCGCCACGGAAGAAGAACCGGTGCCGCAGGCAAGGGTGGGACCGCAGCCGCGCTCATAGGTGCGCACGAGCACGTTTTCGCTGTCGAGCACCTGGGCAAAGTTGACGTTGGTCTTGCGGGGGAAGAGGTCGGTATTGCGCTCGATGATCTCGCCGTACTTTTCCCATTCAAAGCCGAGCACATCATCCACGAACACCACGGTGTGGGGCACGCCGAGGAGGATGGTGGAATAGGTGAAGGTACGGTCCAGCACGGTCATTTCCTGCAGCTGGCATTCACCCTCTCCCACAACGGGGATATCCTTGCGGTTGAAGAAGGGCTTGCCCATGTTGACGCGCACATGGGTGCAGACGCCATCCTTCACGGTAAGGTCAGCCAGCATGGGGCCCGCAAGGGTCTCAACGCTGAAGCTTTCCTTTTTGACGATGCCGTTATCGTAAACATACTTCACAAAGCAGCGGACGCCGTTGCCGCACATTTCCGCTTCGCTGCCGTCGCTGTTGAAGATGCGCATGCAGATATCGCAGCTTTCGGAGTTTTCCACAAGGATCACGCCGTCGCCGCCGATGCCGGTACGCCTGTGGCAGAGGCGAAGGGAAAGGGCATTTTTGGTTTCTTCTTTGATGGCGCCGTCCCGGTTGTCGAAGATGGCAAAATCGTTTCCAAGACCGTGAAGCTTCTGAAACTGCATGATATGATCTCCTTTTGTGATTACTGTGATTTCCGTAAAAATCCAATTTAATTATACTGCTTTTTTCTCCCACATTCAACCGAAAAGCGCGGGAAAAGGGGGAATTGTTTTGAAAAGGGAACGTGGTTGGCGTCTTCCTGCCGAAACATGTTCCGTACCGCTGCTGTCACGATCCCTCCGTCGTCTGCTTCGCAAATGCCAATTCCCTGAAGCAGGGAGTCTTTTGCTGCAGCGATAAAACGCCTCCCCTGTGCAAGGGGCGGTGGGGGTGCGGTAAACAGGTTTGCCCCCGGCAGACCCACATCCACTCATCACCCATAACTGCCGGGAAGCGGCACCACAGTACGCCGCAGACGCTCATTGTTTGCCTTTCCCCCGCCCCGCCGTGCCCTTTACACTAAATTTACAACCCTTTACTGTACTTTTCCGCGGATTTGCATTATTATTGAAGGTGGATGATCATGTTTATTCGGCGTTTTGCAAAAAACGCCCGGGAGGCATATGGAAAAGCTGTATTTTATCGTAAACCCCGTTTCCGGCGGCGGCAGGGGAAAGAGCGCCTTCCTTGAAGCGGAAAAGCTGATGAAGGAAAAGGGCGTTCCCTATGAAGCCGTTTACAGCGAGTGGCCCGGCCATGCGGTGACCCTTGCAAAGGAAGCCGCGGAAAGGGGCGAGAGCTGCATCGTCGCCGTGGGCGGCGACGGCACCGTGAACGAAGTGGCTTCCGCCGTTTGCGGCAGGGGCATCCGGATGGGCGTGCTGCCCTTTGGCACCGGCAACGATCTTGCAAGGGTGGCCCCCTTCCCCATGGATGTGGGCGCTGCGGTAGATACCCTTATCGCCGGCTATACCCGCCCCATGGATGCCGGCATGGCCAACGACAGGTTTTTCCTCAACGTGGCGGGCTTCGGCTTCGATGCGGATGTACTCCAAAACACCACCCGCTTCAAGGGGAGGTTCCGCGGCATGATCCCCTATCTGCTCGGTATTGCGGCGACCCTTTCCCGCCTTCGCCATATGAAGCTTACCTTCACCCACGACGGCAAAACGGAAAGCCGCACGGGCGTGCTTGTTTCCGTGGGCAACGGCCAGTATTTCGGCGGCGGCATGCGTGCCCTTCCCACAGCGGACCTTTACGACGGCCTTTTCGATGTGATCGTGATCAACGACCTGGCCCTTCCCCGCCTTGTTTCCCTGCTGCCCCGCTTTATCAAGGGCAAACATATGGATCACCCGGCAGTAGAGCATATCCGCACCGCGGAATTCACCGTCACCTGCGAAGAGCCTTCCACCCTGAACCTTGACGGCGAGCTCGGCGGCAGCACCCCCGTTACCTTCCGCATTCTGCCCGGCGCCATCCCCATGATCGTACCGGAGGAGATCTGATATGCAGCGGTATTATTTCATCGTGAACCCCATTTCCGGCGGCGGCCGCGGCCGGGAAGAATTTGAAAAGGCCATCGCCCTGCTGAAGGAGCGGAACGCCGACTTCGGCTTTGTGTATACACAAAAGCCCGGGGAAGCGAAAGAGTTGGCAAAGGCGGCCCTTGAAGCCAGCGAAGGCTGTATCGTGGCTGTCGGCGGCGACGGCACCGTGAACGAAGTGGCTTCCGTTCTTGCGAACACCGGCGCGGTGATGGGCATCCTGCCCTTCGGCACCGGCAACGACCTTGCCCAGTCCCTTCACCTGCCCCTTGAAACGGAGGAAGCGGTAGCCACCCTTCTTTCCGCCGCCCCCTGCAGCATGGATGCCGCCCTTGCGGGCGAAACGCTGTTCATCAACGTGGCGGGCTTCGGCTTTGATGTGGATGTGGTGCGCTATACGGAAAAATACAAGAAACGCATGAAGGGGATGCTGCCCTACCTGTTCGGCATCCTCCAATCCCTTCTTCACTTAAAGCCCATCGATGTGATGGTGGAACCGGAGGGCGGCGAGCCCTTCCGCACCACGGCGCTGCTGTTTTCCGCCTGCAATGGCAGGCAGTTCGCCGGCGGCATCAAGGTAGCCCCCCTTGCGGATCTTTCCGATGGGCTTCTTGATATCTGCATCCTCAAGGGGATCGGCAGGCCCGCCTTTTTGAAGCTGCTGCCCCGCTATATCAAGGGGGAGCATCTTGACTCCAAACACATCGTGTACTTCAAGGCAAAAAGCGTCACCGCCAACGCCCCTGCCGGCCTGTGTCTGAACCTCGACGGCGAGCTCGGCGAAACCACGCCCGTTACCTTCCGCAGCCTGCCCGGCGCGCTCCGCATACTCGCCCCGGCGGCGGAATAAGAAAGGTTTGCCCCTATGCGAAAAAAGAAACGTAAATTTGTCGCAAAAAACAAAAGCTATACCTTGCTGCGGGTGCTGCT
This sequence comes from Clostridiales bacterium, assembly GCA_015056105.1. Classification (GTDB taxonomy): domain Bacteria; phylum Bacillota; class Clostridia; order Christensenellales; family CAG-138; genus UBA1685. The sequence continues at coordinate 27,345 of SVGX01000009.1, read as the reverse complement.
GCTTGTGGGCATCCTTGCCCTGATCGCCGCCATTGTGGCGGGCGTGGTGCTGCTTCTGAAAAACCGCAGCGCCTTCGGCGAGGTGACAGAGCTGCCCTTTACTGCGGATGATCCCTATGTTTACAACGGCAAGGGCTTCTATTACATCAAAAATGGAAGCCTTTGCTTCCACGACCCTGCCCACCCGGAAGATGATACTTCCCTCACCCTAAACGGGGAAAACATCACCCTCGTCTCCTCCGATTCCATGACCGCGCTTTTCAGCGGCGCCGCATTCCACATCGTAGGCGCGGCGGATATGATCGACGCGGGGGGCGAGATCCTTTCCGCGGCCTGCGGCAAAAACCACGCAGCGGTGCTGCGGAAGGATGCGGCGGGTGAAGCCGCCATCCTTGTTTACGATGCTTCCGGCGCGCTGACCGATTCCATCCCGGAACAGGATGCGATGCTTCTTGACTGCGGCTTCGGCAGCCTCGGCGGAAACGATATGCTGTATGTGCTTTCCCTTTCCTCCGGCAGCTCCGTTCCCGTTTCCACCATCACCACCTATACCTACAGCGAAAACGGCGCGGCCATGAGCGGCGTCATCACGCTGCGCAACGAGCTGGTGGAAAACATATATTTCTCCGGGAACAGCATCTTCGTGGCGGGCACCAATCACTTGCAGCGCTATGACAAGGAATTTACCGCAAAGGCATATTCCCTTTTGACCTACGGCGATACGGTCCTTGATTTCACCGCCGCCGGCAGCAATCCCCTGTTCCTTTACGGGGAAAGAAACGCTGTTTCCGCCCTGACGGCAGAATCCCCCGTTCCCGCCGCGGTGCGCCTTGTTTCCGCTGCGGAAGCCGAAGAGCCCGCTGCCGTGGACAGGGTCCTTTCCCTGCCCGAAGGCACCCATTCCTGCTTTGTGATCGGCGGGAAGTTCATGGCTGTTGCAAGGGATACGGTCTATACCTATTCCGCATCCGGCAGCCTTTCCGACACCACGATCCTCGAGATCCCCTGTGACGAGGCTATCAAGCTTTCAGACAGCTGCATTCTCCTTCGCCGGGGACCGGAGATGCGCATCCTCCGCCTGCGCTGAGGCTTCTGCGCACACCTTTTCAGAAAGGAGGCGTTTCCTTTTGACGCTGAATCTTCTTGATTACGCCATTCTCCTTGTGTTTGCGCTGTTCCTTTTGGGCGGCGTTTACAAGGGGTTCCTCAATACGCTGTTTTCCATCTGCGCATTTATCGTTTCCTGGCTTGTGGGTATCCTTTGCGTGCCCCTTGGGGCGCGGGCGGTGAAGAGCAGCGAAGCCCTTTTCAACATGATGCTCTATTACACCGAGGGCAGCGAATACATCGGCGATGCGGAGCTTTCCCGCATGCCCGTCAGCGCCCTTTCCACCGCGGAGATCAACGACATTGTAGCCAATGCGGATGTGCCCTACCCCATGGGCAAGCGCATCCTTGAAAACATCGCCGGGGAAGCCTTTGCGGCGGATGGCGTTTCCACCATCGGCGATTATTTCAACCAGACCATCGTGTGCGTGTTCATCAACATCCTCGTGTTTCTTCTGGTGTTCGCCATCATCAGGCTCATTCTCGGCTTTATCCTTTCCGGCGTGGATTATGCCTGGAAGCTGCCGGAGCTTCGGGCCGGAGACGGCATTCTCGGCGGCGGGCTCGGCATCGTGCACGGTATTCTCGGCATGTTCCTTTTCTTCATGCTGCTGCCCATCGGCCTTGTGTTCCTGGCGGGCAAGCTCGATTTCGTGACGGACCTTGTCAACGGCTCCTTCTTCGCCCACTTTTTCTACCGTTCCAACTTCCTGCTCGGCATGATGCCGGGCATTTGAGCCGATTACCACCCCCATAAAAGGAGAACGATCTTTATGTTTCTTGCCGATCAATGGAAGGATTACGCCGTGCTCGACGCGGGCGGCGGCAACAAATTTGAACGCTGGAGCAATGTAACGCTCCTTCGTCCGGACCCGCAGGCGGTCTGGCCCATGGAAGCGCCCAGGCGCAATGTGGATGCCCATTATATCCGCTCCTCCAGCGGCGGCGGGCACTGGGAATATGCCAAAAAGCTGCCCGAAAGCTGGGAGATCCGCTACCGGGAGCTTTCCTTTATCGTCCGGCCGACGGGCTTCAAGCACACGGGCCTTTTCCCGGAGCAGGCCGTCAACTGGGACTGGATGGCCTCCGTTGTCAAAAAAGCGGACTTCCCGAAGGAACGCCCCTTCCGGGCGCTGAACCTCTTTGCCTACACCGGCGGCGCCACCTGCGCCCTTGCGGCGGCGGGCGCCGAGGTGGTGCATGTGGATGCGGCGAAGGGCATGGTGGCATGGGCGAAGGACAACGCCGCCGCAAGCGGCCTTGCGGATAAGCCCATCCGCTTCATCGTGGATGATGTAATGAAATTCGTCCTTCGCGAGCAGCGGCGCGGCCGCACCTATGACGGCATTCTGATGGACCCCCCGAGCTACGGCAGGGGCCCTTCCGGCGAGATGTGGAAGATCGAAAACGATCTTTATCCCCTTGTGGAAGAATGTGTGAAGATCCTTTCCCCGGAAGTGAAATTCTTCCTGATCAATTCCTACACCACCGGCCTTGCGCCCAGCGTATTGACCAGCGTACTCAAGGTGGCGCTCAAGGGCCGGGGCGGCAGCATTGCTGCGGACGAGGTGGGCCTTCCCATTGAGCGGGGCGGTCTTGTGCTTCCCTGCGGCGCCAGCGGACGCTGGGAAAACTGATATGGTCAACGTTTTATACGAGGACAACCACCTTCTTGTGGTGGAAAAGCCCGTCAACATCCCCGTGCAGGCGGATTCTTCCGGCGACAGGGATCTTTTGACCACCCTGAAGGAATACATCCGGGAAAAATACGAAAAGCCCGGTGAGGTCTATCTCGGCCTTGTGCACCGGCTGGACCGCCCGGTGGGCGGCGTGATGGTATTCGCCCGCACATCCAAGGCAGCTTCCAGGCTGCAGGATGCCTTTTCCGGCCACCGGGATGTGAAAAAGCGCTACTGCGCCCTTGTGGAGGGCACACCGAAGGCGGAAGAGAAGCTGACGGGCTTCATCGCCCGGGATGAGAAAAAGGGCACCGCATGGCTTGCGGACAAACGCGACCCCGGTGCAAAGCCCGCTTCCCTTTTTTACAGAAAAGCGGCGGAAAAAAACGGCCTCAGCCTTCTTGATATCGACCTGTTTACGGGCCGCCACCACCAGATCCGCCTGCAGACGGCGGGCAACCGCACCCCCATCTGGGGCGACCAGCGCTACAACAAAAATGCAAAGCCCGGGCAGCAGATCGCCCTTTGGGCGTATTCCCTTACCTTCCCTCACCCAACGAAAAAGGAACCCATGACCTTTGTGAGCCTGCCCCAGGGCGGCGCCTGGGCGGCTTTTCATGAAGCCCTTGAAGGGCTCGCCGCCGACATCAGCGTTGTGTTTGAGGATGAGAACATCCTTGCCGTCAACAAACCCCGGAGCATCGGCGTGGCGGCGGCGGACGGTGCAAACTCCCTTGAAGAAAGGCTGCGCTCCCTTTACGGTGATGTGCGCCCGGTGCACCGGCTTGATGTGCAGACGGCGGGTCTCCTGCTGTTTGCAAAAAACGAAACAGCGGAAGAGGCGCTTCTTGCCGCCATAAAGGAACGGCGGATCCGCAAGTTTTACCGCTGCACGGTGCGCGGCGTGCCGGAGCCGAAGGAAGCCACAGGACAAGCCTATCTTCTGAAGGATGCGGGTGCCGCCCATGTAAAGATCTTCGATGAACCGCGTCCCGGCGCGAAGGAGATACTGACCCGCTACCGGGTATTGACCGCATCGAAGGGAAAAAGCACCCTTGAAGTGGAGCTTCTCACCGGCAGGACCCACCAGATCCGCGCCCATATGGCGCACCTTGGGCACCCGCTTCTCGGGGATGACCGCTACGGCGACCGCAGCTTCAACCGACAGGAAAAGGCGGACCACCTTTCCCTGACGGCGGTGCGCCTGATATTCGACTTTGAAGCAAGCAGCCCCCTCGCCTATCTGAACGGCAGGGTGATCGAACTTTTTGCATAACACGGAACGCCTATGAAAAAAGACCCGACCGAACAGGATACCTTTGAATTTGACGAGCTTAACGAAACGCTGCCGCCGAAGCGGGAGAAAAAGCCCCTTGGCGCCGCGGCGCTTGTTTCCCTTGCCCTTGCGCTCATCATGCTTGCGGCCGGCACGGCAGCGGCCTTTGCCAAGGGCCTGCAGCCCCTTCCCCGGCGTGTGGTGGAAGCCATGAACGCGCCCGTACAGCAGGAGCAGCCCGGCGAAACAGCCCCGGAAGCTCCCTCCGAAGGCGGCAGCGCGCCGGAGGAAACACAGAGCACGGATATCAGTGCCCACTACGACCGCACCGCCATTTTGATCGACGGGGAGATCCTCGGCGTGCTGGCAAGCCGGGAAGCGGCGGAAAACCTGATCCGGGAAGCCCTTGCATACTTTGAGATGCAGATCCTCGGCAGCGGCACGCTGACCACGGAAGCGGAAAACGAGATCAGCTATGAACCTGCCCCGGTGACCACCGATTACGATACCACCTTTGATGCCCTTTTCACCTACCTGACGGGAGAGGATACGCCCCTCCGCGTCCGGGCGGCGCTGGTGGATGAGGTCATCACCTATGAGGACTACGAAAGCGTCACCGAAGAGGATAAGACACTCCTTGAAGGCACCCGGATCATCGTCCGCTACGGCGTTGTTGGGGAGACCCATACCGTGACCACCCGCAGCTTCCTCAACGGCAAGGAGCAGGGCAAGCCGGAGACCGTGACCCTTGTGGCCCGGGAAGCGGTGGATGCCCTTGTGCGCATCGGCACGGAAAAGGTGGATTACGATGCGGAGCCCGGCAAAAAGGAAGGCGACCGCGGCCGCAAGCCGGAAAGCATCATCTTCCTGCACCCCACAGAGAAAAAGCGCATCGGCTCCAACTTCGGCCAGCGGGAGGGCGTGCTGCACCTTGGCCTTGACTATACCGGCGATGTGGGCGCTGCGGTGCTTGCAAGTGCACCGGGCACGGTGGTGAGCGTCATCGAGCGGGGCGGCTACGGTCTCATGATCGAGATCGCCCACGAAGAGGGCTTCCTTACCCGCTATGCGCACCTTTCGGAAGCATCGGTCTCCATCGGCGACAGTGTGGAAGCAGGCGCCGTGATCGGCGCCATGGGGCAAAGCGGCAACGCGGAAGAACCCCATCTGCATTTCGAGCTGCGCATCGACGGCGTGGCATACAACCCAAGATACTATCTCAATTAAGTTAAAAACAGGAGCGGCATACGCCTCTCCTGTTTTTTATATACGATAAGGCCTCCCTCTGACGAGGGAGGTGGTTTTGCGCAGCAAAACCGGAGGGAGAGAAGCAAGGGAAAGGTCTCTCCCTCAGTCAGCTTCTCCCTGCAAAATAATAATGAAAAAACGGGAACAAGACAGCCCGCTTCCTTATATTTTGCCGGAAAACCGCCCTTTCGGGCGGGCAACATCCTTGTTTTTCTTGCACAAACGGCAATTTGATGTTAAGATAAAGTTTGGCATATGATTGCCGTTTTCCGAATATGAAAGAAGGTGGACTTGATGGCCCTTTTGAAATTTCGCTGCAAAGATTGCGGCAAGGTTTTTGATGAATTGACGACCCTTCTTAAGATGAACGAGGTCAAATGTCCCGCCTGCGGCGGCGAGACGGAGCGCGCCTATGAAGGCAAGTGCGCCCGCGCCGGGCAGGGCGGCTGCAGCGGAAGCTGCGCCAGCTGCGGCGGCTGCCATTAAGCCGCAAAACAAGACTCTGAAGGAGTATCTATGGCACATTATGTGATAAACGGCGGCCACCGCCTTGAGGGCAGCGTGACCATCAGCGGTGCGAAAAACGCTGCCGTGGCGATCATCCCCGCGGTGATCCTGGCGGGCGAAAGCTGCCTTGTGGAAAACCTGCCCCAGATAGAAGATGTGCGCATTCTGGAACAGATCCTCATGCATATGGGCGCAGAGGTGGAATTCTTGCCCGACGGCGCCATGCGCGTCGACCCGGAGCATATTAACACCCACAGCGTGACCTTTGATATGGTTTCCCGCCTTCGCGCTTCCTATTACCTGCTCGGTGCGCTGCTCGGCCGCTACGGCCATGCGGAGATCGCCCTGCCCGGCGGCTGTTCCATCGGCCAGCGCCCCATTGACCAGCACATCAAGGGCATGCGCGCCCTTGGCGCAAAGGTTGTGATCGAGCGGGGCGTTGTGAAAGCCCATGCGGAACAGCTCAAGGGGGCGGAGATCTACCTTGATGTGGTCAGTGTGGGGGCAACTATCAATATTATGCTGGCTGCGGTGGGAGCGGTGGGGCAAACCATTATTTCAAACGCCGCAAAAGAGCCGCACGTGGTGGATGTTGCAAACTTCCTCAACATGATGGGCGCTTCCGTCAAGGGAGCGGGCACCGATGTGATCCGCATCCAGGGCGGCAGGAAGCTGCACGGCTGCACCTATGCCATCATCCCCGACCAGATCGAGGCGGGCACTTTCATGATCGCCGCTGCCGCTACGGGCGGCGATGTGGTCATCAACAACGTGATCCCCACCCACCTTGAAGCCATCTCCGCCAAGCTGATGGAATCCGGCGCACAGGTCATCGAAGGCGATGACGGCAGGGAATTCTTCATCCGGGTGACGAGCACGGGCCGTCCCCGGGCGGTGAACATCAAGACGCTGCCCTACCCCGGCTTCCCCACAGACCTGCAGCAGCCCATGATGGCATACCTTTCCACCGCCGCAGGCAACAGCTTCATTGTGGAAAATATATTTGAAGACCGCTTCAACCACGTTGCGGAGCTGCAGCGCATGGGTGCCAATATCACCCTGAACGCCCGCACCGCCATGATCGAAGGCGTGGAGCAATTAAGCGGCGCACCCCTTTCTGCCACCGACCTTCGTGCCGGCGCGGCGCTGATCGTTGCTGCCCTTGCCGCCGAGGGCGAAAGCACGGTGCACAACATCGGCTACATCGACCGCGGCTACGAATTCTTTGAGCAGAAGCTTCGCGCCCTCGGTGCGGATATCAGAAGGGTCGAAGACTGATTTCAGAGCATAAAAAAGAAGGTTTGCCTTTCACAAACCTTCTTTTTCATTTTCCAATTTAAGGAGAGTCTATGGCATATATCCATGTCAATGACAGCAGGATCACGGCCTTTGCGGAAGCGGTGATCCGCGACCGGGCCGATGTCCGCACCCTGTGCGAAGATGTACTTGCATGGGTATCGCATAACACGGTCTATAGCCGCCTGAACGCGCCCTTTTTTCCGCTGCAGCGGAGCGATCTTGATGTGCTTTCCATGGGCGCCGGCACCTGCGGCGATTTTTCCAACCTGCTGGTTTCCCTGCTGCTGACGCTTGGCTATGAAGCACAGTACGCCTACGTTCACAAGGATTGCTTCGGCAATGAGCAGGACCATATCTGCACCGCCGTACTGCAAGGGGAAAGATGGGTGCTCATCGACGCCACGATGCCCTACCGCAAGTGGCACGGCTTTGACTGCCCTCACCTTGAATATGAGCTTCTTTCCCCCGCTGCGTTCGAAGAAAGAATGAAACGGGAGGAAGCACATTGGTCCGCCGTGGCGCAAAGGTTCGGCGATATGCGCTATGCAGGCATCCTCTACGCGCCGTGGCTCCACGATGAGCCCCTCGAAGAAACCGAGGAGCGCCTTGAAAGCGTCTTCTTCCTTGCGGCGGTGGATGGCAAAAAGAACATCGCAATCTATGCCTACAATATGGTCTATACGCCCCTTGGCGGCACCATCCCCACGGTGTGCAAAATTGACCGCGATGGAAAAGCCTTCCGTTTTCCCTGCCGCCCGCCGCGGGAGCTTTGGGATGACGACCAATGGGGCGAAGTCTTCCCCGAAGCGGATGTCCCTGCATCCCGTAAAACGGATGCCTTCCGCCGGTTCTGCGGCTGCATCGATGCCGTGATGCCCCGCATCAGCACCATCCTGTCGGAACTCCCTTAGCACAGGCCGAAAAACCGTTTGTTTCACATGGAACACCAATACAAAATAAAAAAGGGACAATGCATGCCTGCATTGTCCCTTTTGTTCCTGTTCAAACCGCTTTGCGCTTAAGCGGCGCGCTTTTTGTTCATCATCTTCGCCACGGTAACGACGCCGGGCACAAGAGCCACCACAACGCTGAGCACCGTTTCAAGGCCGATGGTGCCGCCGTTGTAAAGAAGGGAATAGAGAAGGGCGCTTTCATAGCCCGCTTCCGCCGCGCCGTCCGCAAAGAACACCACGCCGGAAACGACGCTGCAAAGGTAGCGTGCAAGGCCGGCCACGCCCACGCCGAGGGGCAGGCACTTGGGGAACAGGGAAGCAAGGCCGATGGCGGTAAAGGCCACGAAATAATCCAGCACGAACTGCACGGGATGCACGACCCATGCACCCTGAATGATCTGCAGCAGGCTGTAGGCGAAGGCAGCCGTGAAGCCGCGCTTCGGGCCGAAGGCCCAGGCATACATGGCAAGAGGAAGCATGGAGCAAAGGGTCAGCGAACCGCCCATTGGCATGGAAAACAGCTTGATGAAGCTGAGCACATAGGAAAGGCTCAGGCACAGCGCGCCGTAAACGAGGGCGCGGGTGTCGATCTTCCTGTCCACGGCGGGGGTTTCTTCCGCCTTGCGCTTTCCCGCGACCGCAAGCAGCACAAGGATAGCCGCCGCCACCACCGCCGCCAGCAGGAACATGACAAGTTCTTTTCCTTCAAGTTCGGAGAGCTTTTCGAACAGTACGAATTTCATGGATCTTTTTTTCCTTTCAAAAATACTTTCCAAACAAAAAATCCCCGCAAAACACTTTTTGCGGAGACCACGGCAGATGCTTTTACATGCCGTTTATATCATCCGCTTCCCTACGCCGGTATTATCCGTTAAACAGGTTCCAAGGGTTTTATCTCAGCCGACAGCGAACTGTCAGCACCCCCAGCGGGCATTTCTTATTCGGTTCGGGATGCATTGTATCACCGCTTACGGCAGAATGTCAACACCTTTTTTGCTTTTTTCAAAAAAGAAGAGGTTTTTTATTGCAATGCACCCCCTTGGGGCAGTATAATAAATCGGTTACGATCAAATAAGAAATTCAAGCGATTACTGAGGATTTGGAGATACGATCTATGGCAGTTGAGAACATCCGCAACATTGCGATCATTGCCCATGTTGACCACGGCAAGACCACCCTTGTGGACTGCCTGCTCCGCCAGAGCGGCGTTTTCCGCACCAATGAGCAGGTGCAGGACCGGGTGATGGATTCCGGCGACCTTGAGCGGGAGCGCGGCATCACCATCCTTTCAAAGAACACCGCCGTCAACTATAAGGGCACCCGCATCAACATCGTGGATACGCCGGGCCATGCGGATTTCGGCGGCGAGGTGGAACGCATCCTGCAGATGGTGGATGGCGTTCTTCTCCTTGTGGATGCCTTTGAAGGCTGCATGCCCCAGACCCGCTTCGTGCTCAGAAAAGCCCTTGCCCTCGGCAAGACGCCCATCGTGGTGGTCAACAAGGTGGACCGACCCGGCGCACGCCCCTATGAGGTGGTGGATGAAACGCTGGAGCTTTTCATCGAGCTTGGCGCCACTGCGGAGCAGCTGGACTTCCCCGTTGTTTACGCCTCCGGCCGCGACGGCTATGCGGGCATGGAACCGGACGAGCTTGCAAGCGATATGCAGCCCCTGTTCGATACCATCGTTTCCACCATTCCCGCGCCGGACTGCGACAGCGAAGCGCCGCTGCAGATCCTGTTTTCCACCATCGATTACGATGACTATGTGGGCCGCATCGGCGTCGGGCGCATCGAGCGGGGCACCGCCAGGCGCAACGCCATCGTGACATTATGCGGCGGTCAGGAAAACAAGTGCCGCGAGGTCAAGCTTTCCCGCCTTTACCGCTTTGAAGGCTTGAAGCGCGTGGAGATCGAAGAAGCCAAAGCCGGCGAGCTTGTGGCGGTGGCCGGCGTCACGGGCCTTGCCATCGGCGAGACCGCCTGCGATCCGAACTGCATCGAGCCGCTGCCCTTTGTGCATATTGATGAACCTACCGTTTCCATGATGTTCATCGTCAACGACAGCCCCTTCGCAGGCAAGGAAGGCAAATATGTGACCTCCCGCAACCTGCGCGACCGTCTGTTCAAGGAAGTGGAGACCAACGTTTCCATGCGCGTGGAGGAAACCGAATCCACCGATATGTTCAAAGTCTCCGGCCGCGGCGAGCTGCACCTTTCCATCCTTATCGAAACCATGCGCCGACAGGAGTACGAGTTTGCCGTTTCAAGACCGAAGGTCATCATGAAGCGGGATGAAAACGGCACCCTGCTTGAGCCCATCGAGGAGCTGACCATCGATGTACCGCAGGAATATGTGGGCAGCGTGATGGAAAAGCTCGGCAGCCGCAAGGCGGAGCTTCTCGACATGATCACGGAGACCGAAGGCAGCGTGCGCCTGATCTTCCGCATCCCGGCTCGCGGTCTGATGGGTTACCGCAGCGAGCTTTTGACCGACACCCGCGGCAACGGCGTCATGAGCCACATCTTCCACGCTTACGAACCCTACAAGGGCGATATCGAGGAGCGGGAACACGGCTCCATCATCAACCATGAGACCGGCGATTCCACCGGCTACGGTCTTTTCAATGCGCAGGAGCGGGGCAGGATGTTCATCGGCCCCGGCGTGCCTATCTACGAAGGCCAGATCATCGGTGAAAGCGCCCGCAACGAGGATCTGGTGGTAGCTGCCACGAAGAAAAAGCATGTGACCAACATGCGCGCTTCCGGCAGCGATGAAGCGCTGCGTCTGACGCCGCCCACCATCCTTTCCCTTGAACAGTGCCTTGAGTTCATCGCCGACGACGAGCTTGTGGAGGTCACCCCCAAGAACATCCGCATGCGCAAGAAGATCCTGCAGAAGGAACTGCGCCTGAAGAAGGCCGCCAGAGCGGAAAAGGAATAAAGCGAAACAAAAGCCATCCCGGAGGGATGGCTTTTGTTTCGCAGTGAAATAGCCTTACGGCTGTGAAATTTTTTGCTGCGCAAAAAGTGAAATAGCGGCTTGCACCGCTGTGAAATTGCACCCTGCGGGTGCAGTAGACGAAGGTTTGCCGGGGGCAAACCTTCGTCTACTGTCAACCGTCAACCGTACACTGTCAACTGTTGCCGCGCATCGCGCAGTGTCATTATGCTTTTTCGTTTTTGCCGTAGACAGAGAGCAGCAGCACCGCACCGAGGATGAGCAGGATGCCGAAGCCGGTCTGCAGCGTGAGGGGCTCCTTGAGGACGATGACGCCGGCAAGGACGCTCGTCAGGGGCTCGAGGGTGCTGAACATGGAAGCATTCTGTGGACCGCAGCGCTTGAGACCCATCTGGAAGAGCAGCACCGCGCACACGCCGGCGCACATGCTGAGAAGGAAGGAATAAAGCCAGCCCCTGAAGGGCATATCGAAGGCGAAGCTGTCGGTAAAGGCGCAGATGATCGACATCAGCACGCAGCCCACAAGGTTCATGAGCATCACCATGCGGTAAGGAGTGAACACCTCCTGCAGGCCGGAAGCGGAAAGGGTCGTCACATAGAGGGCGAAGGTGATGGCGGAGGCAAAGGCCAAGAGCACGCCGACAAGCTTCACTTCCCCGCCCATGGAGCAGAACAGCACCACGCCGAGGATGCACAGGGCGCAGCAGATATATTTGAGCGGCACGATCTTCTGCTTATACACCACGCGGCAAATGAGCAGCACGATAGCGGGATAGGTGAAATGGATGGTGGTGGTGAGGCTTGAGGGGATATAGCTGTAGGAAGTATAGAGAAACACCGTTGTAAACACGAAAACAAGGGTGGTCAGGAAAAACCGGGGCACTATTGCTTTGGTGGGCTTCTTTTCCGGCTGCGGGCTGCGCCTGTCGAGAATATACAGGAAGGGCAGGCTCAGCGAAAAACGGCAAAGGCTCGAAAACAGAGAATTCCCCCCGTTTTCCTGCACTTTCACCGCAAGGAACGGCATGATGCCGAAAAAGAATGCGGAAAGCATCACAAGGATGATGCCGTAGGTGATCTCCCGCTTTTCATGCTGCACTTCCATAGAAATTTTCCTCCGTCAATAAAAAGGCGTACCGATACATTATAGCACGGCGCGACATGTTTCACAAGTTTCCGCCTTTCGCTGCGCTGCACCGTTGTGTGCGCGTTCCTTGCCTCTCCCTCAGGGAGAGGCGGCCGGGCGCAGCGAGGGCGGAGAGGGCAATTTATGCGCATACCCAATGCCCTCTCCGTCACCTTCGGTGACAGCTCCCCCAAAGGGGGAGCCAAGGATGCAAACAACTTCTGCCGAAAGAAAGATTCCGCCGCGAAACCGAATTTGACCGTGGCCATCCCCTTGGCGCGTGCCTGCCTCAAACCTTCATAGACAAAAAACGGAGCGCATCGCAAGGATGCGCTCCGTTTACTGTTTTACTTGACTATCCCTTATGCACGCTTCCGGGCCAGCATCCATTCGGTGAGACCCATGGATCGATCCTGATAGATCCAGCGGATCTCATGGCCGTGGCCCTCGAGCATGTTGAGCTCGCTGCTGCCGCCGGCTGCCTTGATGACCTCGTGAGCTTCCTTCACGCTGAAGCCCATACCGTGATCCTCCGTGCCGTGGAAGATGCGCACGGGCACATCGGTGAGCACGGCGCAGGTGGCAGGGTCCACGGAAGCGCATACCGGCATCAGGCAGGAAAAGAAGGCAGGATAGGCAACGCCCATGGTGAAGGTGCCCATGCCGCCAAGGCTGACGCCTGTCAGGGAAATGCGCTTCGGGTCAAGTTCCTCCGTTTCGATCAGCTGATCGATGAGCGCCTTCAGGACCGCACCCTCCTTTGCCCAATTGCTGCCCTCGGCACACTGAGGAGAGAGCACGACCGCGCCTTCCGGGATAACGGCGGAACCGTCCTCAATAAACTGCGCAAGACAGGGGATCCGATAAAACAGGTCCGGATCATCTCCCCGGCCGTCGCCGCCGTGCAGGTAGATCAAAAGCGGTGCGCCCGGCTGCTTTTCACCCTGTCTGTAAAGAAGATACCCCATTTTCGCGCCTTCCGGCGTGGTGAAAAAACTCTTCTGCATCATTTGTTTTCTCTCCTTTTCTTTGATGGTGGATGGACAACGGCTTCTTTGGCCGATCACAGCAAATTATTTCCCGGGAAATGATCCGTTCTTTTTCCGGGGTGAAAGCTCGCTCAAAAGAGCACTGCCAAGGATGAGTATTGCACCGATGGCGGTAAACGCATCCATCTTTTCCCGAAGCAGCAGCGCGGAAAGCAGGATCGCCACCACGGGATCAATATAGCTGAAGATGGCGGCTGTCTGGGCGGGAATGGTTTTGAGAGAACCGAAATACATGGCATAGGCAAAACCCGTGTGGATGATGCCTACAAAAAGCAGAAGGAAACCCTCAAGAAGGGTGAGCGAAAGGGCGGTGACATCCTCCGTGAAAAGAACATAGGGCAGTGCCACCAGGGCTGCGATGAAAAGCTGCATGACGGTTTTATCGTTGGCGGTAAGGCTGCCGAGCTTTTTATTGAGCAGCACCACAGATGCATAGAGCGCCGCCGCACCGACACCGCAAAGCACGCCCTTCCCCTCACCGGCGGTGGGCAGACCGCCCTTGATGACGCCGGAAACAAACACCATGCCAAGAAGTGCGACAAAGGCGCAGATGAGCTTTTTCGCCGGCAGCTTTTCCCTGATGAGGATGGGCGAGGCCAGAATCACGAAAGTGGGCGACAGGTAATAACACAGCGTGGCAGTAGCCACGGTGGTATAGCGGTAGGATTCAAAAAGCAGCACCCAGTTAAGGCCGATGGCAACGCCGCTGAGAACAAGCGGAACAAGATGTACCTTTACTGCCGCCATACACATCTTTTCCCTGCGGATGCCCATGCACAAAAGCAGGAATGCTGTGCCGAGAAATCCCCGCGCGCAGGCAATGATACTGGACGGAAGCGGGATATAGCGGACGAAGATGCCCACCGTACCGAAGATGGCCATGGCTGAGACAAGCTGCAGCCGAGCCGAGCTTTGCTGGTTCATAATACACCCCTGTGAAAAGACACGCTATGCCGTATATTTGGCATTTATGCTATCATATCACGCAGAAAAGGGGATGTCCATCGGAAAGATCGGTATGCGGCAGGATACAATTATGCTATAATGAAAACAGAAACGGAAAGGACACCGCAGCATGAGCAACGAATCCCGCCTTCATCCCCGTATCGCCGTCCGCATTTTTGCCGGAGCGGACAAGGCCTTCGGCCCCGGCGTGATGCATCTTCTTCACAACGTGGAGCGGCTTTCTTCCCTGCGCTCCGCCGCCGCGGATATGGGCATGGCCTATTCCAAAGCCTGGCGCATCGTCAAGGAATGCGAGGCTGCCCTGGGGTTTTCCCTGCTTTCCTCCACCACCGGCGGCAGGCACGGCGGCGGCGGCACGCTGACAAACGAAGCAAAGGCGCTGCTTGCGCGGTACGAAGCCTATACCGCCGCTCTGCAGGAGGCAAGCGAGCGGCTGTTCGGAGAACATTTTGATGGGTTTATGGAAGAAGTGCAGACGAAGCGGGAAGCGGAACAGCAGAATATTTGACCAGGTGCGGCACAGCAAGCGCTGTGCCGCTTTTCGTTTATCCGTTTCACGTGAAACACGGCCGTTTGCCGGGCGATCTGCAGGGGCAAGCCATTTTGAAAGAAAAAAGGCTTGCCGCACGGAAAGCCATCATCCATTGCTGCGAAGCGGCGCTTCATACGCCCCCAGGCGCACTTCACTTGCCCAAAGGGCAACCTTCATGTTCGCGCAGGGAGAACCGCCACCGCATCGGCAGCGATCCGGGCAGGTTCGGAGGTCATGACGAGGCCGTTGAAGGCAACTTCCACCCTGTCGCCCGGCACAAGGTCAGGCAGCGTTTCACAGGAAACACAGACCCTGTCCCCGGCGGCGAAAGCGCCGCTTTCCTCCGCCACTTCCGCCATGAAGGCATCATCAAAGACCTCGGTAACGGTCAGAAGAAGAACAGGGGCATTTGCGAGGCAGCCGCTGCAGAGAAGAGAGGAAAGAGACATGGACAGCATTACCCTCCTTATCCTTTGATCATCAGACAGCCCTCCCATTCTCATCGGCCTGAACGCACAGGCGAGCCGGGAGGGCGAGCTGCACAGGGCGGCCGGGATTCCTTTACGGTGCTACTTCTGTTCCATCAGCAGCTGATAAAGACCATTGAGCGCATCCCTGGAAAAATACTCGATGGTGAGCTTGCCCCGCTCCTCGGTGCCGGTGATGGTAACACGGGTGCCGAGGTGTTCCCGAAGCTGCTCCTGGGCAAAGAACAGGTCATTGGAGATATGGGGCTGCGCCGCCGCTGCCCGTTGGCCTTCTTTGAGCCTGGTGTATTCGTCTTCCTTGTTGGCGTTTGCCACATTGACACGGCGTTCCACCTCGCGAACGCTGAGGCGCTGCATCACCGCATCGCTTGCAAGGATGCGCTGGGTAAGGGGATCCTTGACGCCCACGATGGCACGGGCCGCGCCGGCGGAAAGCTTCCCCTGGCGGACAAGCTCCTGCACGGAATCATCGAGGTTGAGGAGCCGGAGCGCATTGGCGATGGCGGGACGGCTCTTTGCAAGGCGCTTTGCCACCTCTTCCTGGGTCAGGTCATGCTGCTCCATCAAAAAGCGGATGGCGGCGGCTTCCTCGATGGGGTTGAGGTTTTCGCGCTGCAGGTTTTCGATGAGGGCGACTTCCATCACCTCTTCATCGTCAAGGGCTTTGATAAGGACAGGCACTTCCGTCAGCCCCGCAAGGCGCGCGGCGCGGAAGCGGCGCTCGCCGGCCACGATCACATAGCGCTCGCCGCTCGGGCGGACGATAATGGGCTGCACCATGCCGTGTCGGGCAATGCTGTTCGCAAGCTCCCGAAGCTTTTCCTCATCGAAGGTTTTGCGCGGCTGGTCCGCATTGGTATCGATCAGATAGACATCCGCCTTCTGCACGCCCTCCGGCGGCTGGGCGGTATAATCGCCGAGGAGCGCATCAAGCCCGCGCCCGAGGCCTTTTTTCATTGCCATATTACCTTATTTCCTTCTTTTCATCCTTTGCGATCAGTTCTCCCGCCAGCGCGCTGTAGGCTTTCGCGCCTACGCTGCGCGGATCGTATTTGTTGATGGGCAGGCCGAAGCTGGGCGCTTCGCCGAGCCGCACGCTGCGGGGAATGATCGTGTTGTAGACCTTGTTCTTAAAGAACTTTTTCACCTCATGCACCACCTGTTCGGAAAGGTTGGTACGGGCATCGAACATGGTGAGAACCACGCCTTCCACATCAAGCCGGGGGTTAAGATGCGCCCTGACGAGCTTTACCGTGTTCATCAGGTCGGAAAGGCCTTCAAGCGCATAGTACTCGCACTGGATGGGCGCAAGCAGCGTATCTGCCGCCGTCATGGAGTTGATGGTCAAAAGCCCCAGCGAAGGCGGACAGTCGATAAAGATATAGTCGTACTCCTCACGAAGGGATGCAAGGGCACGCTTTAACACCGTTTCCCTTGCCATGGTATTGACAAGCTCCACCTCCGCACCGGAAAGCTCTTTCCTGGCAGGGATGCAGAAAAGGTTCTCCGCCACCGTGGGCACCACCGCTTCCTTTGCGCTGACACCGTTGATCAGCACATCATAGATGCTGTATTCCGGTTCTTCCTTGTTGACGCCGACGCCGCTGGTACAGTTGCCCTGCGGATCGATATCGATACAGAGCACCCGCTTGCCCTGTTCCGCCACGCAGGCGGAAAGGTTTACGGTGGTGGTCGTCTTGCCGACGCCGCCTTTCTGGTTTGCGATGGCGATGATCTTGCCCATGTTTGCTCCTTTTTCCTTCCTATACTTGAAAACCGCACAAAGCGGCATGGTCTTCTGTTATTCTTCATTATAATATAACAGGCGTTGGAACACAACGAAAGAGCGAAAATTGTTTCATGTGAAACATCAATGCGAAAAAAGTGAAAAAGCCGTTTCACATGAAACGGCTTCTTGGTTTTTTCCTGTTATTTCCCCACGCGGATCAGGAACACGCCGGGCAGAAGGCCGCCGGCTTCGGTGCGGGTCTCGGTGATGAGCTTCAGATTTTTCCGTTCCCGGACGAGCTTTTTGAGCAGGGTGAACTCCATGGTATAAAGGATGGCGATACCGCCTTCGTTGAGCCAGTGGGGCAGCTTGTCAAGCATCGCCGCATAGAGGCGCTCGTTATCCTTATGGCTGCCTACCCGGTTGCCGAAGGGCAGATTGGCGATGACCTCATCGTACTTGCGGTCAGCCTCAAAGCGCAGGCAGTCGTTGCAGATGAACTTGGCATCCGCCTTTGCCTCACGGGCATTTTTGCGGGCGATATCGATGGCCTTGTGGGCGATATCCACGCCGGTAAGGGAAGCGGTTTCCGTCAGCTTGCCGCGCTCGATGAGGAAGGTGCCGCTGCCGCAGCAGGGGTCAAGTACCCTTGCGCCGCTTTTGAGATGTTCCCGGGCGTAGCGCAGCACGGCAGCTGCGGTGGCGGGATGCATGGAAGCGGGCAGTGCGCCCACGCGGTAGGAGAATCGATCATCCGCAAGGGTATAGAGCTTAAGGAAAAGATCCGCGCTGCCGTTGCGGCGAAGGACGATACGAAGCTCCGCCTCATAATTGCCGGGGGCATTCACAAGAATGTCGCCGTCAAGCTTTGCGGCAACGGCCTTGGCGATCAAAGCCCTGTCCGCCGCTTCGCCCCTGACTTCGATGCGGTAGCCGAAGGGACCTTTCCCCGCATGGACGGCAGGCAGGAACTTCAGCATAAACGCCGCCGCATGCCGTGCGATCATCGCCGGCACGGGGGACATCTTTTCCGCGATGGGGAACAGCAGTTCAAAAAAGCTGCGGCAGGAAAGAAGGGCCGCAGTATCCTGTGCCCGGACACGTACCCGGTCCGCATCCGCAGAAACGGGCGCGATGCCGAGGGCAGAAAGCTCATAAAGGAGGGAGCCCGTCAGCTGATCGGGTGTGATGAGGTCGATATCGTAAGCGGCATCAAGGCCTCTGAAGGTATGCTTGTCAAGCGTGAGGAAACTTTTCCTTGCAGCGGCAAGGGCCTCTTCCTCCTCCCGGACGTGGCGTTCCTCCGCCGCATCCGCAGCAGGAACCACCGTATAGGCTTCGAGAGCAGCTCTTGCCGCTTCCCCGCCCACGGCGCCAAGGGCAAGCAGCAGCGAGGGACGCACGAAGCGCTGCTGTTCCTTTCCCAGCGCTTCGATGAGCGCAGGGGCATCCTGTTGCGCGCCGAGGGCGCCCGCAAGGCGCGCGGCATTTTTCCGAAGCTTGGGGTTTTCGGAAGCAAGGGCGGCGTTGAGCGCCTGCCTCTCTTCTCCCAGCAGCTCCGCAATGCGTTCGCGGAAGTTTTTACGCTTCGCGCAGCGGCACAGGAAGGCGCAGGCTGCGCTGTGCCCATCCTCCTCAAACAGCGCCCAGGCAGCGCCGAAGGCAGCTTCCGCTTCCTCGAACAGTTTTTCCGACCCGTTTGGCATCGCAAGGCGTTTTGCCGCCTGTTCTTTCGTATATTCCCGCATGGGATCCGCCTTTCTTATTTCTCCCCGTGTGCCGTCTTGCGGATCACCGCAAGCACCTCATCCGTCCCGTCCGTGCGCGGCTCCGCGCTCATGGTGGAAAGGAAGGAAAGCCGTCTGTGGTAAAGGTCGTTCACCGCATCGAGCAGCGTATCCGCGTTAAGCTGCTCCTGCTCGAGCACCATAGCAAAGCCCTTCCTTGCAAAATAGCCCGCGTTGAGGATCTGGTCGCCGCGGCTGGCGGAAAGGGGCAGCGGAATGAGCAGCGCCGGCTTTGACAGCGCCAGGAATTCAAACACCGCATTGGCGCCGGCGCGGGAGATGATCACATCCGTAGAGGCAAGGATATCCGGCAGCTCTTCGCTGATGTATTCATACTGCCGGTATCCGGGCTGCTCCGCAGCGGGATCCAGCTTACCCTTGCCGCAAAGATGTACCACATCAAAAGTGCGAAGAAGATCGGGAAGCGCCGCCCGCACCGCATCGTTCACCGCCTGCGCGCCAAGGCTGCCGCCCATGATGAGAAGAATGGGCTTTTCGCCGTCAAAGCCGAGGAACGCAAGGCCCTTCTCCTTTTTGCCGGCATAGAGCTCCGGGCGGATGGGCGTTCCCGTGTGGACACCTTTTTCACCCACATGCTTGAGGGTATCCTCAAAGGTCACACAGATCTTCGTTGCAAACTTCGCGTTGATCCTGTTGGCAAGGCCCGGCGTATAGTCCGATTCATGGGTCACCACGGGGATCTTCCTGCTGCGTGCCGCCACCACCACCGGTACGGAAACAAAGCCGCCCTTTGAGAATACGACTTCCGGCTTTACCCGCCGCATCACGGCGCGTGCTTCAAAAAAGCCCTTTACGACCCGGAAAGGATCGGTAAAGTTCTTCCAGGAAAAATAGCGGCGCAGCTTGCCCGAGGAAATGCTGTGGTAGACAACGCCTTCACGCCCTTCCACGATATTGCGTTCGATGCCCTCCGCCGTTCCGATATAATGCACCTCATAACCTTCCGCCGAAAGCTGCGGCAAAAGCGCCAGGTTCGGCGTCACATGCCCCGCAGAGCCGCCGCCGGTCAGGATGATCTTCTTTTCCATTCTTTCTGCCTTTCTCAAAACAAACTCCGTTCCTGCTTCGGGGGATAACCTCATAGTATGCAGGAAGGCATTTCAAGTATATCATTCGCCGCTTTCTTAGGCAAGCGCGCCGCGCTTCGCCGAAATAACGATTGACATTTTTCCTCCCGCCATACACAATAAAAAGGTAAATATTCCCCATTTTCCCGGAAGGAGTTTTCCCTATGCTCAATTTCCGCGAATGCGCGCATGATCTTGGCGCAGCCCACATCCTTTCCCTCGTGAGCCGCCTTACCCTTGTGGCGGACCCTGCGGCCGATGCGCCCCTTTGCGCCCTCCGCGACACTGCCGGCGCCATCCTTGCTGCGGATGTGCCCGCTGCCCTCCAAAGCTATCACCGCCTTTGCCGCGCGCTGCTCCTTTCCCCTGCCCGCCGTGTCAGCGGCGATCTCTTCCTCGATCACCTTCTTTACCTCGTGCTTGAAACGCCGCACCCCTTTGCCGTAATGGCTGCCGAGGGCCGCATGGAAGAAGCCCAGCGTTTCGCCATGCGTGCGGATCTTCAGATCCTCGGTCTTCTTTCCATCCTCAAAAGTCAGGACCTTTACCGCATGCTCGCGGAAAGCGTCCGCGCCGCCGCAAAGCCCCACAGCCGCAGGGACAATATCTCCGAAATGTCCTCCGCCCTCTGGACAGGCGGTGCCATGCCCAAACCGAAAAAGGAAGAGCCCGCGCCTTTGCCGCAGTCCTTTCCCTTCCCCCTTCCCGCGGAAAACGAATGGCTTTCCTGGCAATACGGCGAAACGGGCCTTCGGGACAGCTATGTTTCCGATGAAGCCCTTGAAGAAGTCTATATCCGCCTTCTCGGTTCCTCCGACTGGCGTTCCCTTTCCGATGATATCTGGAACTTCTTCGCCTCCTACGGCACTGCGCCTTTCCTGAAGGGCAGGCTGTTCCACGTGAAACAGGGCAGGCTTCTCCCCCTGCCGCAGGAGGGCACCCCTTATTGTCCCTTTACCTCTCAGGAGGAGATCCGTGTCGCGCTGATCAGCCATGCGATTCGCTTCATGCGGGGCGAGACTGCGGAGCCCCTGCTCCTTGCGGGCGATACGGGGCTTGGCAAAACCGCCACGGTGTTCAACCTTGCGGATGAACTGCCGGAACTTCGGCTCGTGCTCCTTCGCCGGAGTGAGCCTTTCGATGCTGTTGAGCTCCTTTCCGCCCTCGCCGCGCAGCCGCTCCGCTTCCTGCTGCTCCTTGACGATGCGGATTTTTCCGCTCCCGCCGTCAAATCGCTCCTGGCCTGCCGGGCGCAGGGCGCCTTTCCCGCAAACGTGCTCCTTGCGGCAACGGGGCAGGGTCCTTCCCCCGCCATCGCAAAGACGCTCCTGATGAATTCGCCCCGCATCGATGAATTCACGGAAATGGTGGAAGACCTTCTTGCCCAGCGCGGCGTGCATGCGGACCGTGCCGCCGTGCGCAATGCCGCCGTCGATCACCAGGTGGATGCCCGGGATCGGCTCACCGTTACCGCCGCCCTTTCCCTTGCGGATCAGCTGATAGCCGATCTCGGATAAAAACAGATCCCCCGTGCTGCTGCCCGCTCCCATCTTCCGCTTCAAAAACCGGATTCGGCTCCCCTTCCGGCGGATGTTTCACATGAAACATCCGCCGTTCTTTTTTCGCCCCATGTCCGCATATTTTGCGGCCCATCTTTGCCGCATATCCGGTTCAGCCTGTTGTTTCTGTCCTTTTCCCATGCTATAATAATATGATTAAATGTAACTTCCGCAACATGCCAAAGGAGGCTTTTATGCAAATCTATAATTCCGCCACAAGGCGCAAAGAGGAATTCGTTCCCAATAACCCGGATATCGTCAAAATGTATACCTGCGGCCCCACGGTCTATCATTATGCGCATATCGGCAATCTGCGTTCCTATATCATGGAAGATGTTCTTGAAAAATACCTGCGCTATGCAGGTTACAACGTGAAGCGCGTCATGAACATCACAGACGTGGGCCATCTTTCCTCGGATGCGGACACCGGTGAAGATAAGATGCTCAAGGGTGCGAAGCGTGAGAAGAAGACCGTCATGGAGATCGCCGCCTTTTATACCGATGCCTTTTTTGAGGATTGCCGCAAGCTCAACATCAAGCGTCCCGATGTGGTGGAACCTGCCACCAACTGCATCGAAGAATATATCCACCTCATCGAGCGGCTTCTTGAAAACGGCCATGCCTACGAAGCGGGCGGCAACATCTATTTCGATACCTCCAAGCTGGAGAAGTATTATATCTTCAACGAGCATAAGGAAGAGGACCTTGCCGTGGGTGTCCGCGAAGGCGTGGAAGCGGATGACAACAAACGGAACAAGGCGGACTTCGTTCTCTGGTTCACCAAGTCCAAGTTTGAGGATCAGGAGCTCAAGTGGGATTCCCCCTGGGGCGTGGGCTATCCGGGCTGGCACATCGAGTGCAGCGGCATCAGCATGAAGCACCTCGGCGAGGATCTTGACATCCACTGCGGCGGCATCGACAATGCCTTCCCCCACCACACCAACGAGATCGCCCAAAGTGAAGCGTATCTTGGCCACCCCTGGTGCAAATACTGGTTCCACGTGCTGCACCTGAACACCACCGGCGGCAAGATGAGCAAATCGAAGGGCGAGTTCCTCACCGTGTCCCTGCTGGAGGAAAAGGGCTACGATCCCCTCGTGTACCGCCTCTTCTGCCTGCAGTCCCACTACAGGAAGTCCCTCGTGTTCAGCTATGAGAACCTGGACAATGCCGCCATCACCTACAACAAGCTCGTAAACCGCATTGCAGCGCTGAAGGAAGCGGAGGGCGAATTGATCGATGAAGCAGCCATGGAAGCCCTTCGGGAGAAGTTCCACAAGGCCCTTGGCAACGACCTCAATACCGCTCTCGGCGTCACCGCCCTTTATGATGTGCTGAAGTTTGCGACCAACGCGAAGACGAAGCTTGCGCTCATCGGCGAATTCGATACCGTGCTGGGCCTCTCCCTCCTCGAAGCGGCGGCAAAAGCCCGTGCGGAGCAGGAGAAGCTGGCGAAGGCGGAGACCCACGCCACCGTTGTCACCGAAGGCGAACCCAATGCGGAAGCGGAAGCGCTGGCCCTTGCCCGCATCGAAGCCCGCAAGGCGAAGGATTGGGCGAAGGCAGACGAGCTGCGCGATGCCCTGAAGGCCCTCGGCTTCGTGGTGGAAGACACCCGTGAGGGCGCCAAGCTCAAGCGCATCTAAAAAACTGTAAATAAAGGGTAAACATGGGGCATACTCCCTTGTGCGACCCGATTTTTCAGGTATATTTAACGTAGGGTGACCAATATAATCCGAACCCGCCAAAGGATTTTTCGCTGTCGGAGGGTATGCAAGAGCAAGGAAGACGAAGGAGGCATACCCGTTGGTATTCCGACTGAGGACGACGCAGCCATTGCGCAGCATACGGCTGCGAAAAACGTGGTTCGTATTATATTGGTTACCCTAAGAAAGGAAACAATCGATGCCATCCAACCTCCTTACCCCGGAAATGTTTGCGAACTTCGATCTTTTTACCCTCTTCAAGCCCCTGGCAGGCATCTATCTGCTTGTGTGGTGCGCCATCCTTGGCAAGGGCAAGATCCTCAGAAACGAGCACCTCAAGTGCGATGAAAAGGTGTTCCGCCGCAACATGCGCCTTATCTGTGCAGCGGCGGGCTTGCTGCTGCTTTTGAGCGGCGTCATCGACATCGCGGGCGATATGTTCCCCGGCGCCTTCATCGACCCCGCCTCCGTCGTCGGCTGGATCATCTGGGGCCTCGGCCTTACGGCGCTCATCGGCATCATGGTCTACTCCGTAGCCATGACCGACCGGGAAGCCATGCGCAAGGCGGATGAGGAAGCCGCAAAGAACAACCAGGGCAGCGCAAGGGGCGGCTACAGCCGCGGCGGCAGACCGGCACAGCCAAAGATGCCCAGCAGCGCCTTTGAATTTGACAACGACGACGATCAATAACCCCGAATACCAAAACCACCGGTAAATACAGAAAGGAAGGTTTTCCCCATGAACATGAAGAAAGTCCTTGCGCTCATCCTTGTCGCACTGACGCTCTTTGCGCTGGCAGCACCCGCCCTTGCCGCAAACAGCAGCAGCCTCGGCAGCTCCTCCTCCGGCCTCGGCAGCAGCAGCTCCTCCTCCAAGACCCAGCAGGGCGTGATCGCCAACTGCGAATCCTGGGTCAGCCTCAGAAAGACCGCTTCCAGCTCCGGCTCCCGCATCGCTAAGCTTGATAAGGGCACCGTGGTCACCATCCTCGGCTCTGAAGGCAACTATTATAAAGTCACCGCCGGCAGCAACACCGGCTATGTCAGCGCCCAGTATGTGGCGGCCTATACCGGCAGCACCTCCTCCGGCAATACTTCGAGCGGCGGCCTTTCCGGCGGCAGCAGCAGCTCCTCTGCGGGTCTCAGCGGCGGCAGCACCCTCGGCGGCAGCAGCGCCGGCAAAACGCAGCAGGGCGTGATCGCCAACTGCGAATCCTGGGTCAGCCTCAGAAAGACCGCTTCCTCCTCCTCTTCCCGCATTGCCAAGCTTGACAAGGGCACTGTGGTCACCATCCTTGAAGCCTCCGGCAGCTATTACAAAGTCACCGCCGGCAGCAACACCGGCTATGTCAGCGCCCAGTATGTGGCTTCCTACACCGGCAGCAGCAGCTCTTCCTCCTCGAACAGCTCCTCCTCCGGCCTTGGCGGCGGCAGCAGCTCCTCTGCGGGTCTCAGCGGCGGCTCCTCCTCCGGCCTTGGCAGCAGCGCTTCCTCCGGCCTTGGCGGCGGCAGCAGCTCCTCCTCTTCCGGCAGCGCTTCCACCACCACCGGCACCACCACCGGCAGCGTCAACTTCCGCCAGGGCCCCGGCACCAAGTATGATAAGGTCTCCGGCTGCACCAAGGTCCCCAAGGGTTCCTCCGTTACCATCCTTGGCAGCGAAAACGGCTGGTATAAGGTCTCCTACAACGGCTATGAAGGCTACCTCAGCGATGATTATGTGACTGTGAACACCACCGCTTCCGGCAGCACCGGCAATACCTCCAACGGCCTGAGCGGCGGCCTGAGCGGCGGTCTGAGCGGCGGCTCTTCCTCCGGCAGTTCCTCCGGCGGCGGCGGCGCCAAGTATGCAAAGTACACCGGCACCACTTCCGACCGTTGGGGCACCATCAGCGTTGCGGGCACCAACATCAGCACCTACATCTACTGCAATGCCATCAACAGCAAGGGCCAGTTCTACTACAACACCTACAGCGGCAGCAGCAGCTATATCTACGCCCTCAGTTACCTTGGCAGCTCCCTCGCCTCCATCACCGGTCACAACATGCGCGTCAGCCAGACCGGCTTCCACGGCCTGCATCATGTGCAGAACGCATGGCTCGGCAAATCCAAGTGCGATTACACCAAACGCTGCAGCGCCAGCTGTTCCGGTTCCAAGACCTCCGTGTTCAACATCAACTATGACGGTTACTCCAAGTGGCAGCTCGTTTGCTTCTACGAGATCGACAAGAGCACCGTTTCCTCCTCCAGCAGCCGCTATAAGATCCTTATGACCAACTGCTTCACCATCGATCCTACTCCCTCCCAGCGTCAGGTTTGGCTTGAGTACCAGAAGCAGTATGCCACCTCCGCTTACCGCGGCATGTGGGTATCCAATGCTTCCGCCAGCGACAAGCTGATGATCCTCTCCACCTGCGCCGACAATTCCGGTGACGATTACCAGCGTCTCTACATGGTCCTCAAGGCCATCGGTTAAACAGCGAACGAAGCAAAAAACAGCAGCGGCAACGCTGCTGTTTTTTATAGGCTGATAACCGTTCTCTCTTTTTTCTTCGCATACTCTACGGCAGATGCTGCACCGCCGAAATTGCGTCTTACATAAGAAACAACAAACTCGCTATGATCGATCATCCACTTGTTTCGTCTTATAATGGCAACTTTTTTAGGTACTGCTGCCACCTCTGCAGGAAAAACCGTTTTCACACGCTGAAGTGAAAAAGGAAGTTTGTTTTGCGGATAATATGAAAGGACAACACAATAGGAAATATTCGGAAAGCTCTGTTTCACCCGTTTGAGCGCATGCAGAACCATATCATCAAAGCGACCGTTGTTCCCAACATAAAAATTCGTCACACCTTTGTTTTTCACAATATCCGTGATCGTTTCCATCAGTACAGGATAGAGATCAACCGGCACATCACGATGGCCGAAAAACATGCACTTGTCAATGTAAGAACCTCTTCCATAATATAGTATACTTATAATAAGTATACTATAAGGTCTTCCGCAATAAAACAACATAAAATAAACTTACATCAAGTTGATTGCGGTGAGGCTATGCGCAACAGGAAGAACAAGCATTTCGGCATCGAAGTGGATCCTTCCCTTCACAGGAAGCTCCGGTACATAGCAAATTACGAGGGTCGTTCCATGAACGGACAGATCCTGTATTTGGTGCGCCAATGCATCCGTGCCTTTGAAGAGGAACACGGTCCCATTTCGGAACCGGAAGAAGCGGATGAAGAATAAGGGCTTTTCAGCAGCGGAAACGCTGCTGTTTTTTTATATCGAAGCAGCAACGCCGCACCGTTTTTCTTTCCCCCTGGCTCACCTTTTATGAGGACAAGAAACACAGGCACATCACACGACCCGTAGGGGCGGCCATTGGCCGCCCGTTTTATCTCCACCGCATCCGATACGGGCGGCCAATGGCCGCCCCTACTCCAAGCCACCCCTTGGCTCCCCCCTTTGGGGGAGCTGTCAGCGAAGCTGACTGATAGGGCTTCCTCCTTTCATGCACAGTGCATCAAACATAAAAAGAGAGCATCCCGAAGGATGCTCTCTTTGTTTGAGGTTTGTTGAAGCTTAGTTGTTGCTGTAATCCAGCTCAGCAAGCTTCTTGTAGTATTCGTACTTATCCTTGGCTTCTTCTTCTGCGCGGGCGAAGAGCTCGTCAGCGGCATCGGGGAAGAACTTCTTGAGGGAAGCGTAGCGGGCTTCACCCATGATGAACTCCTGATAGCTGGCCTGAGCGGGCTTGCTGTCAAGGGTGAAGGGGTTCTTGCCCTGGGCTTCGAGATCCGGGTTGTAGCGGTACAGCGGCCAGTAACCGGCTTCGACGGCCTTCTTCGCTTCAAGCTGGCTCTTGCCCATGTTGATACCATGGTTGATGCAGGGCGCGTAAGCGATGATCAGGGAGGGTCCCTTATAGGCTTCGGCTTCGGTGATGGCCTTCACCAGCTGGTTCTGGTTGGCGCCCATGCAGACCTTGGCAACGTAGACATAGCCATAGCTCATGGCCATCATGCCGAGGTCCTTCTTCTTGGTGCGCTTACCGGCAGCGGCAAACTTCGCAACGGGGCCGGTGGGGGTAGCCTTGGAGGCCTGGCCGCCGGTGTTGGAGTAAACTTCGGTATCCATGACAAGAACGTTGACGTCTTCATCCATGGCCAGTACGTGGTCGAGACCGCCGTAACCGATGTCATATGCCCAGCCGTCGCCACCGAATACCCAAATGGACTTCTTGACCAACAGATCCTGCAGATCCTTGATCTGTTCCTTGAT
>SVGX01000076.1 GCA_015056105.1 Clostridiales bacterium | reverse complement strand
ATTCTGTACCGCGGCGCTCATGCCATGGGCTTCTTCGATCAGGATGCAGCGCATGGCGTCATCAAGGGGACGCTGCTGCAGTTCCGCCTGCAGCTCGCGCACATCATCCATGCGCATGGCGTTGCCGGCGTAAATGCGAAAGCCGGCACAGTTTTGAAGCCGCGCCGCATCCGCTTCGCCCGTTGCGGCGAGCGCAGCCGCGCGGCAGGCCAAACGCCGTGCCGGTTCAGGATCGGAACTTGAAATAAAAAAGGCATGGGAAACACGCGCTGCACCGATAGCCGTAAGCAGGCGTTCCTGAGCCTTTTCATGGGTCGTAATCAAAACTTCTGGAAATCCTCCACATCAACGATAAAGACTGTGGCGCCGCCGAGGGTGACCTGTACGGGTGTGGGAGAGCTGTCGGTATAGCCGGGCAGCGCGGAGGGGATGACCATGAATTCCTTTCGGGTGCTGGATTTGGCTTTGATAACGTCAAGCGTCTCCTGCACCTTGTCCTGTTCCACACCGATCATCAGCGTGGTGTTGCCGCCGTGCAGGAAGCCGCCGGTGGTGGAGATGCGCGTCACGCTGATGTTATGCTGTACCAGAGCTTTTACAAGACGCTTGGAATCATCGTTCTGTACGATCGCAAAGATCAGTTTCATATTGTAACACTCCTTTCGGGTGAGGGGTACTGGTTTGTTTATTCGCTCATCAGCAGCGAAGCAAGGTCATCAACCGTCGCTGCGATGTGGGTGGGGCCGCAGGATGCGATCTCTTCTTCGCTGCCGTAGCCGTAGAGTACGCCGATGGAAGGGATACCCACGTTTTTCGCGGCTTCAAGGTCGAATTTTCTGTCGCCGATCATGACGATGGAATCCTCCGCTTTTTTAAGGGCATCCACCGCGCCCTGCAGCAGCTCTGTTTTATCCGCCGTGCCGCCGGGGATGCCGCCCCAGACGTGATCCACATAGGGGGCGATACCGTAGCGGGCAATATGGGCTTTTGCAGTCGGCGTTATTTTGGATGTGACGACGCATACGCATGCGCCCTGTTCCTGCAGCGTTTTTAACATTTCGATCACACCGTCGTAAGGGCGGATCACATCAAGCCCCACCGTTTCCGCAAGAACGCGGTAGCGGGCGGTGGCTGCCGGTATGCGTTCTTCCGGCATATGGAGTACTTCCGCAAAGCCCACCGCAAGGGGCGGCCCGACCATGGGGCGCATTTCTTCATCGGTCAGGGGCGGCATGCCCATTTCTTCCATGACGGCGCGGGCGCACGCAAAAATACCGGGTGCTGATTCAATTAAAGTTCCATCGAGATCAAATAGAACGGTCTGATACAGAAGCAAATCGGACTCCTTCATACAGCATAATGCACAGAAGATATGGATTATATAAATATTATATCCGTTTTTTCGGTTTTATGCAACCCGTTCGGGCATTTGCCACAGCGCGAAAAAGGCGTTCTTTTCGCTTATTGTTCCGCTTCGGCTTTGATGCGAAGAAGCGTTTCAAGATGGGCGGCAAAGGTCTCATCCGGGCGGAAGGCGGCGGCGCGCAGACTGCCGTAACGGCGGTAAATAAGATAGCTCGTCTTTTTCCCGAAGGGCCTGCAGTAGCGCTCTTTTTGAAGGGCGCTGCGCCTGATCTCCGGATGGGCGGCAAAATAGGCGTCCGCCTCTTCCGGCCCCACAAAAGCGGTCAGCTCATCCGGGGCGATCTCATCGATGATCCTTCCCTTGTTGGATACCATCTTTTCGATCACCACTGTGCCAACGGGCCAGGGCCATTCGGCTTTGTTGCCGAATCTGTCCACTTCGTCATCCCTGCGGGGTGCATGGATAACGGTATAGCGGTAGCTGCAAAGGCGGAACGCATAGAAGAAATAGCAGATGCCCACAAAAAGCAGCATCATGGCGATCTTCAGAATGCCGCCGAAGGGCGCGGGGACTGCGGAAAGGAAATCCACGATGGGCCGCATAAAAACGGCAACCAGCACAAAAAAGACCACAAGAAGCAGATCGGAAGCGGAGGAGCTTTTCCCTTCCTCAGGATGATACTGATACATGTTTTACCTCAAAACAAAAAAGAATTGTTTTACTTTGCAGCAGGACGGGAAGTCGGCAAAGAAGAGTTTTCAACACTATAGCAAAGAATCCGCCGCCTGTCAATTTTATCCCCGGGACAAGAAAAGCGCCGCCGGAGGGGGCAGCGCTTTTCCGCTTGGGTTTTGGAAAGAGACTCTATATCATGGGTATTTGCTGAATTCAGCTGTGTCCTGCCCATGTTGCGGGAGGGTGATGGCTGCACCCTCCCGTTTTGGGTGACACCGGAGGTTAGAAGCATCTAACTTGATACAAGGTTACCATAACAAACCGGAACTGTCAATACTTTTTCCGCATTTTTATTTTCCAAAAGAAAAGGACCGAAATATGTTTCGGCCCTTTTGCACAGCCTGTGCGGCTGTTTACGCTTTTTTGAACAGGAAAAAGGCAGGGGAGCGGTTCAGACAATCCTCGGCTACTGTGTCGATATCACAGTAGATATTCACGCCGTCCACAAATACCATGCCGCGACGGCCTTCTTTTTCAAACTTTGTAGGGGAAAGGCTGGGGTCAAGCACCATGACCGTGCGCTGCCGCGCGGCGGCAAGCACGATATAATGGCCCGTGGTGGTGAAAAGGCCCACATGGCCCTCCCTGTCGCCGCCGGGGTTGGCGATGACCATGCCATTGCCCGCGTTGAGGAAGGCAAGCACCTTTTCCTTATCGTCGGTGGCTTCAAAGGTAAGGCCGAAGCGCTTGCACAGGGCGGGAGCCAGCTTTTCCATATCGGTGCCGTCATCGTCCCGCGCGTCAGCTGCGAGGGCAAAGGCGGTGCTTTCTTCTACGGAGAAACGCTGTCCGGTCAGGTTTTCTACTACCATGGATGCGCTGCAGACGCCGCAGCCGGAATCCTCGATATTCTCGTTGGGATAGCCTGTGGAGGGATAGGGAATGTGGGCATAATCGTTTTGATTATAGAAGATCATATGTCACCTTACGCTTTTGCAAACATATAGAAAGCGGGGGAGCGGTTCAGACAATCCTCCACGACTACATCGATATCGCAGTAGATATTGACACCGTCCACGAACAGGTAGCCGGTCTGCCCTTCCTTTTGAAAGCTGGTGGGCTTCAGGTTGGGGTCAAGCACCTTCACTGTGCGGCCGCGCGCTTCCGCCACCACGATGTAATGGCCGTATTTGGTGAAAAGACCCACATGACCTTCCCTGTCGCCGCCGGGGTTGGCGATGACCATGCCCTTATTCGCATTGAGGAACGCAAGGACTTCTTCCTTATCGTCGGTGGTTTCCATCACAAGGCCGTATTTTTCCGAGATTGCGGCGCCGAGTTTTTCCATATCGGTGCCGAAATTGTCACGGCCGCCCACGGACATGGAAAAGGCGGTGCATTCCGCGATGGGAAGCCTGTGCTCCGTCATGTTTTCCACCACCATGGATGCGCTGCACACGCCGCAGCCGCTGGTTTTGATGTTACCCTTGGGGTTGCTCTCGGAAGGATAGGGAATATGTGCATAATCGTTCTGGTTATAAAAGATCATGGTACACGCGCTCCTTATTTTCGTTTGGATTCGACAACAGTATAACGCAGTGGAATCTCTGCTGCAAGGCTTTGAAACGGTTTCCGGATATGGTATACTTTTTGCAACGAGAATACGGAAAAGAGGAAAACGACATGCTTAGGGAACATGCGGATAAATTCTATTTCGATCACAACTGCAACTGCGCGGAAGCCGTTCTTCGCGGCGCGGATGAATGTTACGGTATGAACCTCGGTGCGGAGGAACACAAGCTTTTGAGCGCCTTCGGCGGCGGCATGGGCTGCGGCAAGGCCTGCGGGGCTGTGTGCGGTGCGCTGGCGGTCATCGGCAAAATGAAGGTGAAGACTGTTGCCCACGAGGAGGAAGGCTTCAAAGAACTTTGCGCCGGCTTTGTGGCAAAGGCAGAGGAAAAGCTGGGCAGCATCGAGTGCAGCGATCTGGTGCCTCGTTTCAAGACGGAAGAACGCCGCTGTGCCGCCACGGTGGAGCTTGTCAGCGACCTTCTTGAGGAATACCTGAAGGAACAGGGCAAATAAAAAGAGGAAAAAAGAGGGCGTTCCCTGCAAAGGGAGCGCCCTTTCGGACGGGAGGCGAAGTGCCGTGCAGCAAAAGGGCACGCAAAGGCTTGAAACAAAACGGCTCATCCTGCGCCGATACGAACCGCAGGATGCGGAAACCATGTACCACAACTGGGCGGCGGATGAAGAAAACATCCGCTTTTTCGGTTTTGCGTCCCATAAAAGCGCTGCGGAAAGCGAGCACCAACTCGCTCTGCAGATGGAAGGCTACGGGCGGCAGGATTATTATCTTTGGTGCATTGAAAGCAAAGCGGATGCGGAAGCCATAGGCTATATCTACCTAAATGCTATTGATGAAGCGGAACAAAGCGCCGCTGTGCATTATTTGATCGGCAAGGCATATTGGCAGCGCGGCTTTGCAGCCGAGGCTCTTGCCTGCGTGCTGGATTTCTGTTTTGACGCGGTGGGGTTTCGCAAAATTCATTCCCATCATCGGGCGGATAACGTCGCAAGCGGGCGCGTGATGGAAAAGTGCGGCATGCGCTTTGTGAAGAAGGAATACCTTGAAAAATCCGTGCCGCAGCTAAGCGGCGAGTATTGCTTTTATGAGATCAGCCATCAATAA
Organism: Clostridiales bacterium; assembly: GCA_015056105.1. Classification (GTDB taxonomy): domain Bacteria; phylum Bacillota; class Clostridia; order Christensenellales; family CAG-138; genus UBA1685. Next base: position 831 of record SVGX01000076.1, on the reverse strand, counting down.
AGAAGATCCGGAGCGGGGAAATGCCTGCTCCGGATCTTTTTATTCCGTTTTTACTTTGATCTCAATGCCCAGCGCGCCGTATCTTGCCTGCTGTTCGGGCGAATAATATGCGTTCATATCCTCCGGCGCGGCGGCGGATAGCTCTTCCTTGGAATAGCCGCACTTATCAAGGGGAAGGGCGGCATAAAGTGCGCGGAAGCTGTCGAACCGGTGCAGGGCAATGATCTCTGTTTCCAGCGTTTCACCATCCGCCGTGTTTGTAAAGCGGATGGTATCACCGGCAGCGATCATCTGCCGCTTTTCATCGCAAAGACGAAGCTCGATGGTTTTTTTACCGCTCTTGATGGCGGCAAAGGAGCCGGGAAACAGGTTCATTTCGTGCAGCATATGTGCTCCTTGTGTCAGTTTGTGTATGGGTTGCCGCATTTACAGCGCATGGCTTCAGTATAGCAAAGGAAAAAACAGAACACAAGGCGATGGGGAGCGAAAGCGAAGCGCCAAAACCAAATAAAACAACCACCCTTTGGGTGGTTTCGGGAATCAGCCAAAGGCCGATGAGACTTCTTTTTGGCATTTCAGCCATGCGTGCTTGCACTCCGTGCGGCGCACTGGGGCTTATGCCAAAAAGTCGGCCGCTAAAAACGCTGCACTGCAGCGTTTTTTCCTCGCATGCGCTCGGACGCGGCTTCAAGTCTCTTTTATTACCAAAACCAAATAAAACAACCACCCTTTGGGTGGTTTCGGGAATCAGCCAAAGGCCGATGAGACTTCTTTTTGGCATTTCAGCCATGCGTGCTTGCACTCCGTGCGGCGCACTGGGGCTTATGCCAA
>SVGX01000008.1 GCA_015056105.1 Clostridiales bacterium | reverse complement strand
GCGAATAAGCGGCTCATTGGGGAAAACAACGGTGCCTTCCCGCATGCCGTAGATCTCGCCGGTAAAGCGGAGCTCGCGGAGCATGCTGAGGAAGTCTTCATCAAAAAGCTTCAGGAAGCGAAGATAGTCAAGGTCTTCCTCCGTAAAGTGCAGATTGTTGATGTATTCGATCACGGATTCCGTGCCGGCCATCACTGCATATTCGATGTATTTCTTTTCCCGGAAAAAGAGATCAAAGATACCCTCATTTTTGTCCATACCGTGCTTATAATAACCGTACATCATCGTAAGCTGGTAAAGGTCCGTCATCATGGTCAGGTTGCGCGGCTGCATACTGCTCATTGTCTTTCTTTCCCCTGTTTTGTTTTTCATTCTGTATATGGGCAAGGCCCGAAAGATCAGGCTTCGTTTTGTTCCGTTTCTGCGGTCTCTTCATACGCTGCGCTCTCTTCATCCGAAGGTATATCCACCGTATTGGCCAAGTCACCTTCCGCTGGAATCGCTTCCTGTTCGGCTGCAGGCGTTTCTTGTTCAGTGACCGTTTCCGGCTTTGGCCAGATCAGCGCATTCAGTTTCTTTTCGCGTACCGTACGGATAACCACAAATACGATAACGGTCACAAGTGCCGCAGCGCTGATCAGTTGGGAAACGCGGATACCGCCTGCAAAAGCTGCAGCACCAGGCTGGATCAGATAGAGGCTGTCGCCGCGAAGGCCTTCCACGAACATGCGTTCAAAGGCGTAAAGGCCGGCATAGCAAACGAGCGCATCGCCATCATGCTTAAACTTTTTACGGAAGGACCAAAGCACAAGGAAGATCAGCAGGCACCAAACCGATTCATAAAAGAAGGTCGCCATATGCAGGTGGATACCGCTCGTGCCGGTCATGCAGGCAGTACACGCTGCATCTTCAAAATAATGCGTACCTTCAATACCCACCGCAAGGGGAAAATACTGCATAAAGAGAAAACGCGCGGCCATTTCCGCCGTAACAGGCAGACCGAAGGCTTCTTGGTTAAAGAAGTTGCCCCAGCGGCCGATAGCCTGTGCAAGAGCAAGACCCGGCATGATGCAATCCGCAAGCTTCAGAAAACGAACTTTACGGATAAGTGAGAAAATAAACGCGCCGAAAAGCCCTGCGATCACCGCACCGTAAATGGCAAGGCCGCCTTCCCAAACATAAAAAATACTGATAGGATTGGCAAGATAATGTTCAAGTCGGAAAAGGACATAATAAAGCCTTGCTCCCACAACACCGCATGGGATCACCACAAGGCACATATCGATGACCGTATCCTTTTTCAGTTTTTTGCGTTTTTCTTCCAGCATGGCAAGAAGCACGGCAATGATGATACCGCATGCCATCAAGACGCCATACCAATAAATGTCTTTTCCAAAGAGCGTAAACGCCACCCTGTCGGGAAGTGTCATGGGATAATCCCTCCTATAATTTGTTGTTCCCTAAAAAACGATTATAACGCAGTTTCGTAGAATTGTGAAGCCGTTTGCGCTGTACCTAGGCGCAAACGGCTGTTGCATCGTTTTTCGTCATCTTATTAAGGTGCGATGCCGTTTATCTCCACAAGGGTCTCCGGCGCGGCGGAATCCTGCTTATTGAAATAGTAGGTATAGATCTCTTCCACCGCCGGGATGCTCCATGCACCGCTGTAGCCATTGGGCAGGCACACAACGAGCACAAGTTCCGGGTTTTCGCGGGGTGTATAGGTCACGAACCAGGATGTATTTTCAATATCGATAGAAGCGACACCGATCTGCGCTGTGCCGGTTTTGCCGGTGAGCTTGCTCAGGTGATTTTCCGAAAATTCTTCGCTGAAAGCACCCGCGGCAGTACCCTGATCCTCCAGAGACACAACACCCTTCATGCCTTCCTTGATGGCGGCCCAAAGAATATCCCATTCGGCGGAATCATCGCCGATCTCATTGATCGCGGTGGGAAGCACATCCATAACGACACTGTTATCCTCCGCCACAACTTTGTCGACAATATGGGCTTCGTAGACTGTGCCTTCGTTGGCGATAGCGGAAATATAACGGGCAACGGCAACAGGCGTTACCAGCGACACACCCTGTCCGAATCCAGCGCGGATGGTCTGGGTCGGTTTCCATTGGATCTCATTAAGCAGGGATACGATCTCACTCGTCCAGGTCTGAGTCTGAGTATAACCTTCCGGGATGCCAAGCTCTTCGCTGATGATGCGGCGGATATCCGGGCCCTTACCGTCAAGACCTGTACCATCCTGTATCTGCATCAGCCTGAGCGCGCAGGCGCTGACAGCCGCTTCATCGATCTCCATCATGCGCTTATCCATACACTCCCGGAGAAGGGAACAAAGATGGCGATATACGAGCGAAGGAAGGCTTGTCTTCTGCCGGCTGATGCTCAGCTCACCGTCCTCATCAAGAAGATCGTTGTCGAACAGTACTTCCTGTCCGCCGCAGATGCCCACAGCCTCGCCGGGAAGTTCCACGCCGGTAGAACTTGTAAGGCCGAATTTTCCTGCCCACTCATCAAGCGTATCGATACCCATGCGGTATGCCACCTCGCAGAAATAATAGTTGCAGGATTGGGCAAGCGCCTGGGAAAGAGTCAGATTCGCATGCTCATCATGATAGCGTTTCCAGCATTTGGGCGCGTTTGTTTTGGTAACGGTGGTCTTTCCTTCTTCATTCGTTTCGTAGATGTAGTAGTAAGGGCCGTCTCCCCTGTCGTTGATAACTTCATCCACATCTACTACGTTTTCCGCAACACCCGCAACGCCCGTCAGCATTTTGAAGATGGAGCCCGGGGCAAGCTTTGCGGAGATCGCTTTGTTGCGAAGAGGGGTCGTATCCCCGTCGTTGATATACGCCGCCTGCTCTTCCGAAAGGCCCTGCACGAACCAGTTCGGGTCAAAACCCGGGTAGGATGCCATCGCCAGCACATCGCCGGTATTGGGATCCATTGCTACTATCGCGCCCGTTTTGGCGGTGTCTATGGAATCCTCATACCCTTCGTATTTACTTGTCTCGCTCGTTCCTTCCTTGAGAGCGATATCCTCTTCCATAAGGTCAATCTCGCGCTGTTCAACACTTTCTATGATGTTCTGCAGCGCAGTTTCGCAAACGGCCTGCAGCTCAATATCCAGGGTAAGCATAACATCGTTGCCGTTTGTGGCAGCGGTCTCGGAAAGCTCGCGGATAACACTTCCGTTTTTGTTGATCTCCACTTCCCTTGCGCCCTGGTGTTCCTTTGTAGCGCCGGTCAAATACGCTTCCATAGTGGATTCAATGCCGGAAACGCCGATATAATCGCTGTAAGAATAGGCAAGCCCATTCGATGCAGTCATATCGATCACATGGTTGCCGTCATCATCGTAAACGTATACGATGCCGCCCGTCTCATCCCTTTGGGGAACGGTGTTGCCGTCTTCATCTTTCATGGTTTCGTATTTAAAAAGCGGCTGTAGCTGTTCCATGGAATAACCTTTTGCAAGCAGCGTATTCACGCTCACTGTATTCGCGGAACGGGAAAGATAGCCGACGACATGTGCCGCCGTGAATCCACGCGGATAGATACGCGTGGTGCTTTGGGACACCTGAATGCCCACAAGCTCCTCGCTGTGCTGCTTAATCTCAGCTACTACATCAAATTCCACATCGTAAGCGATGGTGATGGGTTCATAGGCGCGATAGTTGTTGAGGCTGACCTCCTGACGGATGGAAATGATCTTGTTTGCCTGCTCAAAGGTATATTCTTCCGGAATGAACCAGGACCGGCGCAGATAGTTATAGGCATATTCCGCCGTAGGCCAAAGGGAGAGATCCCATTTGGAGGAATCCGACGGGTATGCTTTGTAATTCGGGTCGCGGCGCTGCAGATTGAGACCTACGGCTTCGCAAAAATTCTTATATCGGGCACGGACTGCGCTTTCACTTGTCACACCCCAGTCAAAAGCGATCTCACCGTTTTCATCAAGAGAGAAATAGGAAGTATCGATGGTGCTTCCGCCGCTCCGCTCAATGATATCGATTGCTTTGATCAGCGATTCCGTATACACTGCGGAATCATAATCCGTACGGCTGTCCGCATCGCGCAGAAACTCCACGTTGTAGCAGGTCTCGCTGTAAGCGAGTACCACGCCGTTGCGGTCAAGGATGCGGCCGCGCTCTCCTTTCAGCGTAATGGTACGCGCCATGCGGCCGGAGGCTTCCTCCGCCCAGGTTTCGCCCTCTAAAAGTGTTAGCGTGCCAAGCCGGTAAACAAGCGCCCCCATCATGGCAAGCATGACGACAGACGCGATCAAAAATCTTCCAATCGGCCGTTTCAAAGTCTCCGTTTCACCTCCGCTTCTTTTTCTGCTTATGCTTTTACCTTGTTATGCCCTGCCGCTGCGGTGTTCGGCATGCACTTGCCGTGCAAGCCCCCGCTTCAAAAGCACGTGCACGGGCATTTCAAGCGCGAGTGTCATCAACATGCACGGAAGCACATAGCCGCCGAGCATTGCACCATAAGAAAAAGTTCCCCCGTTCAGAGCGACGGCAAGCATCATAACATGCTCTTTCAAGAGTGCGCCTGCTGCCGCAACGGCGGCGGGAACGATCACATTGTCCGCAAAAAATTTCTGGAAAAAAAGGCCGCCCACCATTCCGGCAGCCATATAGGATATAGCGGAAAGCCCGATAAACTTTCCGAACAGTACATCCATAAAAAGGCCCAAACCAAGGCCAAGCAGGCCTCCTTTCATGCTGCCGAGCAGCACGCCCGCCGATACCGCCACAGCCATCAGCGTATCCGGGCGGATACCGCCGATGTTGAGACGGCAGAAAAGAATGGAATCAAGATAGATCCCGATGAGGATCATAACGGGTAAGATCATTCTGCGCACGGCTTATTCCTCACCCTCTTCCGCTTCGGTACCGGTGATGACCATGACCTCTTCAAGATGGCTGAAATCCACGCTGGGCTGGATGACCGCATTACGGGAGGTGGAAGCATCCGAACTTCTTGAAACCTCCGTTACGGTGCCAACGGTAATGCCGCGCGGGTATACGCTGCCCATGCCATTGGTGGTGATGACATCGCCGGGTACAAGGTCATAGCCCGAAGCAAGGAAATAAAGTTCCAGCATATGCACTTCGCCCGTATCAAGGGTGCCCCGGCTCAGGCCGATATCGCGGGTACGTTCCACCATCACGGATACCTCCGTGCCGGAATCGATAATGGCAGTCACCTTGCTCCATGTAGCGCCGACTTCCGTTACCCTGCCAATCAATCCGTCCGCGTTGACAACGGGCATATCGGTCTCAATTCCCTTGTTGCGGCCTGCGTTGATGGTGAAAACATCAAACCAGATACCCTGGCTGTTTCCGATCACAGAAGCCGTTACAAGCGTATAGTCGGAAGAGATCTCCGAGTAGTTGAGCAGCGCTTTCAGCCGTTCATTTTCTGCACGAAGACGCTCATTTTCCTCTTCCACGGTCTCAAGCTGCGCAAGACGGACAGAAAGCTGTTCAAGCGCCTTATCCGCATCGGTGGTCTTAAAGATGCGCTGTACAAAGCCGATGATCTCGTTGGATGCTTTGGATGCAAAGGTCTGCACGGGCTGTACTACAGTTCCCACCGTGCTTTCGAGCCAGGTCACAGAACGCTCGCCGGATGTTGCAAACGCCAAAATGCCCAACAGCACAATGGCGATGAGCATAATGACAAAAGGTTTATTCTGAAATAAGCCGCGCAAGTTTTCTGCCTCCTGACAACATGGGATAAGCAGGGTTTTCGCCCAACTTCCCGCTACATTATTATACTTGCAAGGCGCGGCCCTTGCAAGGCATCCTTCCAAAACGTCACACTAAGTTAAGAAAAGCACCCCTTTTTTCATTATATTTCAAGCGTCTTTGCGGCCGAAGCAAAGGCTTCCTCCCGCTCAAGCATGCTGAGGGCACCGAGCACCACACAGTCAAGGGGATCCTCATCCACCAAAACCGGCATTCCCGTTTCGTGGGAAAGGAGCTTATCAAGACCCCGTATTTTTGCCCCGCCGCCGGTAAGCATGATGCCGTTCGTGTAAAGATCACCCGCAAGTTCCGGCGGTGTTTGTGCAAGAGCTTCCTTTGCCGTCTCCACGATCCGGCGGATCTCCGGCGCCATGGCGTGTGAGATCTCCATACCCGTCAGACTGACGCTTGCGGGCAGGCCGCCTTCAAGCTTCCTGCCTCTTACCTCCATCTGATCCGCACCGCCGGGCAGGGCGCTGCCAAGGCGCAGCTTTGCATCTTCCGCCATCCGCTCGCCGATCAGGACCCCGTGCGTTTTCTGTACATGTTCTCTGAGCGCAGCATCAATATGCGTACCGCCGGTTCGGATGGAAGCGCAGGCCGCAATGCCGCCAAAAGCGATCACCGCCGCATCCGTTGTGCCGCCGCCGATATCCACCACCATGGAACCCGCGGGCTCAAATACGGGAAGTCCCGCCCCGATGGCAGCCGCAAGCGGCTCATCAAGAAGCAGCACTTCCCTTGCCCCTGCTTCTTTTGCAGCTTCCGCCAATGCGCGCCGTTCCACACCCGTTACGCAAAGAGGCAGACACAGTACAAGGCGTATTCCCATCGCACCTACCCTGTGTCCGAGTGCCTGTTCAATAAAATAACGAAGCATATCCGCCGCAAGGGTGTAATCCGCCACAACGCCGTCCCGCAGCGGATATACCACATGGATGCCGCCGGGCGTACGTCCGACAAGCTGTACCGCTTCCCTGCCAAAGGCAAGCGTTTCCCCGGGATTTCCGACGGATACCGCCGCTGCGCTCGGCTCCCGCAGCACAATGCCACGCCCCTTCATCGCAACAAGCGTATTGACGGTACCAAGATCCACCGCCACCGTGCGCATCAGATATTTCGAAAAGTTGAAACACATTAAACGATACCTCCCACATTCCATGTTTTTATCGGAATGTTGGAAAGTATTGCCGCATCCCGTGCGCAATATACAGGTTTGTGTTATACTATAAAAGTTGTTTGAATGCTGATTTGAAAAGGAGAACCACCATGCGTCTGATCCTTGCTTCCCAATCCCCGCGGCGTCGTGAAATGCTTGCGCTGATGGATTATGAATATGAGGTGATCGTCAGCGATGCGAACGAAGATGTGCCGCTCTGTGCTCCGGCGGAATTCGTGGAAAAGCTTGCGGAAAAAAAAGCGGAAGCCGTCTTTTCCACCCACAGGGATTGCTGCGTGATCGGCGCGGATACCATCGTGTATCTTGACGGCAATATCATCGGCAAGCCGAAGGATAAAGCCGACGCATTCCATATCCTGAGCCGTCTGAGCAGCCGTACCCATACGGTCTATACCGGTGTCGCCATCCTTACAGAGGGCCGCCGACAGCTTTTCCACGATAAGACCGATGTAACGTTTGCTTCCCTTTCGCCGGAGGAGATCCACGCTTATATCAGCACCAAAGAACCCCTTGACAAAGCGGGTGCTTACGGCATACAGGGCCCCGGCTCACTGCTGGTGGAACGGGTAAACGGTTCCTATTTCAACGTGATCGGCATGCCGAACCAAAAGCTTTACAGGGCGCTGCGGGAATTCGGCATTTATCCCCGCTGGATGCAGAAAGCGGATCATTTGTCGGAAAGGTAAGACAGCACATGGAACTTTGGGATGCTTACTATGAAGACGGCACGCCCGCCGAAACAGATCTTGTACGGGGCGAACCTGTACCGAAAGGGCTTTACCATCTTGTTGCCGATGTGACGGTGCGCCACCGGGACGGCGACTTTCTCGTTATGCTCCGCGATCCCAACAAACCCCTTTCCCCCGGCCTTTACGAAGGCACTGCCGGCGGCAGTGCGCTCAAAGGTGAAACGCCACTTGAAGCCGCAAAGCGGGAACTGTTTGAAGAGACCGGTATCCGTGCAGAGAACTTTACCCACTTTTACCGCACCACAACGGCAGGAAACACCATCTGTCACGGTTTTTTCTGCATCGTGGACTGCGATAAGGATTCCGTCACCCTGCAGGAAGGTGAAACCGTGGCCTATAAATGGCTGCCAAAGGATGAATTCCTTGCCCTTGTCAATTCGGATGCCTATGTGCCTTCCCACAGGCGGAGACTGCTGGCGAATATTGATAAAATATTATAAGCGCAGCCAGGCTGCGCTTTTTTCATGCTGTTTCATCTTGTTTTTCCGATTCTGTTTTTTATTCAAACAGAAAAGATATCTTCATAAGACACGCCTAATATCTTTTTGATCAGAATAATTTCATCAGGATAAAGATGCCTTTGTCCTACTTCGATTTTTGCCACTGCGCTTCTTGTGATCTCACATCCCAAAAGCTGCATTTTAGCCGCAAGAAGATCCTGTGTCATCTTGTTTTGTTCGCGAAGACGCCGGATGTTTTCTCCGACCTTCTTCTCAATGATCTTGTCCATTCAAGCCCTCCGCCTGCACCTGTTTCGGAACATTTTCCTTGACTCAATTCTATGCAAGTGGTAGACTTTATTTGCACTTATATAAGTGCAAATATTATTTTCAATAAGGAGAACCCATTATGAGCAACAGAAAACTTGCCGGCATTATTTCTCTTCTTGGCGGAATTGCGCTTGGAATATTCTGCGCGGTTTCTTATGTTTATGATACGCAGGGTTTATCAACCAGTTTGGGGCCCATCGATTCATACTATACATATCGGGCACCTCTTGCACCGCGCGAAATGCTTATTGTTACACTAAGCATTATTGCCGTAATTGCATTTTTTTGTTGGTTTGAATTTTCTCGTATTTAAGAAAAACGAAGATTAGACTCTGCCAAAAAACTCGCCTTCATGCTGAGAATCTGTACGGTTTTAGGGTGATTTGGGAGCCGCCCTATCTGTAAGAGCCCGGCATAGTTTAATGCCGGGCCCTTACTTTGGTGATAAAACACTGGTACTTTATTGTTTTTTGGTTTTCATGTCAAGTTGCATGCTTTTCCGATTTCGTTTTATCCGCGCATTTTCCGCGCAAGCTCATAAATGAGAATGCCCGCCGCAACGGAAGCATTGAGGGATTCCGCAAAACCGTACATGGGCAGGCGATATTTATCACACCGATCGGCGATTGCGTCGCTGACGCCGTTTCCTTCATTGCCGATTACAAGAACGCATTTCCCGCCGGGGTCCGGCAGTTCACTTCCGCCCTTCAAATGACCGCATACAAGTTTAAATCCCTGTTCAGCCAAACGGCCGATCTCCGTTTCAAGGCTTCCCTGCCATACGGGGACATGGTAAATGGATCCCATTGCGGCACGGAGCGGTTTCGGCGCATAGGGATCCGCGCAGCCTTCGCCAAGAAGAAGGCCCGCAGCGCCCATGGCGTCCGCCGTGCGCAGGATGGTACCGAGATTGCCGGGATCCTGCACGCAGTCAAGCGCCACAATAAGCCCCGCGGGATAATATTCCGGAATGGGCTGCTCCGGCGTTTTCACGGTAGCGCACACCCACTGGGGCGTCCCGGTCTGGGTCAGGCTTTCCATCACGCTGCGCTTGACGGTGTATACCGTTGCGCCGCTGCCCTCAAGCACCGCTTTCATCAGGTCATGTCCTTCTTCGATAAAGGCATCCGCAAACTGTGCGCCGGAGATCACAGCCTCCCGTACCAGCTTTTCCCCTTCGATGAAATGAACGCCCTGCTCAAGCCTTCCCTTACGCTGTGCAAGGGCTCTTGCGCGTTTTACCGTTTCGTTGCGTGTGCTTTCAATAAGCATCCACATTCCCCTTTCCTTCCGGCGTCCCGGATAAAAACAGGCGCAGCCCGATACGGTTGCGCCTGAATATGGTCTTGTTTACGCGCGCGCTTCGTTGGCGACGTTCACGAGCTCACGGAACGCATTCATATCGTTCACAGCGAGATCCGCAAGAACCTTACGGTTGACATCGACGCCGGCGAGCTTGAGGCCGTTGATCATGCGGCTGTAGGTAGTACCGCAGATGCGGGCACCCGCATTGATACGGGCAATCCACAGCTTGCGATATTCGCGCTTCTTGAGCTTACGGCCAACATAGGCGTAAGCCATGGACTTCATGACCTGCTGGGAAGCTGCACGGTACTGCTTGCTCTTGGCACCATAGTAACCCTTCGCGAGCTTGAAAACCTTGCGACGTTTTTTAACGGCGTTTACCGCCCTCTTAATCCTTGCCATTGTTGGTGTTCCTCCTTACTTGTACGGGATGAGCTCGCGAACCTTCTTGGCTTCGCACTCGGCAATGTAGCCGGTCTGACGCAGGCCGCGCAGACGCTTGGTGGTCTTCTTGGTCAGGATGTGGCTCTTGTAGGCCTTGCCCCTTTTGATTTTGCCGTTTTTGGTAAGGCTGAATCTCTTGGCAGCACCCCTGTGAGTCTTAATCTTAGGCATGGGGTATTTCCTCCTCTTGGAAAATAGTTTTAGTTTGGTTAGTTTGCTTTCGGTGCTAAAATCATGAACATGTTGCGGCCTTCCTGCTTGGCAGGACGGTCGATCGCAGCGCTGTCCTTCACCATTTCGACGAAGGCGGTCATCACATCAAGGCCGATATCGCTGTGTTTGGCCTGGCGGCCTTTGAAGCGAATGGAGACCTTGACCTTGTTCCCATCTGCAAGGAACTTGGTGCACGCCTTTGCCTTAACTTCCATATCGTGCTGGTCGATGGTGGCAGAAAGACGGATCTCTTTGATCTCAATAACCTTTTGGTTCTTTTTCTGTTCCTTTTCCCGCTTGGTCTGTTCAAAGCGGTACTTGCCGTAATCCATGATCTTGCACACCGGCGGGACAGCCTGCGGTGCGATCTTAACAAGATCAAGGTCGGCTTCTTCGGCCATACGCATTGCTACATCGATGGTAACAACGCCCTGCTGGTTCCCTTTTTCATCGATCAGGCGGACTTCCTTGTCACGAATTTCCTCATTGATAAGAAGTTCTTGGCTGGCTATGGTGGACACCTCCATAAAAAAATAGTGGGCGCAGCGCACCCACTATGGACATACATAACCTTTCGGCAGTATACTGTTCCATGACCGCGCCTGACCTATGCCGGCGGGTGAGAAGCGGGGCTTCTGCTTTTCAACACTCATATTATAGAGAGCCCGCTGTGCTTTGTCAAGCATTTTTTACCCAATTTTCTATGATTTCAAAGGCATTTCTGTTTCTGATCCAAATGTTGTAAAAATCGATTTCCGGCAGCGGCGCGCTGCGGCTTCCGATCTCCACCGTAAGGGATGGAATCCCCATCACACTTGATGCCCAATCCTTATATCCGCCGAAGGATATGCCGTCATCCGGCTCGATGGAATAACCCGCCCCGCTGCCAAGCAGCTTTGCCAAGGCAAGCGCCATGTCATCAGCGGGGGAATTTGTGCCAAACTGCCAGTAAATAAGGCTTCCCGTGCAGTGGTAACTGACGGTGGCAGCAAAGGGATACCGCTTCGTATAGGCTGAGATCGCCTGTGTTTCCGGCTCGCTTTCGGGAAAGTCTCCCCTGTAGCCTTCCGAAGAAATATGGGGCGCCGTATCCACGTTTTCCCAAAGCGCATCAAAGTTGCGGTTCAGGTCAACGCCGTTGTAATTCGCCTTCCAGAGTGCGAGATAATCCTCATACTTCCGCTCCGTTCTTCCGGAGGAAATATCCGCCTTATAGATACCTTCCAAGGAGGGGTCACGCAATATCCCCTGACTGATGGAAACGCCGTCCGGGTTCACCATCGGTACAACATGGAAGCAGACCTCCGAAGATGCGCCGCCATCAAGCCACGCTTCCGAAAGCGCCATCGCAAGAAGGCTCGTCATATGCTCCCTTCCATGAATGGAAGCTTGCACAAACACATGGTGTGCCGCCGTATCCCGATCCCCAAGCACAAGCAACGGAATATCCTGTCCTGCAGCGCTCGCGCCCAGCGTTTCCACAAGGAGAAGATTAGCATGTTTCACCTGCAGCGCGGCGATATCCGCCATCATGGTCTCATATGTATAAAGAGCAGTCGGCTGTACGACAGCAGCGGAATAGACGCTGTTTTCCGGCATAAGATAGCCGGCGATCATGTAGCCGATATTGCCGTTTTCCGGCACTTCCACCTTCGCGTAGCGCGATTCAAAGCCAAGCACGCGCACTCTTGTCCCCGCGGGTATCTCGGCAAGAAGCGCCGCCTTCGCAGAGGGGCTTTCCCTAAGATTCACCGCATCATTGCAAACGACGCTGCAGTATTCCATTTTCGGTTCTTCGGGTGCAGGCATTCCTTCCGCAGGACAGGCGGAAACAGGCGGCGTTCCTTCCGGTGCGGCCGGTTCTTCCGAAGGAAAGGCGATCTCTACCGGCTGCGGCAATTCGTTTTCTTTGCATCCGCTAAAAAGCAATACCGCGATCAAAAGAGGGATGATACGCTTCATCCTTTATCCTTTCATCCGCTGTTTCATATAGGCTTCAAACTGCTGGAGCGTCTCTTTCAGCCCTTCCTGTGCTTTGGCGCTGCCCTGTGCGGCATCATCCCTGCCGCCTCCCTTTCCGCCGAGAATAGCATTGAGCGCGGCGGAAACATCCCGCATGGAAAGGGTCACTCCGGCTGAGCGCCACAGCTGATAATATACCGTTTCGCCAACCTCGGAAAGAATGACCGTAACAGTTTTTTCCGCCGTACAGATCTTTTCCGCAAGGAGTTTGATCTCCTGCATGGAAAAACCTTCTTCCGTGCTGACAACAAGCTTTGTTTCTCCGATATTCTCGGCTTTCGCAAGAAGATCTGCCGCACGATAGGAAAGCAGCGCATCCGTCCGAAGGCGCAATTCACGCTTTAATGCGGCAAGCTCATCGCCCTGTTTGACAACAGCTTCCAGCACATTTTCCTGTTTGGTGGAATAGCGTCTTGCAAGCTTATCCGCAAGTGCTGCCGTTTCCCAAGCATATTTTACCGCACGCATGCCGCAGGCGAACCACAGCCTTGTGCCGCCCTTATAGTTCATATGCGCGGTGATCTTGATAAAACCAACCTCTCCGCTCGTTTCACAATGGGTTCCGCAGCAGGTGCAGGAATCCACGCCGCCGCACCAAACGATTCGGATGTCTTCGCCTGACAATCCTTTCGCCCGTTTACGGATCTCGATAGAATCAAGCTCCCTGTCGTTCACGATGCGGATCACAGTCGGCACATTCGCCTGCACCGCACGGTTTGCTTCCGCTTCAAGCTGCATGATCTGCGTTTCATCAAGAGGCTTGTCAAGATCGATGGTCACATAATCTTCCGCCATATGGAAGCCCACATTCACCGCATCAAACAGCGTCTTTGCAAGGCCCGAAAGGATATGCTCGCCAGTGTGCTGCTGGGTATGGTCAAGGCGGGATACGGTATCAAAGGAAACATCCGCTCTTTCGCCCGGTGTGAGCGGCCGATCCGCAAGATGCCAGATCTGATTTTTTTCTTCCCTGGCATAGGATACCCGGGCAGTACCGATATGCCCCGTATCGGAAAGCTGACCGCCGCCTTCAGGATAGATCACTGTTTGATCAAGGAGGATTTCATAGCCTCCCTTCGCCTCGCGCACATCGAGCACCGCGGCGCTGCAGGTTTTGAGTTTGGGATCATAATAAAGCTTTTTTGTCATGCGTAAATCCTCTGTTTCTGATACGTTGATCGCATTTTTCAAAATTATAGCATATCCGGCTGCATGGCGCATCCATCTTTACAGCCGCTGCAGAAAGAATTCCAAAAGAAGAAAAGAACAGCATATATTATCGCATACAAAAAGATCTCCCGGTGAAACCCGGGAGATCCTGTTTTGTTCTTCATATCTGCGTCTGCAGCAGTTTCGTATTCGGACCAAGCTTTTCCTGCCAGTGGAATACGCGGGCACGCAAATAAGCATCATGCTCGATATCAAGACGAGCGGGGTCGGGCGCATATGCTTCAATCAGCTCTATCGCAAGCTCTCCCCTTTCGTTCCAGAAAAGCTGCAAAGGCTTGTAGGAACAGGCATTGAGCGTCAATTCAAAGCGGAGGCGTTTTTTCACACCTTCGAAATGATAGGTGAACCCGACAAAGGAATCCCCTGTTTTTTCATCAAAAATACGGTATACGCCCGCCGTCATGGTCTTTTCGCTCATAGCAAATGTTTAGCGGCCAATACCGGCAACGCGGCTGTAGTGCTTTACGATCTTGACTTCTTCGCGCCAATCAGCAAGATAAGCAGCCTTGGCTTCGCTCTGCTTCTTTTCAAGAGCAAGCTCGCGCATGGATTCTTCCGCTTCCTCAAAAGACACAGTCTTGGGTTCCACGGGGCCGCACTTCATGATGATGTGCTTACCGGCAGTGGTTTCCACGGCTTCGGCGGTGATATCGCCTTCGTTTTCAAGAGCAAGCGCCGCTTCGGAGAACTCGGCATAATAGGTATCCGCATTGGCTTCTGCAATCATATAGCCGGTAGTCATATAGGGTTCGGACTTCATGCCGGAATCCTCGCCGTATTCTGCAACAAGGGCATCGAAGTCTTCTTCGGTGAGATCGGCATCCGCATTGATTTTTTCATAAATCTCGGCGATGATGGCGTCAACATCCTTTTCCTCGCCCTCTTCGGGGTTCATAACAAGGATATGCTTGTAGTAGTTGTAGCCTTCGGGAACAATCAGGGGCTCCGGACCGCCGTAGTCCAGGAAGCTGATATAATCGTCATAATAATAACCGATGTCGTTCGCATAATCCTTTTCATAGGCAAGCATCTGCTCATCGTAATAGGCCTTGACTTCCTCATCGGAAACGGTAACTTCCGCAAGCAGAGATTCCATGTACTTATCGCCGATGGCCTGTTCGCGCAGGCTTTCTTCGATGGAAGTAAAATATTCTTTTTCCGATACACCGTTGGCGCGGAGGTACTCTTTAAGAAGCTTTTCTTCTTCGGCGCGGATCGCAACTTCATCGGTGATGGAATCATCCACGGAGGAAGCATAGCTGGAGTAGATGCTTTCGATTTCCGCTTCATATTCAGCCTGAACATTGGCTTCTTCCTCGGCGGTCAGCGTAACGCCTTTCTGCATGCCGACGTAAATGGGCAGAAGGGTATCGATGATGCTGTCAAAGTGATAATCAAGAAACTCACGGTAGCCTTCTTCGGTAGAGGTATCAAAGCTGGTGCCGGTACCGTAGTAGTATTTCATCAGTTCTTCATACTGATAGCTGTTGTAGAAGGTGGAATAGTAGATCTCAAGATCGCCTACCTTGCCGACGACAGGATCTGCCACCCTGGCGCTGCAGCCTGCAAAGGCAGCAAAAGCCATTACGGCCACCAACAAAAGGGCGATGCGTTTCACGCTGTGTTTGTTCTGCATTCTTACTTCTCCTTTGTAAGGGCAGTTCATACCCTGCCCCATTCTAAACTCATCTATATATTGTATCCATCGCACCGCAAACTGTCAACAAAGCAAATCGTCCGAAAAGAGAATGTTCGCGTATAATTGTGCCATTTTGGTAAAATCTTTGACAGTATATCGCCAATTCCGCCGATGTTGTGTTATAATGTTCGATACGTTACACGATAACTTTGGACGGGGTACTGTTTATGCGCCATATTCCAAACATTCTTTCCACGATCCGACTGCTCATGGTCGGCGTGTTTGTTTACTTTTTTTCCGCAGAGCAATACCTCGCCAGCCTTATCACCTATGTTACGGCGTTTTTGACCGACCTGCTTGACGGCTTCCTTGCAAGACGCAACAACTGGATTTCCCACATCGGCAAGGTGCTGGACCCGCTGGCGGATAAGCTCATACTTCTTGCCGCCCTTGCCTGCTTCTGGTACAAGGGATGGCTGCCCGCTTACCTGATCGCGATCGTTTTTGTCAAGGAACTTCTGATGATCATCGGCGGTGCGTTCCTTTTCCGCAAAAAAGTGGTCGTGTATGCGGATTGGTTCGGCAAGCTTGCTTCCGGATTCTTCAGCCTGAGCGTTGCCCTTACCCTCGGAAAGTATTTTATTCCCATGATCGGCACGCTGCACCTTGATGTTATCGTTTTTGCCGTCGCTATCGTGCTGGCGCTTGTTGCGCTGGTGCATTATGCAAAGCTGAACCTCTTCCCCACACTGCGCAGCGAAAAGAAATAAAGATATTTCATGCAGAAGGACGGTTTTTGCCGTCCTTTTTTCTGTCCCGGTTTCATAACCCTGTTTCACTTTTCTCCGCCGCCGCATAGTATGAAGCAGCCATTTTTATCAGGAGGTTGCTATGAAAAAGCTCTTTTTCCCTGCGCTGTGCCTACTGCTTTGCACTGCGTTCCTTTTCTGCGGCTGTGCAAAGGAAAACAGCCTGCGCCAAGTCACCATCAATGAAGTGACCCGCTCCGTTTTCTATGCACCGCTTTATGTTGCGGTATCCCGCGGCTTCTTTGAAGAGGAAGGCATGGAGATCGAGATCGTGACCGGCGGCGGAAGCGATAAAAGCATGACGGCTCTGCTGGCAGGCGAAGCGGATATTGCCCTGATGGGACCCGAGACGGGCGTTTATGTTATCTCCGGCGGCAAGGAGGAACACCCCATGGTCATCGCACAGCTCACAAAGCGGGACGGTTCCTTCCTTGTGGGCCGTGAAGCGGAAGATGCCTTTGAATGGGAGTCCCTTCGCGGAAAATCCGTTATCGGCGGTCGCCCGGGCGGTATGCCGTATATGACGCTGCTGCATGTGCTCAAAGCCCACGGTCTCACCCCGGGCGAAGATGTGGAAGTGATCAACAACGTGCAGTTCAACCTGATGGGCGGCGCCTTTGAAAGCGGCACCGGCGATTATGTAACCCTTTTCGAACCCACCGCATCGGAATTTGAAAACGCGGGAAAAGGGTATGTTGTAGCCAATATCGGTCTTGAATCCGGCGAAGTGCCTTATACAACCTTTATGACATCAAAGGAGACCATCGCCGAAGATCCGAAATTCGTATCTGCCTTTGTGCGGGCACTTTACCGGGCACAGCTTTGGGTGCAGTCCGCTACAGATCAGGAGATTGCCGAAGCGATGCAGCCTTTCTTTCCGGATTCTTCCATCGAAACACTTTCCATTGTCGCAAACAGCTACCGGGCTACGGATTCCTGGGCACTTGATCCCGTCATGACGGAAGATTCCTTTACCCGGCTTCAGGATATCATGGAAGGCGCCGGCGAGCTGAGCGAGCGGATCGATTTTGCATCGCTTGTTGACAACAGCTTTGCGGAAGCCGCCATCACAGAGATTGAAAATTAAAGCAATATCAAAAGGCTCCCTGCCGGCAGGGAGCCTTTTATCTCTTTCAGCTATTATCCGAAACATGGCTTAGGGTAAGCAGTTCCGTTTGTACATCAAAGACGAAGGTATAGATGCCGCCCGATGCTTTCAGCCTGCAGTTTTCCTGCACACACGCAGCCATTTCCCAGGGACTTCCGCCGGTTGTATCATTAATGATGCTCCTATTGCCAAGCCATCGGTCTCCCGTTTTGATTTTAAATTCATATTCACCTGCAGGCAGAAAAAGTGTTCTGACAGCGATATTTTCCCTTTCCCCCTGTGCCATAAAGGATGTTTGGTTCCAGCCGTTAAAGCTGCCCGGCAAAGCCACATCGGATTTCTTTTCCGGCTTTTCAAAGCTTTCTTCCTGCAGGAGCACCATGGCAGAGATCCCCGCTGCCTTAACCGCGCCTTCTGCCGTTGTGATTTTTTCTGTTCCTGCCTTCGTGCCATTCACATACACATCCCACTTACCTTCGGGAAGAAAGACTGTTTTTTCCTCCGTCCCTGCGTTGAAAATAAGGTAAATGCCTTCGGCGGCTTCAGCTTCTACGCCGCTTCCGTCAATCCAAAATATAAGAAGGTGGTCTGAAGCATGCCGGTTGGAAACTGCCGCCCGTATTTCCGCCGTCCCGGGAAGGGAAAGTGCAGGATGCGCTCTTCGAAAAGCGATAAGGCCTCTGTAGTAGTCTGCCAAAGCAGCACGTGCAGGATCCATAAGGTCATACCAGCGGATTCGGTTGACATCATCCGGGGCGTTGTAGCTGTTTTCGCAGCGTCCGCCTCCTGCATCACGTTTTTCGCGAAGGAACTCTTCCCCCGCATGAATAAAGGGAATGCCCTGCGCGGTCAGATATATTGCCGCCGCAAGCCGATTCATCCGCACAGTGTCTGCATCGATCCGCTCCTTTCCCGTGGAGAGGATCAGTTTATCCGCCAGCGTATAGTTGTCATGGCAGGAAACATACTGTACCACCTGTGCGGGATTCGCCGACCACCAGGGATTTGCTATGTAATTCGCCGCAAGATCCCCTTCATTTCCGCCGCCGGAAACAAAACCGCGGGATCTTCCGTTATTGCCCGCAAGCAGATTTCGCATGCTGTCGGAAAAATAAGCAAAGCCCGGTGTCTTTGCGGCATTTCCCTGTTTTGCCATTTCGGCGCCTGGTTCCCTGTTGGTGCCGTCCATATTCCAGCCTTCACCGTAGAAGATCACATCCGGCCGGATGGCGTGCACTTCTGCCACGATCCTGTTGATGGTCTCAATGTCGATCAGGCCCACAAGATCGAAGCGGAAGCCATCGATATGGTATTCCTTTGTCCAATACAGAACGGAGTCCACAATGTATTTTCTGACCATCTTCCGCTCGGAAGCGGTATCGTTGCCGCAGCCGGATGCATTGGAGTTGAGTCTCGAAAAATACCCCGGTACGATCCTGTTGAAGCAGAATGTCTCCGCATCATAAACATGGTTGTATACCACATCCATGACCACGCTGATGCCGCTTTTATGGAGCGCGCGAATCATCTGCTTCATTTCCCTGACGCGCACCTCTCCCCTGTATGGGTCGGTAGAATAAGAACCTTCCGGCACGTTGTAGTTAAGAGGATCGTAGCCCCAGTTGTAAGCATCGCTGCCGCCCTCATCCACGGATGCATAATCGTATACCGGTAAAAGATGCAGGTGGGTCACGCCGAGCTTTTTGATATGGTCAAGGCAGGCAGGCGCCTTTCCGTCTTTTAAAGTGGTTTCACTTTGGGTAAAAGCAAGAAACTTTCCCCGCCAATCTTCCCGGATGCCGGCGCTTTCATCCATAGAAAAATCGCGCATATGCAACTCATAAATGATCGCATCCGTATAGGAAGCAACGGCATTGGGATTATTGTCTTCTTCCCAGCCCGCAGGGTCGGTGGAGGCGAGATCGATGATCATTCCGCGCATACCGTTTACACCCGCGCTGCGGGCATAGGGATCTATGGTCTCCACGGTCTTGCCGCCCACAGATACCTCATAGGTATAGTAAATGCCGGAAAGATCACCCGGAACGACGGCATTCCATTCGCCTCTATTGCCGCTGTTTGCATTGGACATTGCAGCGGTCCCGATCAAATCATCCGCCTCAGGATCGCCGGAACGGTACAGCCTAACGGTAACCTTTTCGGCTGTAGGCGCCCATACCTTGAACACGGTGGCTTCTTTATGCCGGCATACCCCGAGATCATCGCCCAAATAGGTGAATTTTTCTTCAAACTTTTTGGAAGCGTATACCGAATCGATCCGGATATCATAATAGATATCCTGAAATCTTTCCTGT
Organism: Clostridiales bacterium; assembly: GCA_015056105.1. GTDB lineage: Bacteria > Bacillota > Clostridia > Christensenellales > CAG-138 > UBA1685. Next base: position 22,308 of record SVGX01000008.1, on the reverse strand, counting down.
TCACGGAAGAGGATCTTGTACCGATAAAGAAACTTGAGTTCCGGATTTTTGCTAAGCCGGAACGTATACCGCCTGCCGGAAGCAGAAACAGGGATAATGGCGATATCATCCGCCGGATCTGCGGTATTTGTAATACCGAATGCCGCAGCACTGTCCGCAACTTCCGCAGCGGTCTCAATGATAACGGCATTGCGGTCGTAGTCATATCCGATCGAAGCGATCTTGTTTGAATAGACCACATCATCGGAAAACGCAATGCAGGCAGCAGCACTGTGCGCTGTCACATAAACGTCGACGGTACCGGAAACGATTACCGAAAGATCCACCGACACCTGTGCTTCTTCCTTTGCCCAAAGGATGCTGCCCACGCTTTTTCGCACCTTGAAGCTGATATCCCGGGTGGCACGACCCGGCAGGATGATATCCGAAACAGCCTCTTCACCGCAGGCAATAAAATCATACCGTCCGGTTTTTTCCGAATTCCAGGCATAGATATTCCAGTTTTCGTACTCCCGATCTGCCCGCCTGTAATGCACGCGAACAGTAACGGTATCGATATCCCGGTTTGGATCGCCTGGAAAGAACAGATTCTCTGACCCTTGCGCACGGTTTGAAAAAGGATCGGTGACCCAATCGCCGCCGACCTTGAATTTGTACTGATGGATCCCGGAAGCGATGGCATGTACGGCTGTATCCCGGATACTCTCAAAATTTATCATAATATAACCTGCTTTTCTGTCGATTCAAGCTCCATGGACAGCATGCTTTGCTGTCGGCGCCACCGCATATATTTTTCCGTGTCGTTATGTGAAATATGCGGTGCTGCTCTTTATCGGCACATATCTTGGCTTTGCTTCAAGCCCTGCTTTACAAACATGATAACGTTTTCATTATAGAGGAATCCACCATTTTTCGCAACCGGATCATTCCATAAATAGTTTTTCACATTAAAACCGCCTGTTTTACGGACTGTTCCGCATATAAGGGATGGGCTGCATCCACACGGATACAGCCCCTTTCATGCTTCGCAATTTAATTGCATTTTAAATGCGCTTTGCTTTCGATCATTCTTTTTTCAGATTTTTTCGTATTCGCTCACAGCTTCCTCGCAGCCTTCCTCCGTGGCAAGCCGCAGCCACTCCCGACAAAGCTTTATATCGCCTTTTTCTGCCCAATACCGGCTCAGAATAAACATAGCTTCGGCGTTGGAGCGCTCTTCGGCGATCCATTTCAAAAACGGTACGGCTTCCTCCTTATCGCATTGCGTTCCAAGGCCGTAAAAGCGCATTTTGGCTTCCATAAAGTCCGCTTCTTCATCGGCTCCTACTGCGCTTTTAAAATACTGATAGCTCTTTTCATATTCTTTTTGTGCATAATAGTATTTGCCAAGCCGGATCATAGCGGGAACCTGATCCTTCTCCGCCGCTTTTGCATAATAGGACAGCGCCTTGTCGAGATCCTTTTCGCAGACAATTCCTGCTTCATAGTGTTCTCCGCATGCAAAAAGCGCATCTTCATCTCCGGTTTCGGCAGCGCGCAAATAATAAGCCAATGCCTTTCCCGCATCCTTTTCAGTACCGCGCCCTTCCTTATACAAAAAAGCACAATAACGAAGCGCCTCTGCATATCCTCTTTCCGCCAAAGAAAGAAAACCGGGGAGCGCCTTTTCATACTGACCGGAATGGTAAAGCAGTTTTGCATCGCCGAACTCTTTTTTCATTTTTAACTCCGGCAGCATCTTTTCGGCAGTCTCATGCCCTTGTGCTGCCGCCTTTTCCCAAAAAGCGACAGCTTTTGCAAGATCTTTTCTGACACCTTGCCCCTTGTAGCACATCAGACCGCAATTGAACTGCGCAACAATATTGCCAAGCTCCGCCGTTTCTTCCCAAATGGCATATGCTTTTTCAAATTCATTTGCCTGATAAAATTTCAGCGCTTTTTCAAAAAGCTTGTTTACATCCTTTTTTCTGCTGAAAAGACCATTCATTTTTCCTCTTTTGATCGTTTTTCCTGCTTGTTTTATCGGATATCCGCACGTTTCAGGGATGCTTCGATCATTTCCATATGGTCGTTGACGGCTTTTGCGGCAGCGCGGACATCGCGGCGCTTGATCGCCTCAAGGACCGCTTCGTGCTGGTTGTTGATACGTTCTTCATTGTCGCCCTGCTGCAGGATAAGCGCACGGACACCGTGGATATGCTCGTTGATGAGAGATTCGCAGGCGTTCAGAAGCGTGGAAAGGAGCGGGTTTCCCGAGGCCTTTGCGATAGCGAAATGGAATTGCCAATCGAGCGCCGCTTTTATTTGTTCGTCCTTCTCCTGGCGGATACGGGCAATGAGATGTTCCATCAGAACGATATCTTCGTATGCAGCCTTTTCCGCTGCAAGCATTGCGCTTTCTTCCTCAAGCGCATGGCGAAGCTGATAGGTGTGCCGAAAAGAACCGTTCTCCAGCATCATCATGATGCCGAGAGGTTCCGACATGCTGCTGCCGATATTGTTGGCGATATAATAGCCGCTGCCGTGCAGACATTCCACAATCCCCAGTACTTCAAGGGTCTTGAGCGCTTCTCTGACTGTAGAGCGGGAAAGGCCAAACTCCTGGCAAAGAAGCCTTTCGCTCGGGAGCTTGTCTCCCTTTTTCAATGCCCCGGTAGACAGATTGTATTTGATCTGCGTAATGATCTGCTGCAGCATATTGGGGGGTTGTATTTTAGTAAACTTCATGCAACCTTCCTTTTACAATGCATTTTATATATAACAATGCTTTATACTACAACTTATTGCCAATAATTACAAGAGAAAAAAGATAAAATGCACCGCAGATCAAAAAAATGACTCTGCGGTGCATCGAGGAGAGGCATTATAAGTATTTTACACAGGATACGAAATGGCCGGGGGCGACCTCCTTGAGGGGAATATTCGCCTTTGTGCAGGCCTCCGTCCTTTCCGGGCAGCGCGCGGCAAAGCGGCAGCCGGGCTTCGGGTTGATGGGGCTTGTCAGCTCGCCGTGAATTACTTCCTGCTGCGACATGCGGCTATTGAGCTTGGGCAGCGGTATAGAGGCAAGCAAAGCCTTGGTATAAGGATGCATCGGGTTGCGGAACAGTTCATCGGAAGGAGCAAGCTCTACATTCTGACCGAGATACATAACCGCAATATCATGAGAGATATGCTTAACAACGCTGAGGTCGTGAGTGATGAACATATAGGCAAGGCCCATATCCTTCTGCAAATCCATCAGCAGGTTCAGAATCTGTGCCTGAATGGAAACATCCAGCGCGGAAACAGGTTCATCGCAAACAATAAACTTGGGATTTACCGCAAGCGCACGGGCAACGCCGATACGCTGACGGCGTCCGCCGTCAAGCTCATGGGGATAAGCGATGGCAAGGCGCTCCGCAAGACCAACTGTATCCATCAGTTCACTGACGCGCTTGTTGATGGCGGCTTTGCCCTTAATGGACTTGGTGACCTGAAGCGGCTCCGCAATGAGTTCAGCAACGCTCAGACGCGGATCGAGAGAGGAATACGGATCCTGGAAAATGATCTGCATCTCCTTTTTCAGTTCCTTGATACGCTGCTTATTCTGTTCCAGAACATTCTCGCCGTTGAACAGCACCTGACCTTCCGTCGCTTCGATGAGGCGCAGGATCACGCGGCCGAGTGTGCTCTTGCCGCAGCCGGATTCGCCGACTACACCAAGTGTCTTGCCCGGATAGATTTTCAGGTTTACATCGTCAACAGCATGGAGCGGGCCTGCAGGCGTGCTGAAATATTTCTTCAGGTGTATTGTTTCAATAAGCGGTATTTCTGCCATATTCCCTCTCCTTTCATTGATTCATGCCGCCATAAAGGTGGCACTTGATCCTATGCTGTCCTTCCTGATAAACGGGAGGCTCTTTTTCTTTGCAGATCTCCATGCACTTTTTGCAGCGCGGGTTGAATTTGCAGCCTTTTGGCAGGTTGGTGGGATCGGGCATAAGGCCGTCGATCTGCTCAAGGCGATCGCGCGTTTCTTCGATATTGGGGATGGAGTTAAACAGACCTTCCGTATAGGGATGATGATACTTGCCTTCGAAAAGATCTTCTACGCTGCCGTATTCGATGATTTCACCCGCATACATAACGCCAACCTTTTCACAGGTCTGCGCAATGATGCCCATATCGTGGGTGATCATCAGCAGGGATGTTTTGAGCTTTTCCTTCAGCTCGTTCATCATGGCCAGCACCTGCGCCTGAATGGTTACATCCAGCGCAGTGGTAGGTTCATCCGCAATGAGCAGCTTCGGGTTGCAGCTGAGCGCGATCGCAATAACCACCCTCTGCTTCATACCGCCGGAAAACTGGTGCGGATAATCGTTTTTACGGGAAGCGGGGATGCCCACAAGTTCGAGAATCTCCTCTACCCTGTCTTCGATCTGTTCCTTGGTCTTACCTTCGGTGTTGTGCAGCACGAGCGCTTCTGCGATCTGCCTGCCAACGGTAATGACCGGATTGAGAGACGTCATGGGATCCTGGAAGATCATGGAGATCTTGCCGCCGCGCATTGCACGCAGGGTCGCATCGTCCATTTCCGCCACATCCTGCCCCTCGAAGTAGATCTTGCCGTCGGTAACGTGCGCCGTTCTGTCCGGCAGAAGGCGCAGGATCGCCAAAGCTGTAGAGGTTTTTCCTGCACCAGTCTCACCGACAAGACCGAGAGTTTCCTGCTCGTTGATCGAAAGATCGATGCCGTTTACCGCATAAACGGTCTCCATATCGGTCTTGTAAATAACGTTCAGGTTTTCGATTTTTAACAGTTCTTTTGCCATATCTGTCACCTCAATCCTTCAGTTTGGGATCCAGTGCATCACGCAGACCATCGCCGATAAGAGTGATGGAAAGAGCGGAAAGCACGATGCAGATGCCCGGAATCGTGATCAGGTAGGGGTAGGTCCAGATATACTGCTTTGCCGCAGCAAGCATGGATCCCCATTCCGGGTTCGGCGGCTGGATACCAAGGCCAAGGTAGCTCATGGAAGCAGCCGTCAGGATCATACCGGCGGAAGAGAAGGCCATCTGGCAGATGATCGGACTCAGGGAGTTCGGGATGATATGCTTCACGATGATCCTGAAGTCACTGGAGCCGCAGGCCCTTGCTGCCTCGATGAATTCCTGGCCGACCAGCGTGACCACGGCGCTGCGCACAAGGCGGGCATAGGTCGCAATGGAAGAGAAGGAAAGTGCGATCAGAAGGTTGGCAAGGTTGGCACCAAGAGCTGCCACAACGGCCATTGCCAGCAGGATGGACGGCACACTGGAGATGATATCCATGATGCGCATGATGATGAAGTCCCACTTTTTGCCGTAGAATGCGGCTGCCGCTCCAAGAAGGCCGCCGACCACCGCTGCACAGGATGTGGCGATAATACCGATGGAAAGCGAGATGCGTGCGCCGTGAATAACACGGGCAAAAATATCGCGGCCGTATTCATCAGTACCGAAGATATGGCCCTCACCGGTAAACAGCCCATTCAGACTGGGCGCAACAAAGCGCGCCTGTTGGTTGGTCGCAATAGCCTTTTCATCAAAGTCCGCGATCACGTTGGCAAAGACCGCAAAGAGAATAAACACACACAGAATGCCTACGCCGAACATAGCCGTACGGCTTTTGCGGAACTGGCGCAAAATCATGGCCATTCTGGACTTTTTGCGCATGGCGCGTTTCTTTTCAACAGTTGTCTTGCTCATGCTGCCACCTTCCCTTTCGCAATCTTCTTTGTACGTTTGCCGGCAGCCTGATACTGTGCTTTGACGCGCGGGTCAAGCATGGAATAAACGATGTCAACAAGCACCATGACAAGGCAGAACGTGAAAGAGAACATGATCGTGATCGCCATGACCTGCGGGATATCCTTCATGGTAATACTTTCCACAAGGATGGAACCGATGCCGGGAATTGAGAACACGTTTTCAATAACAACGGAGCCGCCAAGCATGTGTGCAAAGTTGATACCGCACACCGTTACAATGGGAAGAAGCGCATTGCGCAGCGCATGGTTGAGAATAACGCTCTTTTCTTCCGCGCCCTTTGCACGAGCGGTACGAACATAGTCCGCACGGATGCATTCAAGCATGGTGGAACGGGTAATTTTGAGAAGACCGCTCGCACCGGGAAGAACCATTGTCAACAACGGCAAAATATAATGTGCCGGTGTTGTAAGGCCTGCTGTGGGCAGCAATCCCAGCGTTACGCCGAAGAGCAGCATCAGCATCAATCCAAGCCAGAAGCCGGGCACTGCACCAAGCATCATCGCGCAGACCGTAGAAACAAAGTCCGTTACGCTGTACTGTTTGACTGCCGCCAGAATGCCCAGCGGCACACCCACAAGCACTTCGCCAATGATCGCCATCATGGATAGTTTTAACGTAGTCGGGAATCGTGCGGTGATCTCAACGAAAACCGACTGGCGGGTACGCCAGGATTCACCGAAATCAAGCCTGGTAATAATGCCCCACATGTAATCGCCAAGGCGTACAAAGAAGGGGCGGTCTACGCCGAACTCATGGTTGAGCGCATCCACAGCAGACTGCGGCGCACTGGAGCCGAGGATCTGCCTGCCGGGATTTCCCGGTGTTATCGACATAATGGTAAACACCAGAAGGATCACGCCGAGCATGGTCGGAATGATGAGAAGTATTCGCTTCAAAAAATACCGATACAATCTCTTTTCCTCCTATCGTTCGTTTTAAGTAAGATAGGCGTTCAGCATCGTAAGGGTGCCTTCAACAGCCTTCATATTCGTGCGTTCATAACTATGGGAAGCATATACACCCGGACCGATCAGGCCATGGCGAACATCCCTGCCGGCGATCAGTGCGACCACAGGATCGGAAATGTAGCCCTGATAGCAATCCACAGCAAAATCAACGCCGTTTTCAAGGGCAAGCTTCGTAAGTTCGGTTACCATTGCATTGTTGTAGGGGCCGTAGTTATCGCGCGCAACGATGGAAACGCGGGTCTCGCTGCCTTCAAGGCCTTCGCCCACGCAGCCCATATCCACACCAAGCAGCTCCACGACATCTTCGGGAATGGCGGTGCCGCCTGCATGCAGCACTTCTTCATATACGGTGAAGCCAACATAAACCTTGCGTTTAAGCTGGATCTTGTTTTCCGCAACATATTTGGTGAATGCCAACAGGATGGCAACGCCGATCTTGTCATCAAGGAAGCGGGACTTCAGATAACCGTCCGTAGAGCGAACAAAACGGGGTTCAATGCTGATAAAGTCACCGTTACGGATGCCAAGCGCCTCTACCTCTGCTTTGGAGGAAACAAGCTTGTCAAGCACAAGTTCGATGTTGTCATAGGTACGCGCCACGCTGTAATTTTCATTGACATGGGTGGATGCATTCTCCAGCATGATGGTACCTTCATAGGTTCCGTTGAACTTGGTGTGAACGGTTACATTGCAGTTTTCCGCATTGTTGGGGTTAAGACCGCCGATACGGATGATCTTCAGCCTGCCGTTGGGCTTAATGCCCTTGACCTGTGCACCAAGAGTATCGGCATGGGCCATCAGCATCACGGGGTCTCCCTCGCCGCCAAGGCAATACATCATGCCGCCCTTGACCTGATACTTTACCGGGAAACCCATCCCCTCAACCTCTTTGGTGAGGTAAGCGATAACCTCTTCAAAGAAACCGGAAGGGCTCGGAATGGCAAGCAGTTTTTCGAGCTGTTCCAAAAGGTAATCACGATAGTCAGTAACCATATTAGCCTCCATAATATCGGGCCTTCGGCCCTCCGGATGTTCCTCCGGAGGGCCGAAGGCAATAAGGTTAGGTCTGCAATTTAAGTGTTATTCGGCAGTTTTCCAGGAGCACTCGTAGAAGTAAACAACGTTGGGAGAATGCAGAGTCATGTTAAGATCGCTGGTGCAGCCGATGTTGGTGTAGCGATGATAGAGCATGACCCAGCCGGAATCTTCCTGAACAAGGCGGTTGAGTTCCTTGTAGTACTCGATGCGCTCATCTTCGCTGGTGGCGCTGCGGCCAAGCTCGAAGAGTTCATCGATACGGGCGTTGTTGATGCGGGGGAGGTTGAAGGCATCGATGGCGTCGGAATCGAAGAGGATGCTGTAAGCGTCCATATCCCAGGCAACGCCGTTGTAAACAACGAGGCCCATGATGCCGATGCTGTAGTTGCCCTTGCAGGCGTCATCGATGAAGCTGTCGGTGATCTCGATCTCAGCGTTGAGGCCGATGGCAGCCAGGTTCTCCTGAAGGATGGGAGCGATCTTCTCACCGAAAGAAGTACCGCCGATCTTGCCGATATCCATGGGAACGGAGATGCCGGACTGGGCGATGAGTTCCTTGGCCTTTTCGAGGTTGTAGTCATAGGTGACGGCAGTCTCATCATAGCCGAGCATCATGGGGCTGATGATGTTGGAGGATTCAACGCCAAGGCCGTCGACAGCAACTTCCACCATGAAGGCGCGGTCTACGCAGTAGTTGACAGCCTGACGAACGAGCGGGTTGTCAAAAGGCGCAACTTCGGTGTTCATGTGGACGCAGGTGATATGGGGGGACTGGGTCTGGAAGATGGTAACGGTATCCATTGCGCTGAACTTCTCATAGTTCGCGGTGCTGATATCCATGATGTTGACTTCACCGGTCTCAAGCGCAACGGCGGAAGCGGTGTTGTCGCTGAAGATGCGCATCACAACATCCTTGATGGGAGCAACGCCGCGATAGTAATCTTCAAACGCCTTGAGGGTGATGGAGCTACCGACTACGCGCTCTACCCACTCGTAGGCACCGCAGCCGATGGGCTTCTCGGCGAAGCCTTCCGCACCAACTTCTTCATAGTAAGCCTTGGGGAGGATGTAAAGCTGAACAACGTTCTCAAGGAAGGAAGCGTAGGGAGCGGTCAGCTTAATCTCGGCAGTGTACTTGTCGGGCGCAGAAGCGCTGTCAAAGTTGGCAACGGTGGTGCCGATGTAAGTGGAAGCCGCAGCCTGCTGTACGGTGAAGGCAACGTCTTCAGCGGTCACTTCGGTGCCGTTATGGAACTTGACGCCTTCCTTGATCTTGAAGGTGTAAGTCAAGCCGTCTTCGGAAATGGTGTAGCTTTCCGCAAGGCGGGGTTCCATTTCGCCGCTGTCATGGTTTACGAAATAAAGAGGTTCGTAGATCTGCCTGTAGAGATTGTGTTCTGCAGTCAGAGTGCGGAAGTTGGGGTCGGGGCTGTTGATATCGCCATCAAGGCAATAGTTGAGCACTTTTCCCGCGTCGGCAGCATTCTGCTGGCAGCCGAACATCGTGCCCAGTGCCATAGCAAGAATTACCAAGAGAGCAATCGTCTTTTTCATTGTGGTTCCTCCTTGTTTTTTGTTATTTTAAAAACCGTATCGATTTTTAAAAACATTTTTATAAATGGATACTGTGAATATGAACAGGTTTCGGAATCGATATTATTCGGTCTCTGTGCAGACCTTGCCGGGATTGAGGATCCCGTTTGGATCAAAGACATGTTTGATGCCCGCCATCAGGCTGATCTGTTTTTCACCGATACGGCTTTTAAGCGCATGACGCTTTACAAAGCCGATGCCATGTTCGCCGGATACCATGCCGCCAAGCTCCTTTGCGTATTCGTACATGGCATCGAAGCCGGAAGCGAGACCCTTATCCCATTTTTCCTGTTCCACACCATCCCTGCAAAGGTAAACATGCAAATTCCCATCGCCCGCGTGGCCGAAGTATTCGATGCGGAGGCCGCTTTCCTCGGAAATGGGCATAAGCTTCGCTACAAACGCTTCAATATTCGCCCGGGGCACCACTACATCGCATTCGTCCAGCTGCCCGGCGGAAGCCTTGATGGCTTCAAGGAACGCGCCGCGGGCCTTCCATACCGCACCGGAACGCTCTTCCGTATCAACGATGTAACAATCGATAGCATTTTCGCCAATACAGATCTCCGCAGACTGTTCGATACGCTCCATCACATCGCGCTCGCTGCTGCCGTCATAAGTGAGAAGCAGCGCCGCCTCACCGGGGAACTTCGGAAAAAGCCGGCCGAGATATTCTTCCGTCAGGGAGATCGCCCTTCGCGTCAGGAATTCCACCGCTGTGGGACCCGTGCCGGAGCAAATGATCTTCGGCACCGCCGCGACCGCATTTGCAAAGGTATCGAATCCCGCAAGAACGCTGACGGTAGCAGCAGGCTTCGGCACAAGGCGCAGCGTCGCTTCCACGATCACGCAAAGGGTGCCTTCCGAACCGATGATCAGGTCCTTCAGGCTGTAGCCGCTGCTGTTTTTTACAGTGGCCGCACCGAAAGTCTCAATGCTGCCATCCGCAAGAACGCAGGTAAGGGACATCACATAATCCCTTGTAACGCCGTATTTCACAGCGCGCATACCGCCTGCATTGGTGCTGATGTTGCCGCCGATGGTGGCGGTCTTTTCGCCGGGATCCGGCGGATACAGGAAGCCGTGTTCATCCGCGAATGCCGCAAGTTCCATCAGAAGAACGCCCGGCTCCACGGTGACAGTCATGTTGGTCTCATCAAGGCTCTTGATGCGGTTCATGGCGGTCATATCAAGGATGATCCCACCAGTTACGGCGACCGCAGCACCCACAAGTCCCGTACCGCTGCCGCGGGTCACAACGGGAATACGCCTTTCATTGCAGTAGGCAAGTACCGCAGAAACTTCTTCCGCCGTGCGGACTTTGATCAGCCCTTCCGGCATGCAGTGTACGCCTTCAAGCTCGTCGTGGGAATAGTCTTCGCTGATCTCGTTTCCGAACAGTGCGCGCTGTTCTCCTACGATAGCATAAAACTGAGAACGGTCGGTTTCTGTAATGTGCTTCATGCTTCCTCCGCCCCCTTTGCCTTGTATCGTTCAATCTCTTCGATCAGATGGGGCAGGAACTCGCCCACATCGCAGCAATAACCCATATGTGCGATCTTGAAGATCGCAGCTTCCGGATCGTTATTGACGGCAATGATCAGCTCTGTCCCCTGCATGCCCGCCGCAAACTGCACAGAACCGGATATGCCGAGGGCGATAAGGTATTTCGGTTTTACCGTTCTCCCCGAAAGGCCGATCTGATGCTTTACATCGAAGTGCCCTGCTTCCACCATGGGCCTTGTGCAGCCAAGCCGCGCGCCGAGGAGCGAAGCAAGCTTCTGCGCATCCTCAATGTTCTTTCTTGAAGCGCAGCCGCGGCCGACAGCCACAATAGCATCCGCTTCGCTCAGATCCTTCTCCGCATTTTTGTCGGAAGCGCTGATGATCTCGACCGCATCCCCAAATGGCGGCAGTGGCATATGTGTAACACGGCAAACGGTATCGCACGCTTTTTCGGGCGCATCGAACACTCTGTAGCGCACCGTGCACATCTGTGGCCGGGTGCGAGTAACAATGGAAGCCATCACGTTACCGCCAAAAGCGGGTCTCGTCTGCAGAAGCTCGCCGTTCTCACGCATTTCAAGCAAAGTACAATCCGCCGTAAGGCCTGTTTGAAACCGGGCAGCAAGCCTGGGGGCAAGAGAACGTCCCGCAATGGTTGCGCCGATCATCACCACTGCGGGGCGGATACGGCGAATCGCATCTTCGGCACAAGCGGTGAAGCGCAAAGGTTCAAAGGCAAATAGCGCCTTATCATCGTAAACAAACACATCATTCGCGCCATATTTTGAAAGTGTTTTAACAGCTTCCGCCGTTTTGTTTCCTATGAGGATCACGCTGATGGGCATCCTGCCGTCGGAAAGCTCTCTGGCTTTCCCAAGAAGTTCCAGCGTTACAGGATGAAGTGCCCCGCCCAGAAATTCCGCCACAACGGTGATCCCGAACCAATCGCCAGTATCATCGGGCTTTTTCTCTGCAATTTCAAGGGAAAGCGCCCCAACAGGATCCGCTTTGAGACACTGTTTGCAAAGACGGCATCCTTCCCCGATAACGAGCATACCCTGCTCATCCTGCGAAATAGCGGCGAAGGGGCAGATCTCAATCAGTATCTTTGCCGCATCCTGTGTGATTTTGGTTTGATCAATCCGGATCAAGTGTACTGCACTCCTTCCTGTATCAAACGATTATATGATCTTTTCTTTCGCAAGCAGACCGGAAAGCGCTTCGGCGGCTTCCCGGGCAGTGCCGCGGAAGAAACTGCGTTCTTTGTCATGCTCCGGTGCAAACACCCGTTCCACGCTGGTGGCGGAACCGTTTGTTCCGTAATGCTGCGGGTCTTTATCCTGAAGATCTGCAAGGGAAAGTACATTTACCTCATATTCCGAAAGCGCTTTCATCCGCTTATACGAGGGAAGCCGCGGCATGTTCATATCCTTTTCCACGGAAGCAAGGAACGGCAGCTTGATGGAATACGTGCATTCGCTCCGCTCCAGCGTTGTGGTCACAAGCATTGCCCCTTCCCCGCCGTCTGCAAAAGCTGTCGCGTTGGAAACATGGGGAATGCCCAGCATCTCTGCCATTTCGGGGCCGACCTGCGCGGTATCGCCATCCGTCGTCTGCTTGCCGCAGAGGATCAGGTCCGGCATACCGATGGCTTTTACCGCTTCGCTCAAAGCTTTGCTGGTCGCCAGAACATCGGAACCGCCAAGTGCTCTGTCAGAAACAAGATATGCCTCATCAGCGCCCATATACAATGCTTCTTTTAAAGAAGATTCTGCCTGCAGCGGCCCCATGGAAAGAACCGTCACATGCCCGCCGAACTTCTCGCGCAGCTGCAGCGCCTCTTCCACCGCAAACAGGTCAAAGGGGTTCAGTTTTCCGCGCGTACCGTCACGCTTCATGTTACCGGTAACGGGATCAAGTGCAACTTTATTCGTTCCCGGCACTTGTTTCATGCAAACGATTATTTTGATCATCTTTATCCCTCGTTAAAATTGGTCCAGCCATTTTGGATATGAAAATAGATGTAGACCTTTTTAGGATAGCTTAACACAAGCCGTTTTCAGCTGTTTTTCGGAAATTCGCCCTGTAACAGCAACAATAATGCAGTTATAGTATAGTTGTAATAAGAAACTGATTGGAATGAAAATTTTAGGTAAATAGTCGATTTCCACAATATGGTCTAACCACTTGTGTCCACTATACAAGATGAAAAACATGATGTCAATACGGTTTTTCGTTTTAAAATCGTTTTTTTCTTCACATTTTTATTCTCCTCTTTCATTTGCAAAGGTGCCCTCCCTCCTGCCTTTCTTGACACGATACAACTGTCATTGTATCCTAAAATCACATGTTTTTCATTCGAAACATAATTCTTCAAATACGGTGAAACGATGAAAAAGACAGTTATTGGCATACTGGCCCATGTAGATGCCGGAAAGACCACGCTGAGCGAAGCCATGCTTTATTTTAGCGGCATGCTGCGTAAACCCGGCCGGGTGGATCACGGTAATGCCTTTCTGGACAACGATATACAGGAGCGGGAGCGCGGTATCACTATTTTCTCCAAACAAGCTGTCCTGCAGCTTCCCAGCCGGGAAGTAACGCTGCTTGATACCCCGGGTCATGTGGATTTTTCCGCAGAGATGGAGCGCGCACTGCAGGTAATAGATTGCGCCATTCTTGTTATCAGCGGAACAGATGGTGTGCAGGGGCACACTCGCACGCTTTGGCAGCTGCTTTCCCGCTACAATGTGCCGACCTTCCTCTTTGTCAATAAGATGGATCTTGCAGGCGCTGAAAGGCAGCGGATCCTTTCTGCGCTGCAGCAGCAGCTAAGCGGTGCTGTAGTGGATTTTACCGCACCGCGGTCCCTTCGCGATGAGGCGCTTGCCACAGCGGATGAAGCCGCCTTTGAAGAATACCTTGATACCGACACGGTTTCCGATAAAAAGGCAGCGGCGCTTATTGCACAAAGAAAGATCTTCCCCTGCTACTTCGGCGCTGCGCTGAAATTCGAAGGTATAGAACCCTTTCTGCAGGGTCTTGATGTTTTCGCCCCTTCCCCGCAATATAACGAAGCTTTCGGCGCAAAGGTATTCAAGATCTCCCGGGACAGCAAAAACACACGTCTGACATGGATGAAGATCACCGGCGGCACTCTTCGCCCCAAAACGGTGCTTTCCCTCAAAAAAGGCGGAAATCGGTTTGAGGAAAAAGCTGACCAGCTTCGCCTTTATTCCGGAGCAAAATTTGAAACGCCGGATACAGCAGCCGCGGGTTCCATCGTTGCGGTCACAGGCCTTTCCTCCACCTATGCCGGACAGGGGCTTGGTTTTGAACGGGATGCCGCCGGAGCCTTTCTTGAGCCTGTGCTCAATTATAAGCTTATCCTGCCCGAAGGAACAGAACCCCATACCGTTCTTCCAAAGCTGAAACAGCTTGAAGAAGAAGACCCGCTGCTTCGTATCCTTTGGAACGAACAATGGAAAGAGATCCACGTGCGGCTGATGGGGCAGGTGCAGCTTGAGGTGCTGAAGCGGCTTATTTTGGACCGTTTCGGTCTTGATGTCCGCTTTGATACGGGAAAAGTCGTTTACAAGGAAACCATTTCCGATACCGTGGAAGGTGTCGGCCATTTTGAGCCGCTTCGCCACTATGCGGAAGTACACCTCATCCTTTCCCCCGGCGAAAGGGGCAGCGGCATACAGATCTCCTCTTGCGTTTCCGCCGATATACTCGATCTGAACTGGCAGAGGCTCATACTTACCCACCTTGAAGAACGGGAGCATCCCGGTGTGCTGACGGGCTCTCCGCTGACAGATGTCAGGATCACCCTTGCGGCAGGTCGGGCACACCTCAAACATACCGAGGGCGGCGATTTCCGGCAGGCCACATACCGTGCTGTGCGCCAGGGATTGATGCAGGCAGATTCCCTTCTGCTTGAACCCTTTTACGATTTTCGGCTTGAACTGCCCCATGCGAATGCGGGTCGCGCGCTCAACGATCTTCAGAATATGGGTGCTGTCGTGGATCCGCCGGAAATGCAGAACGATATCACACTGCTGACGGGTTACGCACCGGTAGCGGGTCTGCAGGATTATTGGCGGGAAGTCACGGCATATACCCGGGGACTCGGACAGCTTTCCTGCTCCCTGCGCGGGTATGAGCCCTGCCGCAACACAGCGGGAGTGATCGCCGCCATCGGCTATGATCCTGAGCGCGATACGGAAAACCCTGCGGATTCCGTTTTCTGCAGTCATGGCGCAGGTACCCTCGTCAAATGGAACGAAGTACCTTCCCGCATGCACCTTGAAAGCTGTCTCAGGCCGGAAAAAGCAGCCGCCCCACAGGAACAGGGAGCTCCCGCCCGCCGCAGTTACGGTGCAGCGCTCGATAAGGAACTTACCGCCATCTTTGAGCGCACCTACGGAAAAACCGACGCGCACGCGTTTCGTCCGCAGCAAAAAAGCGCTTCCCGCCCCTCGCTGAAGGACAGCTACAGCATTGCGTCGCAGGAAGAAAAACCGGAATATCTGCTTGTGGATGGCTATAACATTATATTCTCCTGGGATGAGCTGAAAGACCTTGCCAAGGAAGATATGGCAGCGGCGCGTGGGCTTCTCGAAGACATTCTGGCAAATTACAGGGCATTCCGCGACTGTACGGTGATCCTTGTATTTGATGCTTACAAGGTAAAGGGCAACCCCGGCTCCGTGGAACAGCGAAATGGGATTTATATCGTTTACACAAAGGAAGCGGAAACCGCAGATGTTTACATTGAACGCACCACCTATGCCCTTGGCAAACACTGTAAAGTGCGCGTTGCCACATCCGATGCATTGGAACAGATGATCATCCTCGGGCATGGCGCACTGCGGATCAGCGCAAACGCGTTCCGGCTTGAGATGGAAGACGTGGAAGGGAAGATCGCCGAAATGGTCCGTGCATACAACATGCAGAATGCGGAGAAGCACCGTATCCGTGACGCAGCACGCATCAGTCCTGCAAAGGATACCGGAGAAAGAAAATAATAAAAATCAAAAAGCGCCGCGAGTCCACGGCGCTTTTTGCGTGTTTTTTATTTCTTGCTGTCCTTTCGGTCTGCATGCAGTCTTTCCGTAGAAAACCCGCGGCCCGTTACCTCCTTGACGCGGGAAATGGTAATGAAAGCGTCGGCATCCGCGCGGCATATGGATTCGCGTACCGCATGGAGCTTTCTTTGCTGCACAACGCACAGTACCGCTTTGCGTTCCTCCCGTTCAAAGCCGGTTTCCATCAGCAGCATGGAAACGCCTACATCAAGATCTTTAAGAAGAGTTTCCCGGATCGCCTCGTGCCGTTCCGATATCACAAGCAGTTGTATCTGCTCCTGCCCCATCACCACAACGCGGTTCATGGTCAGCGTGGTCAAGATCAGCGTAAGCACGCCGTAAAGGATCTGTTCCGGGGTGGAAAAGAATGCCTGCACACCGAGAATGATAAAATCCACCACATACAAAAGCGCCGCAACGGAAAGATGGGTATATTTTCCGATGACCATCGCAAGGATATCCGTTCCGCCTGTAGATGCGCCCTGTCTCACGATTAGACCGATGCCGATGCCGAGCATCAAACCACCGAAGATACTCGAAAGCATCACATTTCCCGCAGAAAACGCCGCAAGGCCCGGAATCCGCTGAAAAAGACCGAGAAGGAGCGGATAAATCACAGAACTTGCAAGCGTGGTGAGTGCAAAACGTTTTCCCAATGCCGCCGCACCGAGAAAGAACAGCCCCACATTAATCACAAGAACCGCAGCAAAAAGGTCTACGGTCAAAAAATGGTCAATGGCAATACCGATGCCCGTTGTGCCGCCCATCAAAATGCCGTTTGGTACAATAAAAAGCGCTACAGCAAGCGCATTGAACACATTTCCGAGCAATACACCGCAGCCCATTGCGACAGTTTTACGGATCATGCTGCTTTTCATATTTCCTCCAAACACATCATGAAAAAATTTTTTCTTTTCTGCATTCACGATTGTATACGTTTTCTTTTTTCCTTGTCAACCCATTGCCCGGAACTTCATCCATTAAAAAAGAGCTGAAAGGATCAGCCCTTTTTACGGTTTCTTTTTTCGGCTCATACACCGCCGGGAAGGACATCAATTTCCTTTTTTATCCGGAAATAGATCAGATAGGATGCCGCCACATTCAGTATATCCGCCACGGCCTGCGTCCATACGATACCGACAGCACCGAAAAGATGATCCATCAGAAACAGGATGGGAATGTTGAGCAGCAGCTGCCTTATCACCGCAAGGTAAAGGGAAATCCTCCCTCTGTTGACGGACTGCATAAGATGCACCATGTGGAAGCTTAAGAACATAAAAGGCGTCGCAAAACAGCGCGCTTCGAGAAACACCGTGCCAAGGCGCACCGTCTCCGTATCCGCAATAAAGGCCTGCATAATATAGGGAGCAAACAGCCGGTAAAGCACCACGCTTGCCGCTGCAACAATAACCCCATAAAGCCTTGCCCGCGAAAAAAAGGCATACATGCGTTTAAGATCCTTTGCAGCATAGTTGTATGCCACAAGCGGCACCATTCCAAGGCAGATGCCGATACCGATATTAAGAGGCAGGCGTTCCACCTTCAGTACGATTCCGATGGCCGCAAGGGCAATATCGCCGTGTGCTGCCGAAAGGCGGTTGATGAAGATAGTGGTGAGATCGAAAAGAAGCACGCTGGCAGCTGCCGGAAATCCGACGGAAAGCAGGGACTTTAACGAGCTTTTTTCAATGCGTTCCACGCGTTTTGGCAGAGCGAGGATCGTCTTGTCCCGCAGTTTTTTATAGGTTAAGATAAAATAAGTAAGGGCGATCACATTGGAAAACATAGTGGCGATCGCTGCGCCCATCACCTCATACCCATCCGGCATCAGCAGAAACATGAAGATCGGGTCAAGGATCACATTGAGCACGCCACCAAGGCTCAGGCCGAATGCAGCTTCCTTCGCGTGCCCCACATTGCGCACCATCGTGCTCATGCATTGCGAAAGCACGGCAGGCACTCCGCCAATGCAGACAACAAAAAAGAGATATTGCCGTGCATAGCCGATGGTATGCTTGCTGGCCCCAAGAAAGCGCAGAAGCGGATCCATAAAGATCAGGCAGAGCAGCGAAAACAACAGCGCCGCGCCGCCCGCCATCACAACACTGAACGATGCGACCTTTTGCGCCTCATCTTCCTCTTTCGCACCGAGAAGCCGTACCATCAGCGTGCCGCCGCCCGTGCCGAACAGGTTTGCAAGCGCCGTAGTCATCAGGAATATCGTCAGCACAAGCGCCGAGGCTGCCACCATATAAGGATTGTCCGTCTGCCCGATAAACCAGGTATCGGCAATGTTATACACAAGCGTAATCAGCTGGCTTGCAATGGTAGGTATCGCCATCTTCATCAGCGCCCGGGATATGGGCATCGTTTCAAATATGGCTTTTGTTTCTTCTCCTGTGCGCGTCGCTGCCATTTTCGAAATCTCCTTTTTACACAGCCGATTTCCTTTTCGATTGTACTCCTTTCCTGTCTCTCCGTCAATCGATGATCCGAAGAGACACAAAAGGAACCACGGGCAAAGCCTGTGGTTCCTTTTTGCAAAAGCGGGATCCCGCGTTTTCTGTTTTTGACTTACGCCTTTCTCGGAAGCATCAGCGCTTCGCCGTCCGCGACCACTTCTCCCGCGCTGTTGCGGCAGGTGGTGGTCAGGATCACGCGGTTGCGATCTGCGATGATCTCCTTTACTTCAACTTCCGTGGTGATGGTCTCACCGTCGCCGTCAAAGAAAACGGGCGCACGGAAATTGATGCTCTGCTTGGCATACACAGCCCCTTCGCCGGGGAGATACTGGCCCAGGACTTTGGAGATAAAGCCAGCAAGGATCATACCGTGGGAAATGTTTTTGCCGAACTTGGTTTTTGCCGCATATTCAGGATCAAGATGGATGGGGTTATGGTCGCCTGTCACTTTGGCAAAGGCTTCCACCACATCCTTGGTGATCACATCCTGCACAGCGTATTTCTGTCCGACAGAAAGATCGCGAATGGTATAGCTGTTCATGCGTTCGCTCCTTTAGTGCATGTAAAGACCGCCGTTGACGCTGAGGGTCTCGCCGGTGATGTAACGGGACTCATCCTTCGCAAGAAAAAGAACGGCATTGGAGATATCCTCCGGGGTGCCCATGGCGCCATAGGGGATCTTTGCATTGATCTTTGCGATGGCTTCTTCCGGGATGGCAGCGGTCATTTCGGTGGCGATAAAGCCGGGGGCCACTGCGTTCACGGTAATGCCGTAACGGACGAGTTCAAGCGCAAGGGACTTCGTGAAGCCGATCAGACCCGCCTTGCTGGCGGCATAGTTCGCCTGGCCGAAGTTGCCCATCAAGCCGATGACAGAAGAAATATTGATGATGCGGCCGCTCTTCTGCTCGATCATGCCGGGCATGACAGCTTTGCAGGTATTGAACGCGCCGGTAAGATTGGTGCCGATAACGGCATCCCACTGCTCACGCTGCATCTTCTTCATGGTGGTATCACGGGTAATTCCTGCGTTATTCACAAGAACATCGATCCGGCTATGCTTCGCAAGGATCTGCGCGATGCCCGCGTTGACGCTTTCCTGGTCCGCCACGTCCATCTTCACATGTTCGAACTTTCCTTCGTAAGGTTTGAACGCATCGCTGAGATTCGGAACATTCCTGCTGGTGATCACAACAAATGCATCGCCCTGTTTGAGGAAGTCAAGCGCGACCTGTGCGCCAATACCCTTTGTGCCGCCGGTAACCACTACGATTTTCATTGTCTTACTTCTTTTGCGGGATTCTCCCCGCGCCTCCGTTTCGTTAATTATTATTTATTAGAACTCCATCTTCTTGAGATCGGGGCTGATGATCAGCGGAGCTTCCGTTGCAGCCTGGATCTCTTCGACGGTGAACTCGGGGTTATACTCCTTGAGTACGATGCCCTCATCGGTCACATCCATCACGCCCATTTCGGTGATGATGATGTCAACGCAATCAAGCGCGGTGTAGGGCAGTTTGCACTCCTTGAGGATCTTCGGCTTGCCCTTGGCGGTGTGCTCCATGGCAACGATGGTACGGCGGGTACCGACGAGAAGGTCCATGGCGCCGCCCATGCCGGGCATACGCTTGCCGGGGATGATCCAGTTGGAGAGGTTGCCGTGCATATCGACTTCAAGACCGCCGAGGATGCAGGCGTCAACATGACCGCCGCGGATAAGACCGAAGGACATGGCGCTGTCGATATAGCAGCCGCCCTCCTGCAGGGCAGCAGGCATACCGCCGGCGTTGACAACATTCATGGGATCATAGTTTTCATCAGTCAGTTTGCCCGCGCCGAGGATGCCGTTTTCCGTCTGAAGGAAAACATGCACGCCTTCCGGAAGGAAGGAAGGTACGAGGGTGGGAATGCCGATGCCGAGGTTGACGACGTCGCCGTCATGCAGTTCCTGCGCAACACGCTTTGCAATGAAGCTTTTGATCATTTCCTTATCCATCTTAGTTCTCCTTCTTTTCCCTTACTACGATGTAGTCCACAAGGATGCCGGGGGTCACAATATCTTCCGGCGCGATCTCGCCAACTTCAACCAGGTTGACGGCCTCAACGATAACGAGGTCGGCAGCCATGGCCATCATGGGGCTGAAATTGCGGGTAGTGCCCTTGTACCAAACATTGCCCATCTTATCGACCTTTTCGCCGCTGATGAGCGCAACATTCGCACGGAGGGGCTTCATGATGAGGTAGTCACGGCCGTCGATGGTGGTCCTGCACTCGGTGTAGGGGCTTTCCTCTACAATGGTGCCGACGCCGGTAGGAGTGATGATGCCGCCAAGGCCCATACCGCCCGCACGGATCATTTCGGCGAGAGAGCCCTGCGGAATGAGGTCGACCTTCAGTTTGCCGGCTGCCCAGAGTTCACTGGCTTCGGGATTGGTGCCCATGTGGCTGCCAATGTAGCCGGTCATCTTGCCGGAATGGATAAGCTTGGCCCAGCCATAGTAGTCGCTGCCATCGGGACCACCCTGCTTTGCAGAGTCGTTCATGATGCCGGTGATGTTTTCAACATCGCTGTTCTCCATGGCCTCTATAACGTCGTGCGCTGCACCGCAGGCAACGAAGCCGCCGAACATAACCGTGGAGCCGGAAGGGATCAGCTTTGCAGCTTCTTCCGCCGTAATGATTTTTGCCATTTTCTTCCTCCTAAATAATGATTTCACAGGCAAACGCCCAACAAAAAGCAAAGCGGTTTTTTGCAGAACTTTTTGTATTTTGATCGTGCAGCCTTAATTTGCACACACCAAAAACGGGCAAGAGCCCTTCTTACCTTCGGAGAGTATAGCATGTATCTTATCACTTTGTCAATATTTTCGCAATATACTGTTTGGCTATTAACAAACGTTATTTTATTATTCTTACAATGTGTACAAACCGATCTTCCCCTCTGCCGTTTCCGAATAAAAAACAAAGCAGCGCGCCGCTAAGATATAGCACACGCCATATTGCGTGCATTTCTTTTCGCCATAAACCCAAGGGTATGAAACCGTTGGATCAGTACTGCACCCATTCAAAAAGGCAGCTGCAGCCCAGCTCATTCATCGGCCTTATCCGTTTGTACCGGTCTAAGTACAAGCTCATTCTCGCAAAAAAACACACAGCTTTGTGCGAAAAGCCAAGCGCAGTATTATATTCCGGGGTATTGTAATACGGTGCCCGGAAGATATTTTGATGATCTTAGGATCTGGAAGCAGTTCCCTTTTACACCGTTTGGCGCCCGCCTTCTCGGGCCGGTCTTGATGTGTACATCATATCAGTACCTCCTTTCATTTTATATAATAAAAGGAGCAGCTTCCTTGACCTCAAACAGTCGTTTTTTATGTCGGCATACATCTCATCCATACCGCTCCCCATTTCCATAATCCGAATGTCAAAATTTAGACAAAGTGTAGAGGGCGGAATTGCAGGCAGAAGCTGTAAGCTGTAGCTTCTGCCTGTCCCTTATTGAGCAAATGAAAAAACCGCTCGCTGAGCGGTTTTTTCATTTGGCTGCGGAACTAGGATTCCTTCGGCTCACCTCGGCATGCTTGCTTGCGCTCCGCGCTGCGCAATTCGCCTGTTCGCCGAAGCCGGCCGCTAAAAACGCTGCACTGCAGCGTTTTTCCCTCGCATACGCTCGGACGCGGCTTCGAATCCTTCTATCTATATACAATACAAATGAAAAAACCGCTCGCTGAGCGGTTTTTTCATTTGGCTGCGGAACTAGGATTCGAACCTAGACAATACGAGTCAGAGTCGTAGGTGCTACCATTACACAATTCCGCAACATCTTTTGTAAAAGAAATCCCAGAGTGCCGTACA
>SVGX01000007.1 GCA_015056105.1 Clostridiales bacterium | reverse complement strand
ATGACCATCGGGAGGATCCCGGGGACGCCGCGCAGCGTACCGTCAAGGGCAAGCTCGCCGAGAAAGAGGCATTCTTCAAGAAGCGGTGTCGGCTTGATCTGCTCTGTCGCCGCAAGAAGGCCCACCGCGATAGGCAGATCGTAAACGGAACCCTCTTTCCGAAGATCCGCGGGCGCAAGGTTTACCGTTACCCGCTGCACGGGAAATTCAAAACCGCTGTTTCGTATTGCCGCACGCACACGTTCCTTTGATTCGCGTACGGCCGCATCCGGCAGTCCTACCGTGTCGTAAGCCGGAAGGCCTTGCGAAACATAGACCTCGACGGATACCGAAAAACCTTCTATCCCCATCAGGCCGTAGCTTTTAATCTTGGCAAGCATGCGTTCCCCTCCCCAGGCAGTTTGCCGCTTTTTGTTATTTTCCGCTGTTCTCCTCTTCCCGCTTTGTACGGAACACGAACAGCTTGTTTCCGATGAAATTCACAAGAATGGCACAGGGCGTTGCGATCAGTTTTCCCACCGTATCGCCGTTCACGAAGCCTGAAAGGGCTTTCGGCAGCCAAGAAGATACCCATACGTCCGTTATGCCGAGAGGATTTTTACAAAGCCACAGCACGCCGAGCGATACCCCGAGCGAAGCAAGGTTTACGGCAAGAAACGCTGCTTTTTCCCTTGCGCTGCGGTCGTGTTCCCGCTTAAAGGTCCAGCGGCTGTTCCAGAAATAGCTGTTGAGAACGCCCGCGCTGTAGCCGATGACCTGTGCCAGATATGCCCAGCCGAGTGTCAGGTTCAAAAGCTGGAACACAAGGAAATCCACCACCGTGTTGGATGCGCCCACAACGGCAAATTTGATGAACTGAAGCATACTGTCTTTCTTCATTATATTTCTCCCTTATGTACCCATAAATGTCCACCCGGGCAGCCACTCAAGGAAGCTGATATAGCCGCGCGGCACCTCAAAGCCGGAAATCGCCGGGTAGAACAGAACGAACAGCAACAGTGCCGCTGCCATCCAGATCCATTTGATCTTGCCGTAGGATTCATCCTCTTCCTCTTTCTTTGAAAGCGCATATACCGTGATGAGCAGGATGAAAGGCACGCTCGCAAAGAAATGGTAAATAAACGTGCACCGGGAGATCAGCACCCAGGGCAGGAAGTTCGCGCCAAGTCCCACAAGCAGCACAAAAAGCGTTTTATCTCCCCGCCTTGTACCGCGGACAAGGGAAAAGATCACCGCGAGCGTGGTAACGGAACACACCCACCATACGGCCGGGTTTCCCATGGCGGAGATAGTGGAAACATTACCAGCATCCACATAATAACTCACATGATACCAGATGGGCCTCAGAATAAACGGCCACTGCCACCAGCTTGACTGATACGGATGGGTCGCTTCAAGCCCGCTGTGATAGCCGAACATAAACTGCTGCACGCCCCATATGCCCGCAAGGTCATAGGAGGCTTCCGAAAGCACATAGGGCAGATAGGAAAGAAGATAGATGCCCGCCGGGATGAGAACATAGAACAGGCAGCACCAAAGGCAGGAAAGCACTGCATTTTTCCAGAATGGCTTTATCTTTTCCCGTAATGCCGCATCTTCGCTGTTCCTGAGACGGCGGTATTCAATGTAACGCTGTACGAGGGATGTGAAATAGATCACCGCAAGCCCTGCCCCCGCATAGAAGCAGATCCACTTGCTTGCCGCACCGAGGCCGAAGAAAATGCCCGCAAGCGCCAGCGGCTTTAAGGTCTTTTTCAAGCCATCGCTGTAGAAATTCATCATGAAATACCGATGCATACAGTAAAACATCAGCAGGATGAAAAACACGCCGTAAACATCGATGGTGGCGATGCGCGTCTGGGAAAAATGCATGAAATCAAAGGCGAACAGGAAGGCACCGAGAAGCGCATATTCGCTCTTTTTGAAAAGCTGCTTTGCAAAAGCATACATAATCGGTACCATGCCGATCCCAAAGAGCGTGCCGACAATGCGCCAGCCAAAGGCATTCATGCCGAACACCGCAATGCCGAGCATAATAAAAATCTTGCCAAGCGGCGGATGGGAGTTTTCATAGGGCGCGATGCCGTGCAGGTGTTCATAGGCGGTACGGGCATGGTACAGCTCATCAAAGTACATCCCGTTCAGATAGGAAGGCGTATCCGGCGTTTCTTCGGGTTCGTCAAAAAGAAAGGCCCCTTCTTCCGCCGCAGAGGCTTCGATGCGTTTCCCTTCCCCGTCGAAAAACGCGACCTCGTTGAACCAGACCTTTCCTTCCGTAACGGAAAGTGTCAGCGTATCCGTGCTGATGCCGCCGCCAATATTGTGCCAACGGAACATGTGGTTATTATCCTGCCGGTATGTGATCTCCGTTCCGTCGGGAGCCGTGACTGTGACCGTACCTTCATACATGCCGCCAAAAACACGGATTTCATCAATTTCAGCCGTTTGGCCGAGTCGTATTTCCACCGTATCGCCGGTATAGCCATACCAGGGGGTTTCGGGAGCGGTGGTCGTGCCAAGATTCAGCAAGGCTGCGAGTGCATATGCCGCCGTCAGCACAACGCAATACAGCCTGTCTTTTTTCGCAAAATGCAGCTTTGTATCAACGGGCGCGGGAAGCACATCCTTTTCAGAACAGAGCTCTTTCTTTCCCTGTTTTTCCGTAAAGGCCGGGTGTTTGCGCCTTAAGAGCATGATATCGCTGCAGGCCCATGTCAGGTAGGCAAAGCCGCCAAGACCGAGAGCCGAGCCGACTCTTGTTACGGCATCGTATGCGATACCGCGGGATTCGGGATGGTCCACGATGATGATAGCCATCAGCACATTGAGAAGGGTGCTGCAGCTGAGCCATGCAAAGGAAACGAAAAGCCGTCTGTCCCTGTATACCGCAAAGGCCACGGTAAGCAGCAGCAGCGCGGGGAACAAATACCGCTCATGCATGTAATGCCCCAGCATAAAGAGCGCGATGAGCAGCCATGCAAGGGAAAGCGAAAGCGCATGTTTTTCCCGCTTTCTGCCCTTCAGATAAAGGAATGCGGAAAAAAGAACGCTGAGACAGATGAGCACCGTCCCCCATGTCTTATAAGAAAAAAGGAAAAACGTATCTTCCGCATCGGCCCAGTTGCCGCCGAAAAATGCAAAAAAGTTGAAGGCTTCAATGCTTGCGAAAGGATAGGATGTGGCCGTGCCGAGCAGCTTTTCCACAAACCAGAGCGGATTTTCCTGTACACCCTTGAAGGGAAGTGCAAGAAGGAAGATCGCACCGACCGCCGCCGCCACCGCCGCAACGGTGCGGAGCAGGCCCTTTTTCCAGCCTTCATCCGCAATATAAGCAAAATACGCCGTCGCAAGCAGCGGTCCCGCCATCAGCGCCTGAGGTTTTACAATAATGGCGGCACCGTAAACAAGCCCGGCAAGGATAACTTTCTTTTCAATAAACAGCAATATAACGGCAAGCAGCAGCACCGAAAGCACCTGATCGATCTGTCCCCAACCGCCGGAAACAAATGCCATAACAGGGTTAAACGCCACAAATGCCGCCGCAAGCAGCGGAAGGGATGCGCCGTTCTCCCCTTTTTCCGTATAGCGGCATGCAATGCGGTATACCGCATATGCCGCAAGAAGATCCGCAAGGATAGCGGGCATTTTGATAAGCAGCACATGCCCTGCGCTGCCGTATATAAATCCTGTCGCCTTTGCAATGCTGCCCATAAGCCACAGCACATACATATACCCCGGCGGATAATCCGCAAACAGACCGGAATTATAAAAGGCTGCCGGCCCATTCTCCGCCAGCATATTCGCCCAAGCCATAAAACAGGCGATATCCGTGGAGTGACCCTTGACAAACATGGAAAGAATACTGCGCGCAAGGAAAGCCAGAATCAGAATGGACGCAAAGGCAAATTCGCGCTGGGGCGCCGCTTTTGTCAGCGTATCCGCCCGCATGACGATACGGCTGTACACGAGGAAAAAGAGACACGCGCAGAGCAGCGCCGCCGCAATGGATTCCCCAAGATAGGGAACTTCACCGTCAGCATATTCCGTTCCGACCTCTTCGGCAGCAACTTCCGCAACGGAAAAATCCGCCGGGCTGCCTTTGTAATCGGCAAGGTGCTCCACGGAAACATCATCAAACCACGCGCCGCCCGAAGATTCCGCGCCATAGCCGCCGATGCGTACACATACGGTGATCTCATTCTGCTTTTTTGCGGTTTTTCCGATCAGCTCAAGGGTTTGGAACCCATCGGTAGTACCGTAAACGCCTTGAGAAGAAGCAAGACTGCCGAGCACGGAAAGATTTGCGCCCGCCCCGCCTTCCACGTCTTTCGTGCGCACCCGGCAGGTAAGCTTATAAACGCTTTTTGCCTTTACGGAAACGGTCTGGCAAAGCTTGACATCGTTCCCGCCGCTCCAAAGGTAGGCGGTGCCGCCGTCATCTTCCGCAAATATGGCATAACCCGACGCATCATCGCTGTCCCACGCATCGTAAAACCATCCTGCGGGAAGTTCGGAACCCTCATCCCTCTGCGCAAAGCCGCCGTTTTCAAGAAGGTTTTCCTCTGCCGCCGCAGGAACAGCCGCAAAAAGAAGCAGCAGGAGCAGCAGCATGCACAGCATCCGTTTTTTCATAAGCACAGTATCCGGCAAATGCCGGTCCTTTCCGTTTTCATAAAGCAGGGCGAATTTTCCTTCTCCGGCGCCCGTAAATGCGATTTCTTCTATAGTATTGCTAATAGAATACCACATTTTGCAGTTTTTCCCATCCCCCCGCAATAAAAAAAGCCGTTTCTTTTCAAAAGCTTCACGAAAAGAGCGGTGATGATAAAAATTCCACCCGCTGCGATGCATTTTCCTACAGTTTGAGCAATCGATGCGGCATAAAAAATGCTCCGCGCAAAAAAGCAAGGCAAAGCGCCTTGCTTTTCTTCGTTCATAATGTAAATGCGCTCGGTATGTGACCGACTTCGCCTGTCAAAAGGTCCACTTCCAGCACATCGAAACGGATATCGGATTCAAACAAGCCCTTTTCCGAAAGGTAGACCTGTGCAGCGGTGATGATATTGTGCTGTTTTGCGCCCGTCACTGCTTCCCTGCCAAGACCGTAGCTGCTGCCGGATCGGGCTTTTACTTCCGCAAAAACAATCATACCCTCTTTTTTCAGGATCAGATCCACCTCACAGCGCGCAGCACGGAAATTCCTTGCAAGGAGCACATACCCCTGCTTTTTCATATAAGCAAGGGCAAGCGTCTCGCCCTTTGCGCCCCGCTCGCGGTTATTCATACGCCCTCCAAGATGTTTTTGATAAAGCTGCGCCTGTGGATCGGACAGGGACCGTATTCCCTGAGCGCGGCGATATGCTCCGCCGTTCCGTATCCCTTGTTGCAGGCAAAGCCGTATTGCGGATAGAGCGCATCCATCTCCCGCATATAAGCATCACGCTCCACCTTTGCAACAATGGACGCCGCCGCGATCAGATAGGAGATCGCATCCCCATGGATGAGCGGATGCTGCTTTGCGGGGATATCAAGGCCCTTTACCGCATCCACAAACACATGTTCACAGGAAGCTCCCATCTTTTCATATGCCCTGACAAATGCGGTTTTAGTGGCATTCAGAATGTTGACTTCGTCGATCTCCTTTTCATCCGCCCAGCCGGTGCCGAAGGCAACAGCCGTTTCCCGCAGGATGGGCGCAAGCTTCTCGCGCCTTCCTTCCGACACCTTTTTGGAATCGTTCACATATTCGACAAGCGGTTCCGGCGGCATGATGATTGAGGCCGTTACCACAGGTCCCGCAAGGGGACCTCTTCCGACTTCATCCATACCCGCCGGGAAAATACCTTTTTCCCAGAATTCCCGTTCCATACGGGTCAGCTCATAAAGGCGCTCCGCCTCATTCCGCCGTGCCATCGGTGTTTTCCTCTGCTGTTTCGGGTTCATCCACCCTGTCAAGGGTAACCCGGGCGATCTTGCCTGCCCGGTATTCATCAAGCACGATACGGGCAGCGCGCTCCGTATCCGGCTCGCTGCCGGAAAGAAGGAAGCCGCGGCTGCGGCATACCGCTGCAAGCAGCTCTTCCCGGGGCGTTTCCGGTGTGATCTGCTTATAGCGGGCGGAAAGTTCTGCCGGGCAGATCTCGTTTAGCTCTGCAAGAAGGCCGCGGGCAAGGCGTTCCACATCCATGATATCATCCTTGATAGAGCCGATATAGGCAAGGTGCCTTGCCAGCCCTTCATCCTCAAGCTTCGGCCAAAGAAGGCCGGGTGTGTCCATCAATTCAAGATAGGGGGATATCTTCACCCACTGTTTTCCTTTGGTGACACCCGGTTTGTCGCCCACCTGCGCACGGGTCGCCCCGGCGATGCGGTTGATGAACGTGGATTTTCCCACATTGGGAATACCCACCACCATGGCACGCACCACCTTTATGATGCCCTTTTCCCGCATGCGCTTCACCTTTTCCGATGCAGCGTTTTCAATAAGCGAAACCGCCGCCTTCTTCTTTGCGGAATTCGTTGCCACGAATTCGATGGCGGCGATGCTCTTTTTACGGTAATATTCCACCCATGCTTTTGTTTCCTGCGGCGAAGCAAGGTCACTCTTGTTCAGCAGGATGACCCGCTGCTTCTGGGAAAACAGATCGTCAAAATCCGGATTTCTGGTAGCGCGGGGCGCACGTGCGTCCACGATCTCCACCACCACATCGATGAGCTTTAAATTTTCAACGAGCATACGGCGCGCCTTCGCCATGTGCCCGGGATACCATTGGATCAGCATGTGTCCTCCGAAAAAGCATATTATCGTAAATATAGTATAACACATTTCCGCTTTTTCGCAAAACGGGCGCTTTCCATTTTTCAGATAAAGCTGTACCAGCGAAAGGCTTCTATTTCATAAAGATATTGGGCGATATTCCCGATACGCGCAAGTTCCGCAAGAGCCTGCGGTTCTTCAATCGCGATCATCGCGCCACAGGTATCGAAGGCAACGGAAAGCTCATCCACATCCTCATGATTAAAAAACATCTTCAAAAACGCCTTTTTCCGCAAAAAGGCGTCCTGTATCTGCGCAAATTCGGTTTCCGCTCCTGTCCAATCCTCCGCAAGAACACATTTCTTTGCTTCTTCCGTTCCCTGCCGCAGCTGCGGCGAAAGCCGGCGCATCATAAAATGCGGAAACAGAAACAGAAAAAGCAGGACCGCTGCCGCAGCGGCACAGGCGATGCCGTTAGCGCGCACAAACTTCTTTCCGTTCATGCTTTCCCATCCTTTCCACCGCTTTTTGTATCAAGAAATACCACATCCCCTCCCCTTGCCCGCCGGCGCTGGATATGAAGCATACCGTCGCCGCCGAGAAAGGCAAAAAACACATCCCGTTCCGAAAAAACGCCCGCCTTTTCCAACTGTTTTTTCAGCCACGCCTCGTTGTATCCCGCTCTTTTGAGGGCCATGTAGTGCACTTCCCCGTCCTGTATGAGCATCAACGGCAGCGCACTTTCCGACGCAGCGATATGCAGCATCCCGCAGGTCGGCTTCTGTTTTTCCCCCTTGAGCAGCACGGAAAGCTGGCCGTTTGTTTCCAGGATGGCATATGCCACATCTTCAAGGGAAAACACATCCTTGCTGCGCAGCTGTTCCATCAGATCCGAAAGCGTGTAGCGGGAGCTTCGAAGAGCCGCTTCCTCCACCACGCCGTTGGAAACCACCACGATGCTCTGCCCGCAGGCGATCTTTCGGACACCTTCGCTTTTAAGAGAAAGATAAGCCACAAGGTTCTGCAGCAGGAACAGCGTCAAAATGGGTACCACACCGTAAAAAAGCGGGACACCGGTGTTCGTGGCAGGTTCCAATGCAAGCTCCGCAATGAGGAGCGTGATCACAAGATCAAAGGGCTGCAGGTCGCTCAGCTGCCGCTTGCCTGTCAGGCGCAGCGTAACGAAAACAAGCAGGTACAGCAGGATGACCCTTAAAAACAGCACCAGCATTTTTTCACACCCTTTCTTCGGTTTGTCTTTCAGTATGCCGGGAAAAACACGGTTTCATGCGTTCCACATGCAGAACTTTACCTATATTTAACACAGCCGCCCGTTGCAACTTTACACAAACTGCGTATAATACATTTCGGATAAAGAAAAATACAAAAGAAAAAGGAAAGCTATCACATGGATATTTTCGATCTGCTCTCCCTTGTCGGCGGCCTTGCACTGTTCCTGCTCGGCATGAACCTGATGGGAAACGCCCTTGAAAAGAAAGCGGGCGGCAAATTAAAGACCATCCTTGAAAACCTGACAAGCAATCCCTTCAAGGGGCTGATGCTCGGTATGGCTGTTACCGCCATCATCCAATCTTCTTCCGCGACGACGGTCATGGTAGTCGGCTTCGTAAGCGCCGGCGTCATGACCCTTCATCAGGCTATCTATATCATTATGGGCGCCAACATCGGTACCACGATAACCGCATGGCTCCTGAGTCTGATGGGCATCAGCGGCAACAGCTTCTTTCTCACCATGCTCAAGCCCACCTCCTTCACGCCGATTCTCGCGCTTGCCGGCATTGTGTTCTTTATGTTCTTCAAGAGCGCGAAAAAGAAAGACACCGGCATGATCTTCCTTGGCTTTGCGGTGCTGATGACCGGTATGAGCCAGATGTCCGACGCGGTAGCAGGGCTTAAGGATGTGCCTGCTTTTACCAACATCCTGCTTCTTTTCGAGAATCCCATCCTCGGTGTGCTGGCAGGCGCTGTGCTGACAGCGATCATCCAATCCTCCTCCGCCTCCGTCGGTATCCTGCAGGCCCTCTCATCCACCGGTGCCATCACCTTCGGTGCGGCCATCCCCATCATCATGGGCCAGAACATCGGTACTACAGTAACAGCACTTCTTGCATCCGCTGATGCCACAAGGAGCGCAAAGCGTGCAGCTTTCGTGCACCTTTACTTCAACATCATCGGCACGGCAACGCTGCTTGTGCTGTTCTATGTCCTGAAGGCGATCTTCGGTTTTGCCTTCACGGAAAATATGATCGACGAAAAGGGCATCGCCATCGTACACACCGTTTTCAACATTCTCTGCACGCTGATGATTTTTCCCTTCGGCAGCCAGCTTGAAAAGCTTGCCTGCCTGACCGTAAAGGGCGAAGAGCGCGGTGAAGAGATCCGAATACTCGACGAGCACCTTCTCGCCGTTCCCACCGTTGCGGTAGAACGCTGCCACAGCGCAGTTGTCGCCATGGCAGAATGTTCCGTTGGCGCTTTCAAAAAGGCACTTCATATTTTCGATGAGTTCAGCACACGGCTTGCAGATGAGATCCGCGAAGATGAAGACCTTGCCGACCGCTACGAAGATAAAATCGGCACCTTCCTTGTGAAGCTGTCCTCTGAAAACCTTTCCGATGCGGACAACCTTGAGTGCACCAAGTTTCTGCGTCTGATCGGCGAGCTGGAGCGCATCAGCGACCATGCGGTGAACCTGCTTGAATCCGCGGAAGAAATGCAGCAGAAGCAGGTCACCTTCTCCGACCGTGCCCGCCATGAGCTCAACACCATCAGCGCCGCCGCACAGGAAGTCATCAGCATCACAATGGATGCCCTCCGTACCGGGGATCCGGTAAAAGCCTTTACGGTAGAGCCCCTTGAGCAGGTCATCGATGAGCTCAGAGACCAGATCAAGCTCAACCACACGCTGCGCCTTCAGAAAAACGAGTGTACCATTGAACACGGCTTTGTGCTCTCCGACATTCTGACCAACCTTGAGCGCGTTTCCGACCACTGTTCCAACGTCTGCGTCTGCATTCAGGAGCTGAGCAGCCACAATGCCCTCGGTGCGCACCAGTACCTTGACGAGATGAAGGCAGAACGGCCTGAGTTCAAGACCCAATACGAATCCTTCCGGAAAAAGTACAGCCTTGAGACCGCATAACAAAAGCGCATCCAGCAAAAAGCGGAGTGGGATTCCACTCCGCTTTTGTATGTTTTTGTTTTTACCGGAACAACTTCCTGGCCCTCGCCATGTTTGCTGCCGCATCGATATCGAAGGGGCAGCGCTTTGTGCATGCGCCGCACCCGAGACAAGCGGATGCATTGACCGGCAGCGCAGCATAGCGCACCTTCAGCTCTTCCGTCATTCCCGTTTCCGCCATATCCGCAAGCTTTGTCACTTCCGCGATATCGATCTTGACCGGGCAGGGCTGGCAATGGTTGCAGTACATGCACTGCCCGCTGAATTTACCAAGCAGGCTTTCACGGATGCTGCTGAAATCCTTTTCTTCTTCCGTTGCGGTAAAGTACGCAAGGCCTTCATTGAGTTCCTTCACATTGCCAAAGCCGGGAACGGGACACGCTACCTCCGGGAAGGAAAGCACATAGCTGATGGCCTGCACCGGCGTCAACTCCAATATGCCCTTGAGTCTTCCCTCTTCATGGGCTTTGAGGATATTGCCGCCCGCAAAAGGCTTCATGGCGATGAGACCGACTCCTCTCTCTTTGCAGAGGGAGTACAGCTGCTGTTTATCCGGGTACGCATCCTTTTCCTCCTGCGTCAGCTGTGCAAGGGTAAGCCCGCGCATGCGGGCGTCCGCCGTATCCTGCGGCAGCATATTGAAAAGCGGATTTACCGGGAACATGAGCACATCGACCTTTCCCGTTTTCACCGCTTCCATGGCGACCTTCGTGTTGTGGCTCGAAAAGCCGATCAGCCTTGCTTTTCCCGCATCCTTCAGCTCTTTTGCGTAGGCATACATCCAGCCGTTCATGATGTTTTCAAAGTCCTGCATATCATCGCAGTTATGCAGGAACAGCACATCCACATAATCCGTCTCAAGCTTTTCATAGAATTCGCGGATAAAAGTTTTGCAGACCGCTTCATCCCGGGTGCGCACATACTGACCGTCCCGGTCTGCCGCGCCGAGATGCGCCGCAAGATATACCTTGTCTCGCCTGCCGCGCAGCGCTTTGCCGAAATTTTCCCTTGTGGATGCCGTTCCCACAAAAATATCGATATAGTTGATACCCGCAGCAAGCGCCGTATCCACAACAGCCTTTACCTCTTCTTCCGGGGAAAACCAGACGTATTCGCAGCCAAGGCTGATTTCGCTGACTTCAAGGCCCGTGTTGCCAAGTTTCCTGTAACGCATATAAGATTCCTCCCGCTGTAAAAGCCATGTTTCATAAACTGTATACCCTAAAGCATATCGCAAGTCAAGCGTGATTTTCCGCCGGAATTGTTTCAGCCGATCAGCCGAATTTGATAAATATCATCGAAAAAGACCGTTTCATTCCCAAGCTTTAAAAAACGGCCGGGAATACTAAAAGCTGTAACCGCGCCTTTGTGCGTCACATCGTGAAAGCGGCAATAATAATCCACGGAAACAATGCTTCCTTTTTTCAGTCTGCGGATGACCGCTTCGTTCTCCCGTTGCTGCTCTTCCGGTATCTCATGCCGCTCCACCCGGGCATGGCGCTCCTCCCTGTCCCGCAGCGCTTCCTGCAGACCCTTCATAGCATCAAAAGGCATGAACTGTTTCGCTCTCTGCACGCGTGTCATCATAGCCCGCTCTGTGCCCTCCTATCATTTTGTTTCGTTCCCGCTGTGTTGCGCCTTCCATATAGTTCGTTCCTCGCAGCACCGCATTTTTTCCGTATTTTTGGGTAAGCTCCAGCACCGTCTGCTCCCGTGACTTTTCCCGCTGCATGGCGTTAAGGTCGCTGAAAAGATCGTAACCCTCACGGTTTTCATCGCACAAATCGCCGAGGCTGACGGCAAGCCGCCGGATGGGAACATCCCGCAGGGCCGCCGCTTCATAGGCGGAAAGCACCGCTGGGCGTATGTTGGAAGGCAGTGCCGTAGCATACGGAAGCCGCTTTGCGGCAGCCGTGGATCCATGCAGTTCCCGGGAATAGCCAACACCAACCCATACATTTTTCGCCACAGCATGTCGGCGCATCAGTTCCTGCGCCCCGTGGCATGCCATTTCCGCTATCACAAGCCTGGCTTTTTCAAAGGTATAGTCCTGCGGCAGGATTTGGGAAAAAGAAACGGATTTGCTTTTCGTTTTATAGTTTTTAATATCAGATATCCTGCAGCTTTCCCGCCCCCATGCATGGTCGATCAGAAGCTCCGCATTGACGCCGAAGGCTTTATAAAGCGTTTCCTCCGGGCAGGCAGCCACATCCCGCATGGTGTAGATACCGTAGTGCGCGAGCCGACGGGCCGTTCCGCCGGCGATCTGCCAAAAATCCGTAATAGGCCTATGATCCCACAATGTCTCCCGGTACAGTTCTTCGTTTAAATAGCCGATGTGCTCTTTTGTTCTTTTCGCGGTAATATCAAGAGCGATCTTCGCAAGGTATAAATTTGTGCCTACCCCCGCGGTGGAAGGAATATGCAGTTTCTTTGCGATCTCCCCCATCAGCTTTTGGGCAAGGGTACAGCCATCCATCCTGTAGGCGGCAAGGTATCCCGTTGCATCGATAAAGGATTCATCTATGGAATATACGTGGATATCGGAGGCATCAAACCAGTTAAGGTAAAGCGCATAGATATCCGCCGCATAATCGATATAGAACCGCATCCGCGGCGGCGCCGCGATGTATTCCACATTGCGCGGGATATCGTTCAGGCGGCACCGGTTTTGGATTCCCATGGCTTTCAGTTTTGGGCTTATGGCAAGGCAGAGCGCATTTTCGCCGTGACTTGTATCCGCCACGACAAGATTTGTTTCAAAGGGGTCAAGATGCCGCTCCGCACACTCTACCGATGCATAAAACGTCTTCATATCAATACAAAAATATGTGCGCTCACCTTCAGTCACCCTTATCACCCCAAACTCTTCATGGTTTTATCGCAGTGCGTGGAAAGACAATTTGTTTTTCTTTTCAAGTATAGAACATTTGTTCTTTTTCGTCAACCGGAAACATGTACCAAACTAAAACCACCGGTTAACCGGCGGTATGTACAAGCTTTGATAAATAATACGCTCAAGTGCAGAGAAAAAAATTCATACAAAGCTCCGGCAGAATGAAGTTTTCACACACCACACTGCGGGAGAAGATTTGTATGAACTGTAAACATCTCAGTATAGAAGAACGTTTTGTATACGGCAGTATTGCAAATAAGGGATGAGTTATCGAAAGATCGCGGCGATAATCAGAAGAAATCGCAGCGCGATATGCCGGGCGATCATCAGAAATCGAAACTTTACAAACGTGAAGCCGGCATATCCTTTACATGCAGTACAGAAGAAATATCTGCTGCGGCATTCATATTGTCACCGTGGCATGAACCGAAATAAAAGAAGTAATTCCCCGCTATAAATCGATCCAAATCCCCTCGTCCTTGATTTCGGCGTTTGGGAGGTTTCGGTAGAACCGCTGCGCATCCTCGTTGGAAGCGATAAGGGCGATCAGCGTATCCACCCCCTGTTCTTTCAATTTCTCGCACAAAGCTTGCATCAGGGCTTGCGCAACACCCCTGTGGCGGTAACTTTTGATAACGCAGATCCAATCCAGATAGGCTTTGGTGGAGCCGTCAAAATGGCTGCAAATTTTGGCAGAGTCAATTCTGCCCACTACCTTGCCATCGATATAAGCAAGAAGCGATAGGGAATTTGCGAAAGAAGGCTCATCAAAGCTCGTCGTTACATCAGCTATATACTTCTCATCGACAGGCCAATGCCATCGGTCTTCTTCGACCCGCAGATCCCGTTCAAATTGCAGCACATCCGGGATGCGTTCTTTTATGTATTGTTTAATAAGCATGTTATTCCGCTCGGCTTTCTTCATTTACGCGGCTTTCTTCATCTTTTCGCTGTTTCACAGCCCTTGTTGCCCAGAATGTGGGCACGTTGAATTCATGCAGCCGGCCTTCGCCGTTGGTGTCCTCATAAACATCGGTAATGCTGAAACCTGCCTTCAGCTGACCGCCGATCTGCTCTTCAAAGGTATGGGAGAACTGGATACCTGAATTGGTGCGGATTCCTTCTTCATAAAGGGTTGGATCCTGCAGCGGATTGTAGGGCAGCTTATTGACAAGCCTTTCTCCTGCATCATCAAAAATGTAATTGATGCCGTTGTCTAGCCCCGAAAGAAGAAGGCCGCCCTTTTTCAGAATGCGGTAACATTCTCTGAAAACGGCAAGAACATCCTCCACATAGCAATTGGAGACCGGATGCACGATGATATCAAAGCTTTCATCCGCAAAAGGCAGTGGCTTTGTCATGTCACGGCGCAGCACTTCTATGCGGTAGCCTTCCCGCACAGCAAAAGCGCGCTCCGTTTCGCACTGCGCTTCGGAATAATCGAGTACCGTACACACTGCGCCTGCGGCGCAAAGGATGGGCATCTGCTCTCCTCCGCCGCTTGCAAGGCCCAACACTTTTTTGCTCTTTATTTCGCCAAACCAGCTGCGGGGCACAGGTTTGGTTGGCGTCAGGTACAGTTCCCATTCACCGCCTTTGGCACGTATGTATTCTTCATGGGAAATAGGCTGTCCCCATCGCCAGCCTTTCTTTACCCAACTGTCTATCGTTTTTGCATTGATATCCTGATAATCCATACGGATGCGATCCTTCCCTGTATTTCCCTAAAGCATAGCAAAGACGCCATGCAAAGTCAATTTCTGCCCAACAAACCGCAGAAATGGTTACAGGTGGATAAAACGGGAACATCATGTTATAATACTTTAATCGATAAACAAAGGTTATCCGCAGGAGGAGCATACTATGATGTGGCTTGTTTATGCATTGCTTTCCGCTGTTTTCGCTGCCCTTACATCCATCCTCGCAAAAGTTGGCATTGAAGGCGTGAATTCCAATCTTGCAACAGCCATCCGTACCATGGTTGTCGTTGTTATGGCATGGGTCATGGTTTTCGTAACAAATACCCAAAGCGGCATTGCAGATATCTCGAGAAAAAGCTGGCTGTTTCTGATCCTTTCCGGCCTTGCCACCGGTCTTTCCTGGCTGTGCTATTACAAGGCGCTGCAGATGGGTACCGTCTCCAAAGTTGTTCCTATCGATAAGCTAAGCGTTGTGATCACACTGGTACTCGCTTTTGTATTTCTTCATGAACAGTTCACCGCAAAATCCCTGATCGGCTGCCTGCTGATCGGCGCCGGAACGCTTGTGATGGTGCTTTAAGAGCCAAATCACGAAATGCCCCCGTAGCGCTGCATGTAACTTCTCAACTGCGAAGATCCCGGCTCCAATATCGGGATCTTCTTCCATTCAGAAATATAAATTTCCAACATCTCACCAAAGAACATTCTCCAGAGAAGAATATGAACCGCTGACCTCTTGAATGCCATGGATATTCTTACTTACAAAACGAATCCCCAAAGCAGGCACACATATCATCCGTCAAATTATCTGTCAAAATTCTGTTATCCCATCAATACATGATGATCGCTCTGACGGGACAGACCGGCGTGCAGTAGCCGCAGGTAAGGCAAACTTTGTGGTCTACTTCTGCGAGGCCGTTTCGGTTGTAAAAGATCGCGCCGTTTGGGCAGGTCGCCTTGCAGGCGCCGCAGCCCTCGCAATCTTCCTGATTGATGTATATCTTCTTTTTTGAAATATCCGGAGCGTAGTCCGATGCCATAGTGCCATTGAGATAGGTAATGATATCGTCGATCTCTTCGGTTTTTCCGAAGCCGATCATAACGGAATCGATCTGTGGTTTTGAAAAAACATAATCGAGCGCCTGTCTGTAATGGCCTGTCAGATTGCCTCCTCCGAAGGCTTTCATTGAAAAAACCCCCTTCCCGGCATTGCTGCATTTTTCAATGGCTGCCATCATCTCTTCCGGCGAAGCAAAGCGGTTTCCGCTGCGTATCCCCAGCCCCGCATAATTGATAAGCGGGAAGACCACGTCGAGGTCCTCCATCTCTGCAGCAGCTGCCGTAATATCCACATGATGGGTGGAAAGGCCAATAGCCCGCACGAGCCCATGCGCCTTCGCTTCCCGAAGAGCACGCCATGCACCGACGCGCTCTTCCAACTGACCGGACCGCACTTCGTGCATAAGAAAAATGTCGATCACGTCACGTCCAAGGGTAATCCGCGCTTCCTCTATCGCTTCCATCATTCCCGCAAAATCACCGCACAGCGATTTTGAGCATATGACAACGCTGTCAGCATGCTTATGATCTTCAAGCGCCTTCACGATATACGGGTAAGCCCGGTAATACTGTGCTGTATCTATAAAATTGATGCCGTTTTTCAATGCATACCGGATGATCGCTGCACCGTCTTCCACACTAAGTGCCAGCTGCGCAGGGCCGATCGGCAATACACCAAAGCCCACAACGCTCACCGAAATCCCTGTATTTCCCAAATACTTCTTTTTCATTTTCTCCCCTTGCTGCTTCAGTATCGATACAAACTTTCTGCCGGTTTCCCTGCCGAAACTTCGCTCAAATTATAACATGGATATCGATATGTTTCCAAGCGTGTTTGCACATCGACCTGCCGCAGAGCTTCTGTCCGCAGTATTTGGAAAAATCCTCTTTGGCGCACTTTTTTGAAAGAAGCACCTCCGTTAGGGGCATCCTCCCCTTTACTCTTTCAGTCAGCAAAAGAGCCTTTTTGGAAAGGCTCTTTTTTTCTTTGTGATTTTATTCCGCTATGCCGCAAACGCAAGGATACTCTTTTTAAAACGGCTCACCGCCGGAAATTCCTGCAAAAGCTGAAGCGCGACATGCACCATATTTTCTTATACTGCTTGCCTCTTTTCCGCTGTTCGGCGGGTTGCTTTTCCGGTGCTCGGATCCGCATTTTTTCCGCAAAGCCTTTCACTTTTTCACAGAATATGAGAAAATAAACACAGTAGCACGGCGGCCGCAAACTGCTGGAATTCAATTGAGGAGAAATATGTATGGGCAGCTACGTGGTCATTGACCTTGAAATGTGCATCATTCCCAAAGGGATATGCAGAAAAACATATCCCTGGTATGGAGAAATCATTCAGATCGGTGCGGCGCTGCTCAATGACTGCTGCGAAACAGTAAGTACGTTCAAGACCTATGTTTCCCCGGAATATGGCACCATTGACCGCTACATTGAAGCGCTGACGGGCATTACCAATGATGATATCCGCTTTGCGCCGCCTGTCCGTCAGGCACTTTCCGCCTTTATGCAGTGGGTGCCCCGCGATGCGGTGTTCGTTTCCTGGAGCACCGCCGACAAAATGCAGCTTGAGAATGAGACGGCATG
Organism: Clostridiales bacterium; assembly: GCA_015056105.1. Taxonomy (GTDB): domain Bacteria; phylum Bacillota; class Clostridia; order Christensenellales; family CAG-138; genus UBA1685. The sequence continues at coordinate 25,965 of SVGX01000007.1, read as the reverse complement.
CAAAAATATTGCTGTACCGATGCTGCAACAATATCTCGACACATGGATCGACTGTCAGCAGCTTTTTGGCGCAGCGATAGATTCAAAAAAGCAATACGGCCTTACGGATGCGCTGATTCTGGCGGATATCGATTACGAAATGCACGCCCACGATGCCCTTGTGGATGCTTGCAATACCGCAAAACTGTTTGCAAAGTTAAAGCGGGAGTCCAGGATAAAGCTGAATCCGCTTTACCGCAGCGAAGACGATTCCCCCGCTGCCGTACACCAACCCTTTGCTGCGCTGAAAAGTTCCTTTTCAGAAAATAAATAAACCGCTATCCCCTGTCACTCTATGAAAGGAGAACGAACTATGGAAAGCAGGATACGCCCAAAAATCGCCATCTGCTACGACTTTGACAAAACGCTTTCCCCGGATGATATGCAGACCTTCACGCTGATCCCATCTTTCGGGATCGATAAGGCTGCGTTTTGGAAAGCTTCCAACGAGCTGGCGGTAGAGAATCGAATGGATAAAAACCTTGCCTGGATGTATGAGCTGATCCGCTTCTCCAGGTTTAACGATCGCTCTCTCCGGCGGGATTATTTTCGGCAGGCAGGCGCAAATGTGCCGCTTTATCAGGGCGTTGAGACATGGTTTGATGCTGTAAACGCATGCGCAGCACAAAGCGGGCTTGATGCAGAACATTACATTATCTCCTCCGGACTGAAAGAGATCATCGAGGGAAGCCCCATTGCCCGCCACTTTGCGCGCATCTACGCCTCTTCTTATTACTACAACGCGGACGATGTTGCGGTATGGCCTGCGCAGGCGATAAACTATACCAACAAGACGCAGTATATCTTCCGCATCGCAAAAGGTTTCCTTGAGGAATACGATGATCGGGTCAACGACAGCATGCCCGACGGCGATCTGCGCATTCCCTATGAAAACATTGTCTACATCGGCGACAGCGAAACGGACATCCCCTGTATGCGCCTTGTAAAAAGCAAAGGCGGCTATTCCATCGGCGTTTACGATCCGATAAAAAATAACCGCAGCCGTGTTTATCAGCTTTTCAACGACAACAGGATCAATTTCTACGCCCCGGCGGATTATTCCAATGAAAGCGAGTTATTCCGCTTCATGCAGAAGATCATCTGCGATATTGCCGCGAAAGAGCAGATCAAAGCGGAAAAGCAGCGCCTTGCAGCCCCTGCGGAAGCATATTGCAGACAAGCAAATATCGAAGCGATCGCCGCAACCTATGGTAATTCCCTTTCCGGTAAGAAAGCGCCGGAACTTTAGCCCTTTGCGCAAACAGCTCTATAAAAACCGCAATAATGAAAAGGCAGCACATGCATCTGCATGTGCTGCCTTTTCATTATTGTAAAAACCGGATTATTCTTCATCATCCTCAACGGTCTCGATGATGGACTCGTTGCAGTTGGGGCAGATGAGATCTTCATCAGATTCGAGCATACCCTGATCGAAGTATACGGTCTCGCCGCAGTAGGGGCATTCCACCTCTACGAAATCGTCTTCGAAATCGCTGTATTCGCCGCAGCCCTCACAGCCTTCGCAATCTTCGCAGTCATCTTCAAGAAGTGCGTCGATGCACTCATCGATATCAGAAAGCTCATCGCAGATATCGTCGATGCACTCGTCAAGGTCGATGATGGCTTCTTCATTTTCGTCAATGGTGGCAGCCATCTCATCCATGGTCTCGATCATAGCGAGAAGCAGTTTGCCCTGGGCATCCTCACCGATGTTCATGCCGTCCGCGAGACCGCGCAGATAAGCAACCTTTTCTTTCATGTAACCCATAGGTAACCTCCTAAAAAGCAATTATAGAAAGTATTGGTTAAACGCGCTCCATGTATTCGCCGGTACGGGTATCGACGCGGATGCGGTCGCCTTCGTTGACGAACAGCGGAACGTTGATTTTGAAGCCGGTCTCAAGGATGGCGGGCTTGGTGGTACCGGTCGCGGTATCGCCCTTGAAGCCCGGTTCGGTCTCGGTAACGGTCAGTTCAACGAAGTTGGGAGCCGCAACGGAGAAGGGGCTGCCTTTGAAGAAACGGATGGTAACGTTCTCGTTTTCCACGATGAAATCGATGGCGTCTTCCACCTGATCATGGTTCAGGGGCAGCTGCTCATAGGTCTCGGTATCCATGAAGTAATACAGCTCGCCGTCATTGTAGAGATACTGCATTTCCTTGGTCTCGATGTGAGCGGTGGGATACTTATCGGTGGGGCTGAAGGTGCGTTCAAGCACCGCGCCGGTCATAACGTTCTTAAGACGGGTACGTACGAAGGCCGCGCCTTTGCCGGGCTTAACATGCTGGAAATCCGCGATGGACCACACGTTGCCGTCAATTTCAACCGTTACACCCTTGCGAAAATCGCCTGCCATAATCATTGCCATAGGTATTATCCTCCAGATGGTTTATTGATGCTGGTATATTTTTACCATGCCGTACGCACACAGCAACGCCATGATATACAATACTGTGTATTATATTACCACATTCCCCCGCCTTCAAACAAGGGATTTGTGCGCAATACAGGCATTTTTTCATCAAAATCCGTAAAAAGGCATTACCCTGCCGCGATTACGGCGCGCACCGCATCGGAAACGCCGATGCTGCTGTTCTGATCGATGTCCGCTTTCTGCCGCTGCACAGCGGTAAGCACATTCATTCCCGCCGCTTCCTTTGCAATGAGAAGAGCATCGATCACCGTTATGCTGCCGTCGCCGTCGATATCCTCCGCATCCACAGGGTCCGGTGTGATGTATTCGGTGATGCCCACATAATGGCCGTAAAGATAGCCGAATTTGTTAACAGCCTTGCCATTTGCATCGGTACCCACATAGATATAATACCATGCACCGGAGCGGGCGTAGATATCAAACGCCGTTCCTTTGGGCAGCGAGCCCAATTTTGCGGAGCTGCTTGAAGCCTCCGCACGGAAATTGACGCTTTCGTTGACGTTGATCACTTTGCCTTTTGCAAGCATCTGCGAAGGATCGGTGTCGGGAAGCGCGGGCGCTTCTGGTTCACTGCGCTCGGTGATCGTCACATAGGTGGAGTGGACATAGCCATAAAGCTCTCCATCCACGTAGACCATCACATAATCCCATGCGCCAAGCTCGCCGTAGATCTCCACCGCGCTGTTCTTCGCAAGGGCTGCAAGCTTCCGATAATAGGTGGAAGGACCGCTGCGAAGCGCCACGCCGTCCGCATTGATGATGCCCTTCGCAAGCACCACGGGCTCCGCACCGGGAAGCACAGGATCCAAGGGCGCCCGCAGCACGATGGTATCAATCTCCGCATTCGGGAAATAGAATTCAAGTATTTCTTTGTAATCCATACCCTCGTTTGCCATCTGCTGCGCACCGCGCTGAGAAAGGCCGATGCCGCTGCCCCATCTGCCGCGATGGATGATATGGCCGGTCTCAACACCGTTTTCATCTGTCATGGGTTCGCCCCAATAGGCGCGAAGGCTGCGGCCCGAGGTAAACACGCCGGCTTCCTTCAGATCTTTCGGCGCAAAGGTTACCGTTTTGTCTTTATAGGAAGCACCGCCCGCCTGCGCATCAAATATAACGGTGCAGGCGGTCATATTGCGCGTAAACTCGCTCCATGTACGGGTCGTACCGTCAGCAAGGGTAGTAGTAGGCGGTGTATGCAGCGAAACGGAATGAATGGCCGTAACTGCCGCACCTGTTGTACCGAGGACAGTATCCGCCGCCGCGCAAAGGTATGTATAAAACGCTTTCCCAAGGCTTTCCGCCGATGCGGCGCCGTAATTGACGGTAAGGGTTTCATGTTCACCCTGGCTTGTGGTGGAAGGGTTGCGAAGATCGTATGGGTCAAGCTTTACCGCATAGCCGTCTGTGGTGATCACATTCGATTGCAGCACGCTGCCCCATTCGTAAAGGGGCAGGCTGGTCTCACCGCCATTTGAAGAACAGAACAGCGCACGAAGCAGCTTGCCGTCCACAAACATTACTTCTCCCGTCACCGCATCCACCGCTTCGATAACGCGGGTATCGTAAGGATCGTAACCGCTGTAAACCTGATCACTGGAGGAGGAGTCGGTAAAGTGATAATCGTCCCCGGTATTGATCTTTGTGACCACATAGGAAGCCGACACTACGGCCTGCGCTTTGAGCGCTTCAAGAGGAAAAGAATTGCTCATTTCGTGGCCGATAACGCCGTAAAGATATTGATCAAGGGGTACTTCGTTCACGACGCGAATGTACTTTCCGCCGGAAGAGGATTCCTGCACCGTAAAATGAAAATGGCCAAGGTAGGCATTGCCCCTTACATCGCTGTCACAGTCGGTGAACACTACCGCGCCTGCAGAAGGCGAAACATATTCCCTTGCGAGGGTAAAAAATTCGCCTGTGTAAAGATGCCCCTGCATAGAATGCGTCACGGAAAGAAGGCCTTCCGCCGTGATCTCTACCGTCAGCGTGCCGCCCCAGAAGGTCTTGCCGTTATCATAGATAAAATAGCTGCCCATGGCATTGAGGGTAAGGGTATTGTAACGCCCTGTGGAAAGCAGGATCCGCGCCCAGCTGTTATCCGTTGCACCGCGTGAAACGCCGGGCACAAAAAGCACGGCAAAAAACAGCGTCAGAGAAAGAACAAACGCGACTGTCCGTTTCATTTTTATCCTCCGAAAAGAAAAAAGTGCGGTCAATATCACTATACCACACTTTATTTTAAAATGCTTTGAATAATCGATGAACAGCACTACAACACATAAAAAAGTATTCCGATAAACTGCAGCACGCTGCCCGCCACCACGAAAAGATGGAATATGCTGTGCATCCAGCGTACTTTGCTGCCGATACCGTAAAGGATAGCACCGAAGGTGTAGGCGATGCCGCCCCAAAGAATATAAAGAAGCCCTTCCTTCGGGATCGCCGCCATGGCAGGTTTTGCGGCGAACACGATGCACCAGCCCATGACGAGATAGCACACCATGGAAAGTACTGCGTACCGATTGTGGTCGATAGCCGTAAACACCGCTGCCGTCGCTGCGATGCCCCACACTGCCGCAAAAAGGATCCAACACACAAGGGGCGAAACAAGGCGTATGCCGGAAAGAAGAATCGGCGTATAGGTTCCGGCGATAAGAAAATAGATACAGCAATGGTCCAGCACCTGCATTACCTTTTTCCCCATATTGGGTTTAAGACCGTGGTAAACGCCGGAAACGCTGTAAAGCACGATCATTGAAGCACCGTAGACAGCGCCGCCTGCTGTTCCCCAGACATCCCCCGCCGCCTTGATAAGACAGGCGACAAGCGCAAATATACCGAATGCAGCACCCGCCGCATGGGATGCCATATTGAAGATATCCTCGCCGCGGGTATAATCCGGCAAGGCGCGATCACGAAGTTTCGTCCGTTCCATGGTATCATCTCCTTTTGTTCGCCGCTGCAAATATCGGCGGCCGTTGGAAGCATGATACCTGTAGAACATTTTTCAAACAACCCACAGACTATAACCCCATTTGTAGAGTCAAAAAACAGCAGTAGAAATGCTTTCTCCTTCTCCCCTCCCATCGGTAGAGATGCGGCAGAAAAGCCCCAAAGCAGGCAAAAGCGGCAACCGCAGATGCGCTTGCCGCTTGTTGTATTCATTCTGTTGTCTGCAAACTTTGCCGCAATAAGCTTTTGCTTATTCGAGGAAATCCTTCAGCTTCTTGCTGCGGGAAGGATGGCGGAGCTTGCGCAGGGCTTTCGCTTCGATCTGACGGATGCGCTCACGTGTAACGTTGAATTCCTTGCCCACCTCTTCGAGCGTGCGGGCTTTGCCATCATCAAGGCCGAAACGAAGGCGCAGCACCTTCTCTTCCCGGGGAGTCAGCGTGTCGAGCACTTCCATCAGCTGTTCCTTAAGGAGCGTGAAAGCAGCAACTTCCGCCGGAGCAGGCGCCTCGTCATCGGGAATAAAGTCGCCGAGATGGCTGTCTTCCTCTTCACCGATAGGCGTTTCAAGGGAAACGGGTTCCTGCGCTACCTTGATGATCTCGCGCACCTTTTCCTCGGAGATACCCATTTCCGCAGCGATCTCATCGGGGCGCGGTTCGCGGCCGTATTCCTGCAGCAGCTGGCGGTTCACGCGGATCAGCTTGTTGATGGTTTCCACCATATGTACGGGGATGCGGATGGTGCGGGCCTGATCCGCAATGGCGCGGGTAATGGCCTGGCGGATCCACCAGGTCGCATAGGTGGAGAACTTATAGCCCTTGCGATAGTCGAACTTTTCGACCGCCTTGATCAGACCAAGGTTGCCTTCCTGGATCAGATCAAGGAACAGCATGCCGCGGCCTACATAGCGCTTCGCAACAGAAACAACAAGGCGCAGGTTGGCTTCCGCCAGCTGCCGCTTTGCATCCTGATCGCCGTCTGCCATGCGCTTTGCGATCTCGATCTCCTCCGTGGCATTGAGAAGCGGCACCTTGCCGATCTCTTTCAGATACATGCGCACCGGGTCATCGATGGCAACACCTTCCGTGCCGGAAACAGAGTTGTCGATCTCCGCAAGCTCTTCGTTGATATCCTCCGCCACATCGATCTCTTCCACGATATCGATGTTGAGCGCCTCGAACCGGTCATAGAGCCGTTCGATCTGCTCGGAGTTCATCTCAAGCTCCGCAAGCGTATCCATGACCTCCTGATAGGTCAGTACACCTTTTTGCTTGCCCCTCTCAATGAGTTCTTCGATCTTGTTGTTGGTGATGGGTTTGTTCGCTTCCAAAGCCGTTCTCTCCCTTGCTGATGCTTTTTCGTTCGTATGTCTCTTTATTATTTAAACTGTTTCAGTTTCTGTATCAGCGCCGCATGCTCTTTCAGAAGCGCGGCGCGGTCTGCGCCGGGCGTATTCATCCCAACGGCAAGTTCTTTCAGCCGTTCGTTGACGCGGTTGTGCATAAGCTTGTTGATGCAGTCATCCACCAAAGGCTTTACATCCCCGGTAATGGGGTCTTCCATCATCACCCGGGCAGCTGCTTCCGCCTGATCCTCCGGCAGTTCCGCCACAAGGCGGGAAAGATCCGGCGTTTCTTCGGCCAGGAATGCCACAAGCAGCGCGTCCGCATATCCGGCAAATCCCGGGGAAAGGAACACAAGCTCCGCATCCGCCATGCGCTCGGCTGTATATGCCGCCCCCTCCCGGGAAGACTGCATGGCATGGAGCAGCATCTGCTCGATTCGATCCGGTTCGGTATCTTTCGCCTCGCGTTTTTTATTGATAGTATTCCGTTTTTTGACAGCGTTATTCGCTTCCATCGGCTTGGCAAGGCCGCACTGTGCCTTTACTGCATCAAGGGAAAGGCCTGCCTTTCGGGCAACAAGGGGTGCATAACGCTCCCGTTCCACCGGCTCAAGGCTGCCGACAAAGGCACAGGCCTTTTTGGCGAAGTTTTCGCGCCCATCGGCAGAATGAAGGTCAAATTGCGATGCGATATGGTTGAGTTTAAAGCCATTCAGCGTATTGGCGTTATCCTTCAGCTTCAGGAAGGCATCCCTTCCATTTTGGCGAATGTAGTCATCGGGGTCAGCATCGCCGGGGATGGTGATAACCTTCACATCAATGCCTTCCGCCGCAAGGATATCAAGACCCCTGAGCGTTGCATTCTGTCCCGCAGCGTCACCATCATAGCAGATGTAAACACGCTCCACATAGCGTTTCAAAAGTTTGGCCTGCTGCGCCGTGAGCGCTGTACCGAGGGATGCCACCGCATTGTCCACCCCGGCGCCAAAGAGGCTGATCACATCCATATACCCTTCCACCATCACAAGATCCTGTGGGTGTTTGCCTTTTTGCATATTCAGGGCATAAAGGTTGTTTCGCTTGTTGTAAATGGGCGTATCGCCGGTATTGATATACTTGGGCTGCTCATCCTTTTTCATAGTGCGCGCGCCGAAACCGATCACGCGGCCCGTTGTGGCAATAATAGGAAACACGATACGGTTGCGGTAAGCATCATAACAGCCTTCTTTGTTTTTGGAGCGGATGGCAAGCCCCGCATCGATCAGTTCATTTTTCGAAAAGCCTTTTGCGGTAAGATGGTTTGTAAGCCCATCCCAGGTGTCAAAAGCCAAGCCAAGCCCAAAGCGGGCAGCGAGTTTTCCATCCACGCCGCGGCGGGTCAGATACTGCTGTGCCTCTGCAGCTTCTTTGGTCAAAAGCTGTTTGTGGTAAAAAACCGCCGCTTCCTTGCAGGCCATATAAAGCCGCTCTTTGTGCTGACGCTCCCGCCGCAGCTTATCATCGTCCACCTCGTCGGGAAGGTCCATTCCCGCCCGCTGGGCAAGGAATTTCACCGCATCCACAAATCCGAGCCGTTCCACTTCGCGTACGAATTGGATGGCACCGCCGCCGGCGTGGCAGCCAAAGCAGTAGTACATCTGCTTATCGGGCTGCACGGAAAAGGAGGGTGTTTTTTCGTTATGAAAGGGACAGCAGCCCCAAAGTCTCCCGCTCTTTGGGGAAAGCACCACATATTCCGAAACAAGGGATACAAGGTCGGTCTTTTGCAGGAGTTCGTCCATCCATGCTTCCGGGAACATGGGCATTGGCAGCACTCCTTTCCATTTTTCATTACGCAAAAGCGTTATTCGCCACAAATCCGCAGAATTCCTGCTTGTTTAACAAGTTTTCCTGAACCATTCATTGAAATTACATCCATTCCCGGGGAACGAATTTCCGTTCGAAATCGGTAATGGCATAGCGATCCGTCATGCAGGCGATATAATCTGCCGCCACACGTTCGGCACCGTCCGCTTCAATGTGGCGGGTGAATTCCTCCGGCAGCTCTTCCATGTGGGAAAGGTAATAGCTGAAAAGGCTCTCAATGACCTGCATGGCTTTTCCTTCTTCCCCTTTGGCATGCTTGTCAAAATACACATGGTCGAACATAAAGGTGCGCAGGTTATCAAACTCTTTGCCAACGGCTTCCGACATACGGATTTCCTTTTTTCCGTAGCTTTCCCGAATCACATCCGTGATCATAGTATCGATGCGCTTGCCGTGGGTGGTGCCGAGGATCTCGATGCTGCTCTTTGGCAGCGCATCTTCTCTAAGGATACCGCCGCGAAGGGCATCATCGATATCGTGGTTAATGTAAGCGATGCGGTCAGAAATGCTGACAACCGCGCCTTCAAGGGTGGCGGGCGTACCGCTCTTTTTATGGTTTACGATGCCGTCGCGCACTTCGAAAGTCAGGTTCAGCCCCGTACCGTTCTCCAGCTTTTCCACCACGCGCAGGCTCTGCAGGTTGTGTTCAAAACCGCCGGGCACGAGCTTGTTGAGCATGCGCTCGCCCGCATGGCCGAAAGGCGTGTGGCCGAGGTCATGGCCGAGAGCAATAGCTTCCGTCAGATCCTCATTCAGCCGAAGTGCCCTTGCAATGGTACGGGCGATCTGATTTACCTCCAGCGTGTGGGTAAGGCGGGTGCGGTAATGGTCGCCCACCGGCGAAAGAAATACCTGCGTTTTATGTTTGAGGCGGCGAAAGGACTTGCAGTGGATAATGCGGTCCCTGTCGCGCACGAACTCCGTGCGGATGGGGCACGGCTCCATGGGATATTCCCTGCCGCGGCTTTTTTTGGACAGCGCGGCATAAGGGGAAAGCGACCGCTCTTCCCATTCTTCCGCAATGCGCCGCAAGGTACTGTCTTTGGGGTTAAATTCTTCCATTTTATGTGCCTCCGGGTAATCTTCCTACTTTTTCTTTCGGCAAAAAATGAAAAAGTCCTTTTTCAGGAAGCAGGAAACCCTTGAAAAGAGAGAAAAAATACAAAAAAGCCCGGCGCTGCACTGCAGCGCCGGACGTTTTTCGGCGGATTTGCTTTTTAATTAGCTGTTCTTGATGTTTGCCTGGGCAGCAGCAAGGCGGGCGATCGGCACGCGGAAGGGGCTGCAGGAAACATAGTCAAGACCGACCTTGTGGCAGAACTCTACGGAAGCGGGATCGCCGCCGTGTTCGCCGCAGATACCGAGGTGGAGATCCTCACGGGTGGAGCGGCCGAGCTGAGCAGCCATCTTCACGAGCTTGCCGACGCCGGTCTGATCCAGCTTCGCAAAGGGATCGTTCTCGTAGATCTTCTTGTCGTAGTAGGCGCCGAGGAACTTGCCGGCGTCGTCACGGCTGAAGCCGAAGGTCATCTGGGTAAGGTCGTTGGTACCGAAGGAGAAGAATTCGGCTTCCTTCGCGATCTCGTCAGCGGTCAGAGCAGCGCGCGGGATCTCGATCATGGTGCCGACCTTGTACTTCATCTGAACACCGGCCTTGGCCAGCTCTTCGTCAGCGGTCTTCACAACAACGTTCTTGACGTAAGCAAGCTCTTTGATCTCGCCTACGAGGGGGATCATGATCTCGGGAACCATGGTCCATTCGGGATGCTTGGCCTGCACGTTGATGGCAGCGCGGATGACCGCGCGGGTCTGCATGGCAGCGATCTCAGGGTAGGTGACGGCAAGACGGCAGCCGCGGTGACCCATCATGGGGTTGAACTCGTGGAGGGAGGCGATGATGGCCTTGATCTCTTCAACGGTCTTGCCCTGGGCCTTGGCGAGCAGCTCGATGTCAGCTTCTTCGGTGGGAACAAACTCGTGGAGCGGCGGATCGAGGAAGCGGATGGTGACGGGGTAGCCTTCCATGGCCTCGTAGATGCCTTCGAAGTCACCCTGCTGCATGGGCAGGAGCTTCGCGAGAGCGGCTTCGCGTTCTTCCACGGTGTCGGAGCAGATCATTTCACGGATGGCCGCAATGCGGTCGCCGTCAAAGAACATATGCTCGGTGCGGCAGAGGCCGATGCCTTCGGCGCCAAGCTCGCGGGCTTTCGCGGCATCGTGCGGGGTATCCGCATTGGTACGCACGTTGAGGCGGCGATACTTGTCAGCCCAAGCCATGATGCGGCCGAATTCGCCGGTGATGGTGGCATCCATAGTGGGAACGGCGCCATCGTAGATGTTGCCGGTGGAACCGTCGATGCTCAGCCAGTCGCCTTCGCCGTAGGTCTTGCCGGCAAGGGTGAACTTCTTGTTTTCTTCATCCATGTTGATGGCGGAGCAGCCGGATACACAGCAGGTACCCATGCCGCGGGCCACAACGGCAGCGTGGGAGGTCATGCCGCCGCGGACGGTCAGGATGCCCTGCGCAGCCTTCATGCCTTCGATATCTTCGGGAGAGGTCTCAAGACGGACGAGAACGACCTTTTCGCCGCGGGCGGCCCAGGCCTTTGCATCTTCAGCGGTGAAGACGATCTTGCCGCAGGCAGCGCCGGGGGAAGCGGGCAGCGCCTTGCCGATGGGGGTGGCAGCCTTGAGAGCGTTTACGTCGAACTGGGGATGGAGCAGAGTGTCGAGGTTGCGCGGATCGATCATGGCAACAGCCTGCTGCTCGGTGATCATACCTTCATCCACGAGGTCACAGGCGATCTTAAGGGCAGCTTTCGCGGTGCGCTTGCCGTTACGGGTCTGGAGCATGTAGAGCTTGTTGTTCTCAACGGTGAACTCCATGTCCTGCATATCATGATAGTGGTTCTCAAGAATGCTGCAGACTTCCTTGAACTGTTCGAAAGCAGCGGGGAACTTTTCTTCCATCTGGGCGATGGGCATGGGCGTACGAACGCCGGCCACAACGTCTTCGCCCTGGGCGTTGGTAAGGAATTCGCCCATGAGTTCCTTTTCGCCGGTGGCAGGGTTGCGGGTGAAAGCAACGCCGGTGCCGCAGTCGTCACCCATGTTGCCGAATGCCATCATCTGCACGTTGACGGCGGTGCCCCAGGAATAAGGGATATCGTTGTCGCGGCGGTAAACGTTTGCACGGGGGTTGTCCCAGCTGCGGAAAACGGCCTTGATAGCGCCCATGAGCTGTTCTTTGGGATCAGAGGGAAAATCCTTGCCGATCTTGCCCTTGTATTCAGCCTTGAACTGGCCGGCGAGTTCCTTGAGGTCATCGGCGGTAAGGTCGACGTCCTGGGTGATGCCGCGCTCTTCCTTCATCTTATCGATGAGCTGCTCGAAGTACTTCTTGCCGACTTCCATAACGACGTCGGAGTACATCTGGATGAAACGGCGATAGCAGTCCCAAGCCCAGCGGGGATTGTTGGACTTCTTGGAAATAACATCGACAACCTCTTCGTTAAGGCCGAGGTTGAGGATGGTATCCATCATGCCGGGCATGGAAGCGCGGGCACCGGAACGGACGGAAACGAGAAGGGGGTTCTCGCTGTCGCCGAACTTCTTGCCGGTGATCTCTTCCAGCTTGCCGATATATTCATAGATCTGCTCCATGATTTCATCGTTGATCTTTTCGCCGTCCGCATAATACTGCGTGCAGGCTTCGGTGGTGATGGTGAAACCCTGGGGAACGGGCATACCAAGACCGGTCATTTCGGCAAGGTTTGCACCCTTACCGCCGAGGAGATTCCTCATGGTGGCGTTACCTTCGCTGAAAAGGTATACGTACTTCTGTGCCATCGATTTGTTTACCTCCGTAAGATATTATTAAATAAAAACTGATCGATTTCAGTGGGGCGCATTTCCCCACACACAACGATTTATTATATCCTTTTTTTGATAATTAAGCAATGCTTTATCGTGTTTCCTGCAGGAAATCCTGCAGAAAAAATGTGTTTTCCCGATGCTGTTTTCTCATAAAGACGATCGTTTTGCCGAATGAAGCCCCTTCCCTGCCTTCTTAAAGACAGGAAAAGGCTTTGAACTTCCGTTCCAGCACATGCTCCGCATAATCGTTCACCGCATGCTTGAGCTCCGTCCGCACCCGTTCCGGCAGGCGTACCTTGCCGATCTCATTGGGTGCAAGAAGAAGGATGCGCCTGAGCGCCTCAAGGGAAAGGGCGGACATCTCCGCCGCATCCTGCCGAAAGCCCCGGCTGCATGCCGTGCAGAGTGCTCCCCCTGCGGATGCCGAAAAGTGAAGGGTCTTCTCCGCCCGAAGATCGAAACCGCAGGAAGCACAGCGGACGAGCGCCGGTCTGTAGCCAAGCGTATCGAGACATTTGACCGCAAAGGCAACGGCAGTATCCACCGGGTCGATATCGGAATAGGCGGTAAAGGTGAGCGCATAAAGAAGCAGCGACAGCAGCTTCTCATTGGGCTGTTCCGCCGCAAGCCCCTCGTTGATGAGGGACAGCATGTATGCGCCTGCGGAAAACTTTGCGATATCCTCCCTGAGCGGATAGTAAGGCTCCCTGACCTCCGCGGATTCAAGGCTGTACCTTTCCCTGTTGTAAAAAAGAACGAATTCGCCGGAAACAAACAGCTCGCTCGCAGGAAGGATGGGACTTTTCGGTCTGCGGCAGCCCCTTGCGCCAACGGTAATAAGCCCCCTTTCCCGTGTAAACAGGGTCAGGATGCGGTCATTGTCCCGGTAGTTCGCATACCGGGTCACGATTCCGTTGACGGTCAAAGAAGGCATAAGATCACCTTTCCGGGAAAGATTTCCGTTCATGCCGCAGGGGCAAAGCTGCAGATACTACGCTTAGAACATCCGAAAGGAACAGCTGCATGAAGCATACAAAAACGCCGAACAACCCACACGATCTTTGGGCCGCCTTTCAGAAAACGGGCCGCATCGGTGCCTATCTTGCCTACCGGGAAGCCCTCAAACGGGAATCGGAGCAAAGGAACAGGCTGCGCTGATTCAATCGAGCAGCGCAACGGCACGCACAGGAGAACCGTCCGCATTCTCATATTTGAGGGGCAGCGAACCGAAGGTAAAATCCTTTCCGATCAGCTGACCGAGATTCGCCAGGTTTTCGATCACAAGAAGGCCCGCACCGAACACGATGCAGTGCATGGGAAAATCCGTGCTGCCCATGGGGTCGATGGAAGGCGTATCAATACCGATTCCCTTCTTCCCCGTCTCCGCACAGTAGCGGATCACATCCTCCCCGCAATACGGAAAAGAAGCATAATAGCTTTCCTGCATCCAAAGGCGGCTCCAGCCGGTATAGAACAGCAGAAATTCCGCTTCATCCGCCGCTTCGCGCAGGGGCCCGATATATTTCATAGTGATCTGTTCATCCGCTTTAAGACCGGTGCAGTCAATCACAAGTGCCTTGCCGAAAAACCGACCGATATCCATTTTGTCAAGGGTCACCGCATTTTCAAGGATATGGCCAGGGGCATCCATATGGGTACCGGTATGGGAGTTCATATGAAGCATGGTCTCCTGATAACCATCCTTCGGGATGGTATTGTGAACGGTAATGCTGAGCGGCTCCGTGCCGGGATAAACGGGTGTATCGTTGCTGAGGGTATGAGTCAGATCAAGAACGCGCTTCATTATCTTTCGTCAACCGCCTTTCTGTTGCAGTGATTCATTTTCCAGAACAGTATACACCATATTCTGCGCTTTTTCCATTGAAACAAAACCGCAACTGTTGTACAATTTGAAAGGATACACACTTTCAAATTATTATCATTTCCGGGAGGCATTCATACCATGGATCTGAACAAAGTCCGTCAGGCAGTTGAAGAAGTATTTGACGAGATCGTCGCCATTCGGCGCGATATCCATATGCATCCTGAACTTTCCGAGCACGAAGAACGCACCATGCACGTGATCAGCGATTACCTCACCAAGCTCGGTATCCCCCATGAGACCAACGTTTCCGGCTACGGCGTTGTCGGTATCGTTGGCGATCCCAATGCGGATTTTGCCGTTGGTATCCGCGCGGATATCGATGCGCTCCCCATTCAGGAAGAAAACGACGTCCCCTACGCTTCCAAGAACCCGGGCGTGATGCATGCCTGCGGTCACGATATCCATACCGCATGCCTTCTTGGCGTTGCCAGGATCCTCAAGGGCATGGAAAGTGAACTCAAGGGCGCCGTCAAGCTCTTCTTCCAGCCGGCCGAAGAGACCATCGGCGGCGCGGAAGGCATGATCAAATGGGGCTGCATGGAAAACCCGCCGGTCAAGCACGTGTTCAGTCTCCATGCCGATCCCACCTACCCCGTTGGCAAGGTGCTTGTTTCCACCGGCAGGATGAACGCCTCAACCACCGATCTTCACATCCGCGTCAACGGCATTTCCTGCCACGGCGCACATCCCGATAACGGCATCGACTCCATCGTTGTCGCTTCCCATGTGGTGCTGGCGCTGCAGACCATCTCGAGCCGCTTCGCTTCCCCCACCACTCCCGTGATCGTCACGGTAGGCTCCATCCACGGCGGCACCAAGAGCAACATTATCGCCGGCTCTGTGGATCTTGTGGGAACAATCCGTGCCCTTGATTTCAAGACCCGCGATTTCGTTAAAGCCCATGTGGAAGAGATTGCCAAGAACACCGCCGCCGCCTTCGGCGCCACCGCGGAAGTCGAGCTTGAGGACGGCTATCCCCCGCTCGTCAATGACCGCGCTGTTTCCATGCGCGTAGCGGAAATTTGCCGCGAAGCCCTCGGCAATGACAGCGTTGTCTTCATGGAAGAGCCCAGCCTCGGCGCAGACGATTTCGCATACTTCTCCGCCGCCGTGCCCAGCTCCTACTTCAACATCGGCACCATGAGCGATAAGTGCACCACGCCGCAGATGCTTCACAGCGAAGTTTTCTGCCCGGATGAAGAGTGTCTGAAGGTCGGCATGGTGATGGAAGCGGCCTGCGCCATTGCATTCCTGGAGGAGCAGAAATGAACAAGGTTTTGAGAGATACCTATGTACAGGTAGACCTTGGCGCCATCGCCGGCAATATGGAAGCCATCCGTGAAATGGTGGGCCCCGACTGCGCGGTGATGCCGGTCATCAAGGCAAATGCCTATGGCCTCGGCGCTGTCGGCGTTGCGCAGACGCTTCTTGACCATGGCGCCTGCTATCTTGCCGTTGCTACGCTGACGGAAGCGCTGGAGCTTCGCGAAGCCTATCCCGAAGCACCGCTTTTCATCCTCGGCCACACGCCGGACAGGTTTTTGCATATTGTAGCGGAAAAGAAGATCACCCAAACCCTTTTCACCGCCGCACAGGGCAAGCTTTTGAACGACATCGCCGCGGAACGCGGCGTGAAAGCAAAGGTACACCTGAAGGTTGACACAGGCTTCCACCGCCTTGGCACCGAAGATGTGGATGCACTCTATTCCATCTGCCAGCAGCCCAACATCGAAGTGGAAGGCATCTTCTCCCACCTTGCCCTCGCAGGCGAAGAGGAGGATGCGAAGCAGTACCGCCGTTTTATCGCCGTGATCGAAGCCCTTGAAGCAAAGGGTGTCGCCTTCCGCTACAAGCACCTTGCGGACAGTATCGCTGCGGTGGATTATCCCGAATACCGCATGAATATGGTGCGCCCCGGCGCCCTTGTCTACGGTCTTCGCGGCTTCCATAAAGGCTATATTGAAGTCAAGCAGTCTATGGCGTTCCACACCCATCTTTCGCAGGTCAGGGACATCCCCAAGGGCGAAGGCGTCGGTTATGATTTTCTTTGGCGTGCACCGCAGGATACCCGCATCGGCACTGTCCCCTTCGGCTATGCTGACGGCTATCCCCGTGCCATGCGCGGCAAAGGCTATGTGACCATCCACGGCGTCAAGTGCCCGCTGATCGGCGTTCTTTGCATGGATCAGTGCATGGTGGATCTGACCAATGTACCGGATGCAAAAGAAGGCGACCTGGCCATCGTTTACGGTGATGGCAGCAACAACACCATGAGCATTCAGGAAGCTTCCGAGCTTGCCGGTTCCAACAAGAACGAGATCGTGGCGCGGCTCCTGCCCCGCCCGCCCCGCGTTTACATCAACGGCTGATCCGTTTTCTGCCGTTCCCCTTTTGGGGAGCGGCAGTTCTTTTCTTCAGCTTTTTAAGGATAAACCACCATGCATGAATTTATCAAAAAAGAAGCCTCGGCGCGCGGCTTTGAAAAAGTATTTTTTCTGCCTTCTGCAATGCTGTCGGAATGGAAAGCGGCTCAGGAGAAAACCGGCGTGGCGCCCCATCTTCATTGGGATCCCGCCGCTGCCTATCCTAAGGCAAGTTGTTTCATTCTGGCTGTTTTCCCCTACAGTCCCTTTGATCCGGAGGAACGCATCAGCGCCTACTATCTTACAAGCCAGAAAAGCTATCATGCGGTCAAGGATCTTGTTGCCGCCATCGCTGCAAAAGGCGCATACTGTGAATTGGCGGATGTCCCCGCCCGCGCTTTTGCCCTCAAGCACGGCATCGGTACGCAGGGAAAAAACGGACTTCTCAGACTCCCGGACTTCGGCTCCCGCATTGCGATTTATGTGATCGCCACGGATGCTTGTTTGCCGATGCCCGAAGCGTGGGCTGCGGCACCCTGCCCCGACAACTGTACAGTTTGTCGGGATGCCTGCCCATTCTCTGCCATCGGTCAGAAGGGGCTTTGCGTGACACACTGCATGCGTTACCACATGCAGGGCACGGAATATCCGGAGGCAGTTTACGAAAAGCAAATTACCCACATGGGTTGTGAAGTCTGCCAACACGTCTGTCCCCATAACGCTTCCCTAAAACGCTCTGCGCCGGGGGAGAGAGTTCGCGAAGCGTTCGATCTTCGCCGTCTTGTGGAAGGGGATACCAAAGCCGCCCGTGAACTTGTAGGCAAAAACAAAACAGGAAACGGCAAACTGACCGTGGAAGCGATCCGCTTTGCGGGACAAAAAGGTCTTTATCTGGATGAGATCCGCAAAGCGCTTGAAACATCGCCCTTCCCCGCCGTAAAAAGAGCTGCAGAAATGATTTTGCAACGCAATTTCACCGAAACATAATAGAAATTTGCGGCTTTTGTAACACTTTTGTGATGAAATCAACCGTCTTCGGGTGTATACTAAGCTTGCAAGTGAGAAAACAGGCAGTGATAAAGGATGACCCTTTCAACACCGACAAGTTTTCAGGCGGCCTTCAGAGATGAAGGCCGTTTTTTTGTTTTTCTTCTTGCATTCCAATGCAATACAGGTTAGAATAGTCATGCCGCGCTAGGCGGGGAGTTAGCGGTGCCCTATACCTGCAATCCGCTACAGCAGGGTACAATTCCCGTTTTGCGGCTTTGTCTTTCGGGGTCTGGGATCGGTAAGGAGTATTGATCGCCGGGTCCTGTGCAATCGGCATCTGTGAACCATGTCAGGTCCTGACGGAAGCAGCATTAAGCGGAGCAGCCGATGTGCCGCGGGTTTGCCTGGCAGGAGCCGCCTGCCGCATATTCCGCCCGGAAGCGCACTGTCCAGAAATGGGTGCGCGGCTTTCAAAAGCGCGATGGAAGCAATTCCATCGCGCTTTTGATTTATCTGCATTCAGTATTCGATATCATACCGCTTCCCCTCCGCAAAAAGCGTGCCCTCACGGAGTTTGATACGCAGGATGCAGGTATCCGGATCACTTTCATCCACATGCCCCATGGTGTACCATGTGCTGAAAGCAAGTTTGAGCCGTTCCCGCAGAACAAGGTTTTCTTCTTTGCAGGGATGTCCGATATTCTCCCCCTCGCCCACAGCGCTGAACCATTCGCCGCTGACGGCAACGGCAGCATCCTTTTCGATCTGCTGCATTTTGCGGCTTTTCGCATGGGTAACAACATAAAAGCAGCCGCTAAGATAATTACCGTCCACTTCGCGCACGAAGGGCTTTCCGTTTTCCACTGTGGCAAGGGCAATAAGCGCATCGCCGCCGAAGCGTTCACGCATAATGCGCTCTGTCAGCTCGTTCGGTTTCATCAAAGCATCCCCGTTATTTCAGCTTTGCCATGAATTTTTCGTTGTTGACGATAAAGCGTTCATGGATGCCTTCGCCGATCATACCGCGGTTGTCAAAGGCACGAACAGTGAACACGAGCCTGCGCCTGTCCACTTCCACAAGTTCGCTTTCGCAGCGCACTTCTCCGCCAAGGGGCGTAGCGGCAGAATGTTTGACATTGATCAGCGTGCCAACAGTCCCTTCCCCCTCCTGCAGAAACGGCGCAACGCTTTCCATCGCCGTTTTTTCCATCAGGGCGATCATAGCGGGCGTTGCAAAAACCGGGAGCGTACCGCTGCCATGACTGGCGGCAGTATCTTTTTCCAAAACCGTGATAATTTTTTCGTTTTTGATGCCGGCTTCAAGCATAGTATCCTCCTTAACCAACGAAGGGAGCGGCTCAAAAGAGCCGCTCCCGGAAAGTTCATTCAGCTTAGAGCGCTTCCACAACAGTGGCAACACCCATGCCGCCGCCGATGCAGAGCGTAGCAAGGCCGGTCTTCTTACCGGTGCGCTTGAGCTCGTAAAGCAGCGTTACGAGAATGCGGCAGCCGGAAGCGCCGATGGGATGACCAAGAGCGATCGCGCCGCCGTTCACGTTGACCTTCGCCTTATCGAGACCAAGCTCGTTGGCAACGGCCACAGACTGAGCGGCAAAAGCTTCATTGGCTTCGATGAGATCAAGATCATCAACGGTCATATTGGCCTTGGCAAGCACCTTGCGGGTGGCATAGACGGGGCCGATACCCATGATGGAAGGATCTACGCCCGCGCTGGCGCCGGCAACGAACTTCGCCATGGGCTTCACGCCGAGTTCCTGCGCCTTTTCCGCAGACATGATGACGAGCGCGGCAGCACCGTCGTTGATGCCGGAAGCGTTGGCAGCGGTGACAGTACCGTCCTTCTTGAAAGCGGGCTTCAGCTTCGCAAGACCTTCAGCGGTTACGCCCTGACGCGGGAATTCATCTACCTTGAATTCCACGATTTCTTTCTTGACCTTGACGGGAACGGCAACGATCTCTTCGTCAAACTTACCGGCCTTCTGGGCAGCTTCACACTTCTGCTGGCTCCATGCAGCGAACTCATCCTGCATTTCGCGGGTAACACCATACTGTTCGGCTACGTTTTCAGCGGTGATGCCCATGTGGTAGTTATTGAAAGCATCCCACAGACCGTCATTGACCATTACATCAACAAGGGTACCGTTGTTCATCCTGTAACCGAAACGGCCCTGGGGCATGGCGTAGGGGGCGGCGCTCATGTTTTCCATACCGCCGACGACCATGACATCCGCTTCGCCCGCTTCGATCATGGCAGCAGCCATGTTGACGACCTTAAGGCCGGAACCGCAAACGTTATTCACGGTGAGGGCAGGAACTTCCACTGGGATGCCTGCCTTAACGGCAGCCTGACGGGCAGGGCTCTGACCGAGACCGGCCTGCAGAACGTTGCCCATGAGAACTTCATCAACATCCTCAGGCTTGATACCTGCGCGATTGATCGCTTCCTTAATGACGATCGCGCCAAGCTCAACAGCGGGAATGCCGGAAAGAGAGCCACCAAACTTACCGAGTGCCGTGCGGCATGCGCCGGCGATTACGATTTCCTTTGCCATAACGATACTCCTTTTTCGTTCAATTTGTTTGCTTTGCCGCATTGCTGCCAGAGGCCTGCTTCTGCCGCGAACACTTCCGTGCCCGAAAAGCCGTCCGCAAAGGGAGTTGTTGCATAACGCCTTTAAAGCCCGGAATACATTTTTATTGTACGGCAGCCCCGCACACAAAGTCAAATGGTTTCTCCCCAAAAAGGGCTTGTTTTACTTATCTATATTTTAACGATATTCAATGTATATAGTCGTGTCATGATTCCATTTCAAGCATGGCTCGCGCGATGTCAAATTTCAATGAAGTGTACTTGCTGTCCGCCGGGATTTCCAGCATGACGAGCACAAGGCGTGCATCCTCTTCGGGCACGTCCGTACGGTAACCCACGAACCAGGAAATTTCACGGCTCTTGTTATCGCCGATTTCCGCGGTACCCGTTTTCGCCGCTACCGTACAGCTTCTTACTTTCAACTGACGGCCCGTGCCGTTGATGGTAGGATCCACAACGTCTTTGAGCATAGGTGTAACGGTATCGATCACTTCCTGCGGGATGAGCCCCATCTTCCAGAGGGTGTCCTCATGTTCTGCAACTATATCGTACTTGATACCCTCTTCCCTGTAGATGCCATCCACCACATAGGGAACGGCGATGTTGCCGCCGTTGGCAAAGCAGGAGAACATGGATGCAAGCTGCAGCGGCGTCACAAGGATCTCGCCCTGCCCGTAGCCGCTGTCTGCAAGGAGTTTGTAGTTCATTTCGGTATCCTCGTTGACAAGCTGCGGCTCCGCCACGCCGATATCGAAGGGGATAGTCTCCGTAAAGCCGATTTTTTCCATGTATGTTTCGAAGATCTCCCAGCCCATCAGGAGAGCTGCGTTTGCAAGTAAACGTTATCCGAATGGATAAGCGCCTTGCGCATATTAAGGGGCCCGCTGATGGGATATTTGACGTGGGTGCGCTTGATAGGCGTCCAGATCCATGCGCCGTACTCCGTGGGTGTCCAGTAATCCTCATCGATCAGCTTTTCATCAAAAGCATACTCCGTATCGAGAATACCGAGTTCCAGCGCTGCGGCGCCGGTAAAAGCCTTCATTGTGGAGCCCGGCGGATAAAGGCCCTGTGTGACGCGGTTGATGAGCGGTTTTGCGGCATCATTCAAAAGGGCACTGTAATCCTTGGAGCTGATGCCCCGGGCAAAGAGATTGAGGTCATAGGAAGGATAGGACGTCATCGCATCGACGGCGCCGGTAATGGGATTCATCACCACCACTGCACCCGCCGTAGAGTCGCCGAAAAGCACAAGATCCATAACTTCCTCAAGCCGCTGCTGCAGGTGGATATCGATGGTAAGCTCGATATCGTAGCCGTCGGTAGCATCCGCCCGGTAGAGGGTACGACGGTTGGTTCCTTCTGCCGTGCGGATGTAGATCATCTCGCCATCCTTGCCGCGAAGTTCCTGTTCAAATTGTTTTTCAAGGCCGAGTCGACCGACGGTAGAATCGGAATTATAAAGACCGTCCCGCTCTGTGCGCCCTTCGTTCAGGGCCGCAAGCTCTTCCTCAAGTTCTTCCTGAGTCGCGGCAGATACGGCACCCACATAGCCGATGAGATGCGCGAGCGTTGCCCCATAGGGATATTCCCGCTGCACACCGTAATTGCCGTAATCGATACCGATGCCTTCGATACTCAGAAGCTGCTCTGTTACGGAATCGGAAAGCTCATCGCTGTAATACTGTTCAAGAACCGCCACATCGTTATAGGCCTTTGAAAGTGCCGTCTCGATCTCCTCCGGCGTTTTATTGAGAAGCGGCGATGCCTGTGAAATGAAGAGCGATGTATCTTCGATCTTGGAAGGAGCGGCGTATACGCTGATAATGCCCACCGTTGCCGCAAGAAGCGAACCGTCGGAAAGGATCTCGCCCCGCTCCGCCGAAATGGTGGCAACGCGCACGGTATCCCCCCACTCCATCTCCGGGAAGATCAGGGAAGGATCCCACTCGATACACCATTCACCGTCTTCCCTTGTAGCAAGAAGGCTGAAGCTGTTTTCCATTTCCCCCGCAAGTTCCGATGTATAAACCGCATCAAATGTTCCTTTGCAGAGGATGGTGCCGCTCGTTACGGAAAGGTTTTTGTATTCCACGGCGGTGATTTCAAGCGCATCGAAAATATTGGTATAGCGATCAATAAATTCCTGCTCCGTAACGCGGTTCGTTCTCGGTGTATCCGTATCGTTGCGGGAGGAGGAAGCGAGCAGTGCATAGGCGCCCCGATAATCCCCCGCCGCCATCAGCGAAAGAAATGCTTCGATCGCTGCGCTGCCGGTACGCTGCGGCGCGCTGACGCAGCCAAAGCACGGCAAAAGCAATGCCGCGCAGAGAAGAAACGCCGCGATACGGATAGGGATTGTCCAACTGTTTCGCCTCAATGTTTCCTTGCCTTTCTAACCGGTAAACGCGCCTGAAAGCGCGGCTGGTGCTTTGGGATTTCCGCTGTCATTGCATATGAACAGGGTTATTACCATTATAACTTGGCAAGAATCTTCTGTAAACCTGCGGAAGGGCGGCGCAAAGATAATTCGCCAATTTGACACATTCCGCAGATACAGGGTATAATACATGCTATGAAACCGTTGGATCATATCAAAGAATATTCGCCTGCGGCGCTTTTTGGCCGGGCAAAGGCGCGTCTGCCCAAAGCGGAGGCGTTTTCCCGTTATGCACCCCGGGCGCTGTTTTCCCGCGTCAAGGCACGTTTTTTGAAAAAAGAAACAGCCTCCGCTCCCATGCGCCCGCGTTTCACGCCGCCCGTTCCCGCAGGAAAAAGATGGTATCAGATCCTTCTTGACGTGGTGCTTGCTGCTGTGCTGCTGCTGAGTGCAGCCTGGGTCGTCAGCCTTGTAACCACGCCGGATCCGCGTATCACAGTTCATCTCAGCGCAGACGGTACAGTAAGCGAGCATTATGTTTTCCCCACCGATGTAGCAACCTTCCTCAGCGAACAAAACGTTTCCATCGAAGAAGAGGATATCCTTTCCTGTGAAATGTCGGATCTTCTTGAGGATGGTATGCAGATCAGCATCACCCGCGCTTTTCCGGTGGCGATCAAATCCCAGGGTGGCGTTTCCGTACTGTATCTCACGGGCGGCACAGTGGGCGATGCGCTTCGCACTGCGGATATACACCACGATGTCAGCGATGAACTTTCCCACCTTTCCTTCGAAGCCCTGACTCCCGGCATGCAGATCATCCATACGGATGTTGTCACCGAGTACGATACCAGTTACAAGACCCTTGAATATAAGGAAGAGGTCATAAAGGACGACAAGGTCTACAACGACACGGACCCCGTCCTGCTGCAGAAAGGTGAAGACGGTACCAAGCAGGTCACCTACCGCCTTACCTACAAAAACGGCATCCGCGTTTCCCGCGAGGTAGTCGACCAGGTCGTCATCACCCCCGCAACGCCGGAGATCATCAAGGTGGGTACCAAGATCCACTACCAAACCAGCCTGAGCGGCGAATTCCGCCTTTACAAGAAGCCGCCCACTGCGGGCAAGGATGGCTGGGTGGAAATGACCATGGATTTTATCACCGCTTACTCCGGTGATACGCAAACCTCCACCGGCGTGAGGCCGAAGCTTGGCTGCATCGCCGTAAACCCCCACTATATCCCCTACGGTACGGAGATCTACGTTAAGGGTTACGGTTACGGAAAAGCGCAGGATACCGGCGCATTCCGCAATTACACCAAGGAGGACGGCTCCCTCGTCAACCAGCTTGACCTTTTCATGAACACGGAAAAGGAATGCCGCCGCTGGGGACGCAAGCGCAACGTCACGGTGCTTGTGCGCATGGGCTGATCTTTCCGCCGCATGACCCGGGCGCACTGCTGTGCGCCCGTTCTTTCTTACCACCAACGCAAAGGAGTCCTCTTATGACCGTTTCCGATATCAAAGCGCTTCTGCAGCAGGAAGGCCTGACCCCCAACAAAGCGCTCGGGCAGAATTTCCTTGCGGATGAAGGCGCCGCCCGCCGCATTGCGGAAGCCTCCGGAGCAGTGGAATATCCCGTCCTTGAGATTGGTCCCGGTCTCGGCGCGCTGACGGAAATGCTGCTTTCTGTCTCCCCCTTCGTTACAGCCGTGGAGATCGACGCCGCCATGGTGCGCGTGCTGCAAAAGCGTTTTGGTGAAAGCAGTAAGTTTTCTCTTTTACACGAGGATTTTCTGAAAACAGACCTTTCTTCCCTTTCCGCGCTGCAGAGCGGCTGTGCCGTGGCAGCAAACCTGCCGTATTATGTCACAACGCCTATCTGCATGAAGCTGCTTACCTCTTCCCTGCCCATCAAAAGCATGGCGCTGATGCTGCAGAAGGAAGCGGCGGACCGTTTCTTTGCGCAGCCTTCCTCCCGGCAATACGGGCCGCTCAGTGTGCTGGCGCGGCATTATTACGATGTTTCGCCGCTGATGTCGCTTTCACCGCAAAGCTATTATCCGCAGCCTGAGGTAGATTCTTCCGTGATCCTTCTCACACGAAAGGAAGATGCGGAGGAGCTTCCCTTTCTTCCCCGTACCCTTGATGCCGCCTTCGCCATGCGCCGCAAGACCATGCTCAACAACATCAAGGCAGCCGGTTTTTCAAAGGAAGAAACGGAAGCGCTGCTCACAGAAGCCGGTATTGCCCCTTCCGCCCGGGCAGAAGCGCTGCCCATTGAAGCATTTGTACAGCTTGCAAGTGCATGGGAAATAGCCATCGAAGCCTAACAGTAAAACAGGGACGGTACCTTTGTACCGTCCCTGTTTTACCATGTGCCGGTTTATATGCCCCTTGTAAGAACGCCGATATTTCCGTGCAGCAACAGCCTCAGGATGCCACATGCGATCAGATGGAGCGGATAATACCAGTAAAAAAGCCATTTTATGCCCCGATATTTGCCACGCTCACCGTTATACATGCGAAGCAGCGGCAGCGAAAGTACCACAGCCATCTGCAGTATGCCATAGGCTTTGTCGATGGCAAAGAAAAACACCGCCGCATACATCGCCACATAAAAGAGCATCCAAAGCGCCTGTTTCTTGAAGTCGCCCTGATTGGTACCGAAGCAGACGATCACAAGTACCGCAATGCAGCTCCAATCCGCAGGGAACGATACGATGCAGATCACAATGAGTGCAAGAGTCTTTTGGAGCACGGTCAGCTTTTCGCTTTCCACGAGCGCAAGGGCAACAAGACCCCACGCAAGGGCCCACATCACGCCTGTTTGATTCAGTATGCCGGTCTTGAAGGGCACAAACGGGATACCGAAGGCGAAGTTATAGGCAAAATGCGACATGACTGCAAATGCAAACAGCCGAAGCGCATATTTTTTGATATTGTGTGTGTAACGGTATCCTTCCGAAATGAAAAAGCACATGGTGGGTGCGGTGATGCGGCCGATGCTGTGCAGCAGCATGATACCGGGCGCTTCTTGATACCCGGGAAAGATCACCCACGTAACATGATCCACCGTCATGGCAATGATCGCAATGAGTTTGAGCGCATTTGCGCTGAGACCTCGCTCCTTCTCCATAAGAGTCTCCTCAAACAAAACCTTTCGTGATGAAAAAAAGCCCATTCTTTTCAGAACAGGCTTTTTTGATAGGCT
>SVGX01000075.1 GCA_015056105.1 Clostridiales bacterium | reverse complement strand
GCCAGTACATCGATGCGCTTATCCACACCTTCCGCGCCGATGATCTCTGCGCCCAGCAGCCGGTATGTTTCCTTTTCAAAAATCACCTTCACCGTCATCTGGCTGCCGCCGGGATAATAGCCCGCATGGCTCATGGGCGAAAGGATCACCGTATCCGCATCGAATCCTGCGGCCTTTGCGGCGGTCTCGTTCAGCCCGGTAACCGCTGCCGTAATGCCGAATATCTTGATGACGCTGCTGCCCTGTGACCCCCGGTAGCGGCTGTCACCGCCAAGGATGTTGTCCGCGGCGATGCGCCCCTGTTTGTTGGCCGGGCCCGCAAGGGCGATATGCGCATCCGCACCGCTGACAAAATGCCGCACCTGCACCGCATCACCCACAGCATAAATATCCGGGCAGGATGTTTCCATCCTGTCGTTGACAAGTATGCTGTCCTTTACGCCGAGGGCAAGGCCCGCTTCCTTCGCAAGGGCGGTATCCGGCGTAACGCCGATGGCGAGAACCACCATATCGCCGTGAAGGGGCGCTTCATCCTGCAGCAGCACATCCACACCGCCATCCCTTTCAAGGAAGCCTTCCACCGTATGCCCAAGGGCAAGCCGCACGCCGTGGGCGCGCACTTCGCAGTGAATAAAGGCTGCCATATCCGCATCAAAGGGGGTCATCAGGTGCGCGGGGCGCTGCACGACGGTCACTTCCATGCCAAGTTCACGAAGGTTTTCCGCGAGCTCAAGACCGATGAAGCCGCCGCCTGCAAGAATGGCACTTTTCGGGTGATGCCTGTTGATAAATTCCTTGATGCGGAAAGTGTCCTCCACCGTACGCAGGGTGAAGATCCGCTCGCCTGCCGCACCGGGAAGCCGGGGCGCGGTGGGCTTTGCGCCGGGAGAAAGGAGCAGCTTGTCATAGGCTTCTTCAAAAACCTCCCCGGTCTCAAGGTTTTTTACGGAAACGGTCTTCCTTTCGGGATGGATGGCCATCACCTCATGGTGCACGCGCATATCCACCCGGAAGCGGGAAAAGAAGCTTTCCGGCGTCTGCAGGGTAAGCTCCTCCGGATCGGTGATCACATCGCCAATATAATAAGGAAGGCCGCAGTTTGCATAGGAGATGTAGCCGCTGCGTTCCAACACGACGATCTCCGCCTTTTCATCAAGCCTTCTGAGCCTTGCCGCCGCTGTTGCGCCGCCCGCAACGCCGCCTACGATCACAACTTTCATTTTATCGTTCCACCTTTCCTGAATAGGCGGAAAAACCGCCCATATCCGTTACATTCGTGTACCCCATCTGCCGCAGCGCCGCCGCCGCATACCGGCTCCTGGCACCGGAAAGGCAATAGACAAACAGCGGGATATCCTTATTTTCCGCAAGGGCACCGATCTTGTCAATGGCCGCAAGGGGAAGATTTTTGCTGTTGGGAATATGCCCTTCCCGGTATTCGCCTTCCGATCTCACATCGAGAAGCAGCGCACCGGGCAGGGCTTGGTATTCTTTTACAAAACGATCCATATCGCCTTTTTTAAAAAATCCGAAGAATGTCTTCACCCCCTTACAACATTGCAAGAATGTCTTCCTTGGGCTTTGCGCCCACGGCACGCTTGACGACTTTACCTTCTTTTATGACCGCAAGCGTCGGGATGCTCATGACACGGAACTGCCTTGCAAGCTCCGGCTCCTCATCCACGTTCACCTTGCCGACCTTGACATCCTGCCGTTCTTCCGCGATTTCCTCCACGATGGGCACCACCATCCTGCATGGTCCGCACCAGGGTGCCCAGAAATCCAGCAGCACCGGCTTTTCGGAATTGAGAACTTCTTCGTTGAAATTGTTTTTATTGATATTAAGAGCTGCCATGATATTTGCCTCCTTACTTTCTTTTGATGGCATGAGTATACAGCATGTGCGGTTTCCTTTCCGTGATGTTGTCACACTGCTGCGCTTTTTCTGCCGCCCTTGCTGCCCCGGTACCGGTTGTGTTATACTGCTTTTATTGTGATGAAGAGGTGATACCGTGTTACAGGATCTTTCATTTGGCACTTTGGAGAACCAGTACCGCTGTCAGCTGCCCGAGGGGGATGACCTTGCGGTGTGCGTGCAGGGAAATCGGATCCTTGTGGGCCGCCGTGAAGACGGCACGCTGTTTCTGCCCGCCGTAAAGGAAGTGCAGGCATTCTCCGGCAGCTGGGAACGCTGGTTTGATGAACCCTTCCGCTATGCCTTTACCATGCAGGAAACGCGCTATTTTCTTTATTTCGGCGCTGCCGGCAGCTGCGCCGACCTGCGTTTTTGCTATACCCCCGCCGCAAGCCTTAGGGAGCCCGCTTCAAGGGACCTTTGCCATGCGCTGATGACCGCATGGCATCTTTACTGCTGGTACCGGGACAACCGCTTCTGCGGCCGCTGCGGCGCCCCCACCGCCCATGATGACAAGGAGCGCATGATGCGCTGCAGCGCCTGCGGCAACATGATCTTTCCCCGCATCGCCCCGGCTGCCATCATCGGCCTCACCCATGGGGACAAGCTGCTGCTGAGCAGATACGCGAACCGCAGCTACACCCGCTACGGCATGCTGGCCGGTTTTATCGAAGTCGGCGAAACAGCGGAAGAAGCCGTTGCCCGCGAGGTGATGGAAGAGGTGGGCCTTAAGGTAAAGAACATCCGCTATTACAAAAGCCAGCCCTGGGGTATCGCCGGCAACCTTTCCGTAGGCTACTACTGCGATCTTGACGGAGAGGATGAAACCATCACCCTTGATGAAAACGAGCTTTCCTGTGCCGAATGGTTCACCCGCGAAAAGATCCCCTACAACGATGAAGGAATCAGCCTGACGGGGGAGATGATCCGCATGTTTCAGGAGGGGAAGGAACCGCGCTGAGCGAAGTGCCCGATCAAACAGCAAAGCCTCTGCAGCAATACACTGCAGAGGCTTTTTCATGCAAAAGTTTCAGTTCTCACCGCGCAGGATCGAAAACAGCAGCGCGCTGAAGCGATCCCTGTCCGCATCGAAGGCGAAATCCACATTCTTGGGCAGATCGGTATAGGCACGGGGATCCACGATGGTCTGCCCGTCCGCAATGCCGCCCGAAATGTCCACATCGCAGCGGACGAGACGCACATCCTTCAGCACAGCGGGATCGATCAGCGAACAGACCGCCAGCGCATCGTGAATGGGCGCGCTGTCGAGCCTTGCCATGGGCTGCAGGTAGCTGTAGGCGGCAATGCGGTGCTTGACCATATCCGCCACGCAGGTGGCAGCGGGCGTGCCGAGCTTGTAAAGCTCTTCCACCTCGTCGCTGTTGATGCAGGCGTTGTGGGTAGCATCAAGGGGAACAACGGTGATCTTTGCGCCGCAGTTCATCACGATCTGCGCCGCCTCAGGATCGCCCCAGATATTGAATTCCGCTGCAGCAGTGGAGTTCGTCCTTCTGCAGCCGCCGCCCATGAGCACGATCTGCTTCACTTTTTTCGCAATGCGCGGCTCCACCCGAAGCGCCATGGCGATGTTCGTCAGCGGGCCCACGGGCACAAGGGTGAATTCTCCGTCCGCACCGTTCATCAGCGTTTCCACATAGTGCATCACGGCGCGCTTTTCCTGCGCCTTGGTATGGCTTGGCGGCAGTTCATCGATGGTTTCCTGATGCATGCTAACCTTTTCGCCGCCGTTGACGCTTTTGCGCTGGCCGTCATAGCCGCCCCGGCGGTTTTGAAGAAGTGTGGAGACCATGGAGGTTTCGCAGCCGGGATATACCTTCACGCTTTCACCGATGCCTAGCATGTCCACAACGCGCAGTGTGTTTTCGGTGGTCTGCGAAAGGGGGCGGTTTCCCCATACGGTGCAGATGGAGTGCAGCTCGATCTTGCTTGACAGCGCAGCGCAGATGATCGCCACCGCATCATCGCTGCCGGTATCCACATCGAGAATGATCTTTTCGATTGCCATGACAGTTCTCCTTGGTATGAAATACTGATATATCTAACATAGCACAGCGAAGGGAAGATTGCCATATGCTTTTTTGGGAAAGGGAAAAATGGCTGAGAAGATTATTGTTTGTATGAAACAGAATTTCTTATGCGACCAGGAATATTTTGATTAAACAGGCCTTTTCCCGGGGCGTCAAATCCGGAAATATTATCACAGATTGAATGATTAACGTTCCGGATAACCTTATCTATCCTTAAATCGTGCTTCCCCTCTCCGTTTTCTATCTCAACTATTATAGGTACGAGTACGGTACGAACAACAAAAAGAAAAATCCCGAAAAGCCTGATTTTACAGGTCTTTCGGGCTTTTTTACTTTATTCCCATTCGTTGCATGGACTTATATCTTAAACAATTTTGTTTAGAAGATATTGTACCTGCTGTCTGATTATTTTGATTGTCTATTTTATTGTAGCTGTACGATGGATGCTTATCAAAATCTTATCAGCCGTGATAACTCACCACAGGATATGTCGTAGAAGATTCTCCTGTTTCTGGGTACAAAAGTATCGCCTTCTTTTTTGCTTGTGCGTGCTTCAGTGTTTTTGCTGCACCGCCCCAACTGTGTGTCACATATGCAATGACAACATCCGCCTGTGTCACCATCCATTCGTTTCGTTTTGAGATAGCATACCGGGGTGAAACAAATTCTAAAGGTGGAAAAAGAGTATAATTCTATCCGTCCGCATCATAATTTCGATTGAGATATGGAATAACAAGGACTGCTTGTGCTGTCGGATTTAAACGTTGTTTCTGTCGTACAACAGATGCCGCCAGCCGGTCAAAACCACCATAGCCGCCAAGATAGAAAACAACATTCTCCTCATATATGAACCGATCCAATACATTACACAACCATTCCCTGACTTTATTGATGTCCGGAATATTGTCATGTCCGCAAAATGTAATAATCATACCGACACCCCCTGCACAAGATACAGTTTAGCACAAAATCACCGAATAGTACAGTTGCAGGGACTACGATGGGCAAAAACGTTCCTATGCTAACGTTAGTACAGCAACAGGGACGGTGGTGGCAATGAAGCTGAATGAAGCAATCAGCCAAAGGCTGAACGAATTGCTTCAGGAAAAGGGCATGACACAATATCAGCTCTACATATGATAGAAGTAGCTTTGCGGATTTTTTCAATAAAGCTGCTGAGGAATACTTATCAAATCGCAAAGCAGAAAAGCAGAAAAAATCCAAGAGCAAAAAGGGAGGAACGAAAAATGGCTAATACGAAAGTAATTGTAATTCCTGAAGGGAAGATTTGTGATTACGTTGACGGTAAGTTCCGTAATGATACTCCAGAAGAGTACGTGCGTCAGACGATTGAAAAAAGACTTGTCAACGAACATAAGTATCTACCTAAACAAATTAGGATTGAATATACGCTGCAGTTGGGCTCAAGAAAACCTCGTGCAGATATTGTCATCTTTGATAAAGATTGTATCGAACAAACACAGGAGAACATTAAAATCATTATCGAATGCAAAAAAGAGGCCGTTGAAGCACGTAATGCTAAGGACGGTGTCGAGCAATTGAAGTCATATATGTCTGCTTGTCCTAATTGTGAATGGGGTATGTGGACAAATGGTCGTCAGAAGGAAGTCTATCGTAAATACGTTAACGCAAAGGGTCAAATTGACTTCATGGATTATAACGATATTCCTTCTGCTGATGGCAATCTGGACGACATTAATCGTCCTAAGCGTACTACACTGAAAAACGCTTATGACGATAACCTATTGTTTACGTTCAAGACCTGCCATAATCACATCTATGTGAATGATGGTCTTCAGAAGCAACCTGCATTTTTTGAACTGTTAAAGGTTATCTTTTGCAAAATTGAAGATGAAAGAAACATTACTAAGCCGTTGGAGTTCTATGCAACTTCTGAAGAGCGTTCCAATCCTGACGGTCAACTAACTGTCAAAAAACGCATCTCTAAAATCTTTGACCAGGTCAAGAATAAGAAAAAGTATAAGCTTATTTTTGATGCGAATGACGAGATCAAGTTGTCTCCTCGTAGCTTGGCCTATATTGTCAGCGAGCTTCAAAAGTACAGCCTGCTTAACACAAATATCGACATTAAGGGTAAGGCATACGAGGAAATCGTCGGTGCTAACCTTCGTGGTGATAGAGGTGAGTTTTTCACACCCAGAAATGTCATGAAGATGGTTGTCGAGATGATTAATCCTGGTGTTGATGAAAAGGTTCTGGATAGCTCTTGCGGCACAGGTGGTTTCCTTGTAAATG
>SVGX01000006.1 GCA_015056105.1 Clostridiales bacterium | reverse complement strand
GGCCTGTTCCGCCCAGCGGCGGAAAGAGGACTGTCGGTGCAGCATGGCTCAGCCCCCCGCAGGTGCAGCAGAGCCGATCACCGCGTTGACCTTTTCGGTGAAAAGCGCCCACTGCTGCGTTTTTTCTTCCAATAAAGAAAGGCCCGCCGCCGTGATGCGGTAATATTTGCGCTCCCGCCCGTTTTCCGCTTCACGGCGATAGCTTTTCACCGCACCTTCCTTTTCAAGACCGTGCAGGATGGGGTAAAGGGTGCCTTCTTTTAACTGGAAGGTATCGTTGCTGCGGCGTGCAAGCTCGGCGATCATTTCATAGCCGTATTTTTCCCCTTCCCGCAGCAGGGAAAGGATGAGCAGCGTGGTGCTGCCTGCCATTAAGCTTTTATCGATCTGCATAAGCACCTCCTGATACATAGATGGTCGATGTATAGAATTATACATAGATTGCCGAGGTATGTCAACCGGAAATATGGAATCCGCTGAAAATGTCTTAAATAAGACAAAATCTATTGACACTGCAGCAGAATATGGTATACTGTAACTGTCTTAAATGAGACAGAAACGGAGCGAAGCATGGAATACACTCCCGAGACCATCAACAGGGCTTTAAATGAAACACCGCTGTTCCACGGCGTGGATGCGGCGTTTTCCGCCCATGCTGCGGCGAAGGGATACAGGGAGCATTTTGCGGCGGGGGAGACCATTCTTTCCGAAGGGGAGGAGAAGCACCGCCTCGGCATTCTGCTTTCGGGCAGCGCGGAGGTCTTTAAGCCTGCAGGGGGTGCAAACGTGCCCATGAACCGCCTTGCACCCGGAGATCTGCTCGGCGCGGCAAGCCTGTTTTCCTCGGATGCCCATGCAGTGACGGCGGTGGTGGCTGCAGCCCCCTGTGATGTGCTCTTCTTTGATGAGGAAACCCTCAAGGCGCTCATGCAGGAAAACTTCACCCTTGCGGAGAATTACTTCGCCTATCTGACCGGCCGCATCCACTTTTTAACGGGGCGCATCGAAAGCATCGCATCCCCCACGGCGGCGGAAAAGCTGTGGAACCACCTGCTGCGCAATGCTGAGGGCGGTGCGGTGGAATTGAGCGGCGGCTTCAGCCGCCTTGCTTCCACGCTGTGCATCAGCCGCGCATCCCTTTACCGGGTGCTTGATGAGCTGGAACAACAGGGAAGGATCGCCCGGCAGGGCAAGAAGATCCTGCTCCTTGATTCCGAAACGGAACAATAAATCAAAATCACAATACACGGAAGGAACTTTAAAAATCATGAAACGTATCGTTGCAATGCTTCTCATCGCCGTTATGGCAGTTTCCCTCCTTGCAGGCTGCGGCCGCAAGGAAGCCGATCCCATTAACATCGGCGCGCTGCAGGGCCCCACGGGCATGGGTATGGTCACGCTGATGGGCGATGAGTTCCACAGCAAGTATAACATCACCATTGCCACCGCCCCCGATGCCATTGTGGGCCAGATCGTCTCCGGCGAGCTTGACATCGCCGCCGTGCCGATCAACCTTGCTTCCACCCTTTACAACAAAACCGAAGGCAACGTGATGCTCATCGCCGTGAATACCCTTGGTGTGCTCTACGTGCTTGAGGATGGCGAGACTGTTAACTCCATGGCGGACCTTGCCGGCAAAAAGCTCTACGCCACCGGCCAGGGCTCCACCCCCGAATACATGCTTTCCTACCTGCTGGAGGCCAACGGTCTTACCGACAGCGTCACCGTGGAATACACCGCGGAGCACAGCGAGCTTGCAACGCTGATGGCTGCGGGCGAAGCCACCCTTGGCATGCTGCCCGAACCCAACGTCACCGCCACCATGGTCAAGAACGACAAGCTGCGTGTTGCCCTCGACCTCACCGAGGAGTGGAAGAGCGTTGCCGGCATCGAGCCCGTGCAGGGCTGCATCGTGGTGCGCCGTGACTTCTTTGAGGAGAACGAGACCGCCGTGCGTGTATTCCTGAAGGAGTACAACGCCGCCGTCAACTACACCAACGCCAACCAGGCGGAGACCGCGAAGCTCATGGAGCAGTATGGCATTCTGCCTTCCGCTGCCATTGCGGAGAAGGCCATCGACAAGTGCAACATCGTCTGCTACCGCAATAATGAAATGCGCCTTGCTGCGGAAGGCATGCTGGAAGTGCTCTTCAACGCCAATCCCAAGAGCGTAGGCGGCAAGCTGCCGGGCGATGATTTCTATTATGTTGAAGAAGAATAAGAACGGATGATTGTCGGGGCGGCATTGCCGCCCCGTTTTTCAAAAGGGAAAGGGGGAAAACAGGTGAAAAAAGCGCTGAAAACTTTGGCTGTGGCGGCATTCTGGCTGATTATCTGGCAGCTTGCGGCCATGCTGGCAGGCAGCACGGTGCTGCTGCCCTCGCCGGTGGAAACGGCAAAGGCGCTTCTTGCCCTTGGCGGAACGGCACTGTTCTGGCAGACCGCCGGAATGACGCTGCTGCGCGTTGCTGCGGGGTTCCTCCTCGGTATGGCGGCAGGCACGGCCCTCGGCATTCTGACGGCGGTATCGAAAACCGCCAACCTGTTCCTTGCGCCCATCCGGGGCATCATCAAGGCTACACCGGTGACTTCCTTCATTATATTAGTTTTGCTGTGGCTGACAACGAATCTGACGCCGGTGTTTATCGCGTTTCTGATGGTAACGCCCATCGCCTGGGCGAACGTCAGGGAAGGCATCCTTGCCGTTGACGGGCAGCTCATCGAAATGGCGGAGGTATTTGGCCTTTCAAGGAAGAAGAAGCTCAAACATATCTATCTGCCTGCACTGCTGCCACAGTATCTTGCTGCCTGCACCACAGGCTTCGGCTTTGCATGGAAAAGCGGCGTGGCGGCGGAGGTTATTGCGCGGCCTGCCTTTTCTATCGGCAAGTATGTCTATGAAACAAAGCTGTACCTCGAAACGGAAGCGCTGTTTGCCTGGACGGCTGCGGTGGTCATATTGAGCATGGCCCTTGAAAAGCTGCTCGTTTACGCCATGGGGAGGATCCGCAAATGATCAGGCTTGAAAACATCACTTGTTCCTACGGAGAAAAGACTCCCGTGAAGGATCTGACCCTCACGCTGCCCGATACAGGGGTGGTGGGTATCTTCGGGCCTTCGGGAAGGGGAAAGACCACTTTGCTGCGGCTGCTGTCGGGGCGTATCGAGCCAAAGGCAGGGGAGATCAGCGGCCTTACGGACAAACGGGTATCCGTGGTGTTTCAGGAGGATAGGCTGCTCCCATGGCGCACTGCCCTTGAAAACGTGGCGATCGTGAAGGATAGCAGCGAGGTACAGGCGAAAGAACTTCTTGCATCGATGGAACTGGTGGCGGAAACGGATAAGCTGCCCCGGGAACTTTCCGGCGGCATGCAGCGGCGGGTGGCCCTTGCCAGGGCGCTCAACTTCGGCGGCGATATCCTTTTGCTCGATGAGCCATTCAAGGGACTTGATGAAGCTTTGCGCCTGCGTATCATCGAACGGGTGAAGGGTAGCTTTCCCCTGATCGTAATCGCCACCCATGACCGGGCGGAAGCGGAGCTGCTGGGAATGACGAAAGAAGTGATACTGTAATGTGTAATAATGAAACAGGCTCCCTGCGGGGAGCCCTTTTTTATTGAAGCGTGAGGAGCGAAGTGTGAAAAGGTGCGGCAAAAGCTGTTTTATTATATGAAGAAACCTTCCGCATGCTGCAAAAAAGGAGGGGGCAATACCCTTTCGGACGCTCCGGAAAAGGGAATACACAGCGCTTTTACATCCATAAACGGAGCTTTGAGCAAAAGACGGTTTTTGCATAAAACGGTTGCATAAGCAGGGGAGAAGGGCTAAAATATGCAATGAAACACCCGGCAAAGTGTGCTTCAAAAGTTTTTTTGAAAAAAGTCGGGAAAATATCAAAAAAAGGCTTGCATTTCCTAATGGAATGCTGTATCATATGACCGTTGCGCGAAAACTCCTGTGTGTTTTGCGTGCAATAAGAACGGTAAATGCCTTTGCGGGAGGTTGCCGGTTCTGCCATCCGGGTAATTTCCGCGAGGTGCCCACGATACGGGCAACGGGCGTTAGTGCGCCCGGCCTAAGTGTTTTCAACATGAAACACACGGCTGCGTGTACTGCCCGATACAAAAAGGAGGAAAGAAATAATATGGCAAATCAGAAGATCCGCATCAAACTCAAGGCCTACGAGCACAACCTGATCGACCAGAGTGCCGAGAAGATCGTTGACACGGCCAAGCGGACGGGCGCGCGCGTCAGCGGCCCCATTCCCCTTCCGACGGAGAAAGAAATCGTTACCATTCTCCGCTCGCCCCATAAGTACAAAGACAGCAGAGAGCAGTTCGAGATGCGTACCCATAAGCGTCTGATCGACATTCTCCAGCCCTCCGCGAAGACCGTGGACGCGCTGATGAAGCTCGATCTTCCCGCCGGTGTCGACATCGAGATCAAGCTTTGAGCAATCGGAGGTGTATCAAGATGAAGAAAGCGATTTTGGGTACCAAGGTCGGTATGACCCAGATGTTCCGCGAGGACGGCACCATGATCCCCGTCACCGTAGTTCTTGCAGGTCCCTGCCCCGTCGTTCAGAAGAAGACCAGCGAGCATGACGGCTACGAAGCCATCCAGGTTGCGTTCAAGCCCGTTCGTGAAAAGCTTCTCACCAAGCCCGAACTCGGCCACCTGAAGAAGGCCGGCGTGGGCGCTCACCGTTTCGTTCGCGAATTCAAGTTCGATGATACCGCGTCCTACGAGGTCGGCCAGGTCATTTCCGCTGATGTTTTCGCCAACGGCGACAAGGTTGACGTCACCGGCACCAGCAAGGGCAAAGGCTTTGAGGGCAACATCAAGCGCTGGAATCAGGGCCGCGGCCGCAAGACTCACGGTTCCCATTCCTACCGCGTTGCCGGCTCCATGGGCGCCTGCACCTATCCCGGCGAGGTTTTCAAGACCAAGCACCTGCCCGGCCACATGGGCCATGAGCGCGTAACGGTTCAGAACCTTGAAGTCGTGCGCGTTGACGCCGAGCGCAACCTGCTCCTCATCAAGGGCGCGCTTCCCGGCGCCAAGGGCGGTCTCCTCATTGTCAAGGAAACCGTGAAGTAACAGCCGCGAGCGAAAGGAGATAAAACATGCCTAACGTAGCATTGTACAACATCGCCGGGCAGAAGACCGGCGAGCTCGAGCTCAAAGAGAGCATCTTCGGCGTAGAAGTCAACGAATCCGCGCTGCACACGGTCGTGAAGGCTTACCTCGCCAACCAGCGCCAGGGCACCCAGAGCGCCCTCACCCGCGCCGAAGTGCGCGGCGGCGGCATCAAGATCTACCGCCAGAAGGGCACCGGCCGCGCCCGTCACAGCAGCAACCGCGCGCCTATCTTCACCCACGGCGGCGTCGTGTTTGCCCCCAAGCCCCGTGACTACCGCATGAGCGTGAACAAGAAGGTAAAGCGCCTTGCAATGAAGAGCGCCCTTACCTCCAAGGTAAACGATAACGAGATCATCGTTTATGAGGCGCTGGATATCCCCGCCGCCAAGACCAAGGAAATGGTCAAGGTCCTCAACGCCATGAGCGTGAAGAAGGCCCTCATCGTCCTCCCCGAGAAGGATGAGATCGTAGAGCGCGCCGCTTCCAACATCCCCGGCGTGAAGACCACTCTGGTCGGCACCCTGAACGTTTATGAGATTCTCAAGTACGACACGCTGATCCTCACCAAGGATGCGGTCGCCAAGATCGAGGAGGTGTACGTATAATGAAGACGCCCCATGATGTTATCGTAAAGCCCGTTCTCACCGAGAAGAGCTATGACCAGCTCGCCGATAAGGTCTACACCTTCATCGTTGCGAAGAAGGCCAACAAGACCGAGATCAAGCAGGCTGTTGAAGCGGTTTTCGGCGTTAAGGTCGAAAGCGTTCACACCATCAACAACCTTGGTAAGATGAAGCGCCGCGGCCTCGATGTCGGCCGTCGTCCTTCCACCAAGAAGGCCTATGTGAAGCTTAAGAAGGACTCCAAGGGCATCGAGTTCTTCGACAGCATCGCGCAGTAAGGAGGCTCAACCATGGCAATCAGAACTATCAAACCCACGACTCCCGGCCAGCGTTTCATGACCGTCTCCGCTTACGAGGAGATCACCTGCAAGACGCCGGAGAAGTCCCTGCTTGAGGATCTTCGCTCCAGCGGCGGCCGCAACAACCAGGGCCGCATCACCGTCCGTCATCGCGGCGGCGGCGCAAGGCGCAAGTATCGCGTTATCGACTTCAAGCGCAATAAGGATGGCGTTCCCGCAAAGGTCGCCACGATCGAATACGATCCCAACCGCAGCGCGAACATCGCCCTTCTCCACTATGCGGACGGCGAAAAGCGCTACATCATCGCTCCCCTCGGCCTGAAGGTCGGCGATGAGCTTCTTTCCGGCGAAGGCGCTGACATCAAGGTCGGCAACGCCATGGAAGTCCGCCAGATCCCCGTGGGCACCATGATCCACTGCATCGAGCTCCGCCCCGGCCGCGGCGCGCAGCTTGTCCGCAGCGCGGGCAACGCCGCCCAGCTGATGGCAAAGGAAGGCGCTTATGCGCAGGTCCGTCTCCCCAGCGGTGAGGTCCGCCTCGTTCCCATGAACGCCCGTGCGACCATCGGCCAGGTCGGCAATGTCGACCACGCCAACATCGTTCTCGGTAAGGCCGGCCGTACCCGCCACAAGGGCTTCCGTCCCACCGTTCGCGGCAGCGTCATGAACCCCTGTGACCACCCGCACGGCGGCGGTGAGGGCAAGAGCCCCATCGGTCGTCCCGGCCCTGTAACCCCGTGGGGCAAGCCCGCTCTCGGTTACAAGACCCGTAAGACCAAGAACGTCAACGATAAGTTCATCGTGCGCCGCAGGAACGGCAAATAAGAGGCGAAAGGAGTCAATCAATGAGCAGGTCAATCAAGAAAGGACCTTTTGTTCAGGAGCGCTTGCTCAAGCGCATCCAGGATATGAACGAAAGCGGCAAAAAGGCAGTCGTAAAGACTTGGAGCCGCGCATCCACCATTTTCCCCGACATGGTTGGTCACACCATCGCCGTACACGATGGCAAGAAGCATGTCCCGGTATACGTTACCGAGGAAATGGTCGGCCACAAGCTGGGTGAGTTCGCGCCCACCCGTACATTCCGCGGCCACAGGGGCTCCGAGAAGTCCTCTGGCGGCAGATAAGAAGGAGGAAGCGAATCATGGCTACTAGGTCCAGAGAAAAGAGCGCAGCGCGCAAGGCTAACGCCGAAAAGCGTCCCCATGCGATCGCCCGTTATATCCGCATCTCTTCCCGCAAGGTCAAGGTCGTCATCGACCTCATCCGCGGCAAGAGCGTAAAGGAAGCTCAGGCTATCCTGATGTACACCCCCAAGGCTGCGAGCGAGCCGGTTCTCAAGCTCCTCAACAGCGCCGTTGCCAACGCGGAAAACAACCTTGATCTTTCCGCCGACACGCTTTACGTGGCTGAGGTTTTCGCAAACCAGGGCCCCACGCTCAAGCGTTTCCGTCCCCGTGCGCAGGGCCGTGCTACCCGCATCCGCAAGCGTACGAGCCACATCACCATCATCCTGGATCAGGTGAAGTAAGGAGGTAAAGAATGGGACAGAAAGTTAATCCGAATGGCTTCCGCGTAGGCGTTATCCGCGATTGGAACACCCGCTGGTATGCCAACAAGAAGGAATTCTCCAACTACCTGATCGAGGACGACAAGATCAGGAAGCACCTGAAGAAGGCCCACTATGCCGCAGGCGTCAGCAAGATCGACATCGAGCGCGCTGCCGGCAAGGTCACCGTCAGCATCCACACTGCGCGCCCTGGCGTGCTCATCGGTAAGGGCGGCGTTGGCGTAGACGCCATCAAGGCCGACGTTACCGCGCTCATCGGCAAGCCCGTCAGCGTGAACATCATGGAAGTCAAGAACCCTGATGCCAACGCACAGCTCGTCGCTGAAAGCATCGCAGCACAGCTTGAGAAGCGCATCTCCTTCCGCCGCGCCATGAAGCAGGCCATGGGCCGTGCCATGAAGTCCGGCGCGAAGGGCATCAAGCTGATGTGCTCCGGCCGTCTGGGCGGCGCGGAAATCGCCCGCACCGAAGGCTATCACGAGGGCTCCATCCCCCTGCAGACCATGCGCGCCGACATCGAATACGGCTTTGCCGAGGCGCACACCACCTATGGCCGCATCGGCATCAAGGTGTGGATCTACAAGGGCGAAGTGCTCAACCGACAGAAGAAAGCGTAAGGAGGGCAATGAACCATGTTGATGCCTAAGAGAGTAAAGCGCCGCAGGGTACACCGCGGTCGTATGACCGGTAAGGCTATGCGCGGCAACACCATCACCTACGGTGAATTTGGCCTCGTAGCAACCGAACCCGCATGGGTCACCAGCAACCAGATCGAAGCCGCCCGTATCGCGATGACCCGTTACATCAAGCGCGGCGGTAAGGTTTGGATCAAGATCTTCCCCGACAAGCCCGTTACCGAAAAGCCCGCCGAGACCCGAATGGGTTCCGGTAAAGGTTCTCCGGAATATTGGGTAGCCGTCGTGAAGCCCGGCCGTGTGATGTTCGAGATCGCCGGCGTTGATGAGTCGGTCGCGCGTGAGGCGCTCAGGCTTGCCATGCACAAGCTGCCCCTCAAGTGTAAGATCGCCAAGAAAGAAGTAGGAGGCGAGAGCAATGAAGGCTAATGAATTGAGGAAACTTTCCACCGAAGAGCTCGTTGCCAAGGAGAAGGCGCTCAAGGAAGAGCTGTTCAACCTCCGTTTCCAGCAGGCTACCGGTCAGTTGGCCAACACCCAGCGGATCCGTGAGTGCAAGAAGGACGTTGCCCGGGTTAAGACGCTCCTTTGCGAGCGCGAGCTCAAGGCAGCCGAGTAACGGGTGAAAGGAGAAATACCAATGGAACAAGTAAGAGGTAACCGCAAGACCCGCACCGGCGTAGTCGTAAGCGATAAGATGGATAAGACGATCGTTGTTGCCATCAAGACCAAGGTTCGCCATCCCCTCTACGGCAAGATGGTCAACCGCACCGTGAAGTTCAAGGTTCACGATGAGAACAACGAATGCGGCATCGGCGATAC
This sequence comes from Clostridiales bacterium, assembly GCA_015056105.1. Taxonomy (GTDB): domain Bacteria; phylum Bacillota; class Clostridia; order Christensenellales; family CAG-138; genus UBA1685. Next base: position 36,739 of record SVGX01000006.1, on the reverse strand, counting down.
CGTGAAGATCATGGAGACCCGCCCGCTGAGCAAGGATAAGCACTGGCGTCTCGTTGAGATCGTCGAGAAGGCGAAGTAAGCCGGAAAGGAGTAAGCAATGATTCAGCCCCAGACCAGATTGAAGGTTGCGGACAACAGCGGCGCGAAAGAGATCATGTGCATCCGCGTGCTGGGTGGTTCGTATCGCAAGAGCGCGAGCATCGGCGACGTGATCGTCGCTTCTGTGAAGTCTGCTTCTCCCGGCGGCGCCGTGAAGAAGAAGGACGTCGTGAAGGCGGTCGTGGTTCGCACCGTGTCCGCTACGCAGCGCCCCGATGGCAGCAGCATCCGTTTCGATGACAATGCCGCCGTCATCATCAATGACAAGAAAGAGCCCCGCGGCACCCGTATCTTTGGGCCCGTTGCACGCGAACTTCGCGCTAAGGACTACATGAAGATCGTGTCCCTTGCGCCCGAAGTGCTCTAATGGAGGAACGAGAGAATGAAAAAGCTCAACGTTAAGAAGGACGATACCGTAGTCGTCATCTCCGGTAAGGATAAGGGCAAGAAGGGCAAGATCATGGTCGCCTTCCCGCAGGAAGAGCGCGTGATCGTCCAGAACGCCAACATGATCATCCGTCACGTGAAGCCCCGCAGGCAGGGCGAAGCCGGCGGCCGCATCGAGAAGGAAGGCACCATCCATGCTTCCAACGTGATGCTCGTTTGCCCCAAGTGCGGCAAGGCCACCCGCGTTGCGCACCGCGCAGAGGTTGTCACCACCAAGGATGGCAAGCAGAAGACCAAGAACATCCGCGTCTGCAAGAAGTGCGGCAAGGATATCGACTGAGGCGGAAGGAGGAAACCGTAAGTGGCTAAGAAAGATAACGCTTCCCAGGCGCCCGCCAAGAAAAAGAAGAATGTAGCGGAAGCCAAGCCGTTCACCGAGGCCGCCCGCCTCAGGGTGAAGTACAACGAAGAGATCGTTGGTCAGCTCAAGGAAAAGTTCGGCTATGAGAACATCATGCAGGTTCCCAAGCTTGAGAAGATCGTCCTTAACATGGGTCTCGGTTCCGAAAAGGACAACCCGAAGGGCATCGAAGCTGCGCTGGAAGAACTCAGCATCATCGCCGGCCAGAAGGCCGTCGTGACCAAGGCGAAGAAGTCCGTTGCGAACTTCAAGGTTCGTGAAGGCATGAACATCGGTGCGAAGGTCACCCTCCGCGGCGATCGCATGTACTACTTTGCCGACAAGCTCATGAACATCGTGCTGCCCCGCGTCCGCGACTTCCGCGGCATCTCCGACACCAGCTTTGACGGCCGTGGCAACTATGCCATGGGTCTCAAAGAGCAGCTGATCTTCCCCGAGATCAACTATGATGACGTCGACAAGACCCGCGGTATGGACATCGTGTTCGTTACCACCGCCAAGACCGACGAAGAAGCCAAAGAGCTGCTCAAGCTCATGGGCATGCCCTTCGTTCAGGCGTAAAGGAGGAAGCTACAGTGGCAAAGACCAGTATGAAAATCAGGCAGGCCCGCCCTGCAAAGTATTCCACCCGTGAATACACCCGCTGCCGTATCTGCGGCCGTCCGCATTCTGTACTGCGTAAGTATGGCATCTGCCGCATCTGCTTCCGCGAACTCGCTTACAAGGGCGAGATTCCCGGCGTGCGTAAGGCCAGCTGGTAAGCGCATAGCGAAAGGAGGAAAATCAAAATGGCAGTTATTACCGATCCCATCGCTGATATGCTGACTCGTATCCGCAATGCGCTCATCGCGAAGCACAACGACGTGCTCGTCCCCGCGTCCACCGTCAAGAAGGCGATCGCGGAGATCCTGCTTCAGGAAGGCTACATCAAGGGTTATGATATGCGTGAAGATGGCGTTGCCAAGTTCATCCACATCGACCTCAAGTACGGCCCCAACAAGCAGAAGGTCATCACCGGCCTCAAGCGCATCAGTAAGCCCGGCCTGCGCGTTTATGCCCGCAAGGATCAGATCCCCAAGGTGCTCAACGGCCTCGGCATCGCCATCATCTCCACTTCCCGTGGCATGATGACCGACCGCGAAGCCCGCAAGCTTGGCGTCGGCGGCGAAGTGCTCGCATACATTTGGTAAACCGAAACCAATATCAATTTTAAGAAAGAGGTGTAACACATGTCACGAATCGGAAAACTTCCGATCACGATTCCCGGCGGAGTGACAATCACGGTCGGTGACGAGAACACCGTAACTGTTAAGGGCCCCAAGGGCACCCTTTCAGAGAAGATCTCTCCCGCTATGGAACTCTCCGAGGAAAACGGCGTCCTGACCGTTAAGCGCCCCAGCGATCAGAAAGAGCACCGCGCGCTTCACGGCCTTACCCGCTCCCTCATCAACAACATGGTCGTTGGCGTTACCACGGGCTTCTCCAAGACCCTTGAGATCAACGGCGTTGGTTACCGTGCCCAGCTTCAGGGCACCAAGCTGGTTCTGAACCTTGGCTATTCCCATCCTGTTGAAGTGGATCCTCCGGAGGGCGTTTCCTTCGAGGTTCCCGGCCCCAACAAGATCATCGTCAAGGGCATCAGCAAGCAGGTTGTCGGCCAGGTGGCTGCGGACATTCGTAAGTGGCGCGAACCCGAACCCTACAAGGGCAAGGGCATCAAGTATGATTACGAGACCGTACGCCGCAAGGTTGGTAAGACCGGTAAGTAATGCGTAGAGAAGGAGTGGAAATATGATTTCTAAGGTAGATAAAAATTCTGTGCGCAAAAAGCGTCATGGCCGCACCCGCCGCCACATCAATGGCACCGCAGCGCGTCCGAGGCTTAACGTTTACCGCAGCCTGAACCACATTTATGCGCAGGTCATCGACGATGTCGTCGGTCATACCCTTGCTTCCGCCTCCACCCTGGATGCCGAAGTCAAGGCGCAGCTTGAAGGCAAGACCAAGAAGGAAGCTGCCAACCTGGTGGGCGAAGTTGTTGCCCGCCGTGCGCTGGATAAGGGCGTGAAGGAAGTTGTTTTCGACCGCGGCGGTTACCTTTACACCGGCCGTGTTGCGGAAGTGGCTGAAGGCGCCCGTAAAGCCGGCCTGGAATTCTAAGGAGGTAACACATGCAGAAACGTACTGACGCAACCACCATGGAACTCAAGGAAAGGCTTGTATACATCAACCGTGTTGCCAAGGTTACCAAGGGCAGCAAGAACTTCCGCTTCACCGCGCTCATGGTAGTCGGTGATGAAAACGGCCACGTTGGCGTTGGCCTCGGCAAGGCTGCTGAAATTCCGGAAGCCGTCCGCAAGGGCATCGAAGATGCGAAGCGTCATCTCGTCGAGGTCCCGCTCGTAGGCACCACGATCCCCCACGCTGTGGAAGGCAAGTTCGGCAAGGGCCATGTCCGCATGCTTCCCGCCGAGCCCGGTACCGGTGTTATCGCCGGCGGCCCCGCCCGTGCAGTGCTTGAGATGGTCGGCATCAAGGATATCCGCACCAAGAGCTACGGCTCCAACAACCCCGCCAACTGCGTGAAGGCCACCATCGAAGGTCTCACCCAGCTCAGGACGGCCGAGCAGATCGCGAAGCTCCGCGGCAAGACCGTTGAAGAGATTCTCGGCTAACAGGAGGGAAGCAAATGGCTAATCTTAAAATCACGCTCGTGAAGAGCACCATCGGCGCCCTGAAGGATCAGCAGGCGACCGTGAAGGCGCTGGGTCTCAAGAAGACCAACAGCACCGTGGTGAAGCCCGACAACGCGGCTATCCGCGGCATGATCTTCAAGGTAAAGCACCTGGTCAAGGTCGAAGAAGTCTAATTCGGAGGTAGCAGCATGAAATTACATGAGTTAAAGCCCGTAGCCGGCTCCACCCAGAGCAAAAAGCGCGTTGGCCGTGGTACCGGTTCCGGTCTGGGCAAAACCTCTGCAAAGGGTCACAAGGGTCAGAAGGCCCGCAGCGGCAGCAAGAAGAACGGCTTTGAAGGCGGCCAGATGCCCCTTGCACGCCGTCTGCCCAAGCGCGGCTTCACCAACATTTTTGCAAAGGAATACACCATCGTTAACGTTGAAACCCTCAACCGTCTCGAGGATGGCACCACCGTTACCGCGGAGCTCCTCAAGGAAATGGGTATCATCAGCAAAATCGAGAAGGACGGGCTCAAGGTTTTGGGCCGCGGCGAGCTCACCAAGCGTTTGGATGTGAAGGCTGCGAAGTTTTCGGAGACAGCCCAAAAAGCCATCGAGGCCGCGGGCGGAACTGTTGAGGTGGTCTGATGTTTAAGACCCTTATCAACGCATGGAAGATCAAGGATCTCCGGACCAAGATGCTGTACACGCTCCTTCTGGTCGTGATCTACAGGTTCGGTTCCTTCATCCCCGTGCCCGGCGTCAACAGCGAGGTCATGGCAAGCCTAATCGGCCAATATGACGCACTTGGCTTCCTGAGCATCTTCTCGGGCAGCGCGCTGAGTCAGTTCAGTATCTTCGCAATGGGTATCTCGCCCTACATCACGGGTTCGATCATCATCCAGCTTCTCTGCATCGCCATCCCCGCCCTGGAGCGCATCTCCAAGGAGGAAGACGGCCGCACGAAGATCGAGAAGATCACCCGCTATGTCGGTATCGGCCTTGCTCTTGTACAGAGCATCGGTATCGTAGCGAGCCTGCAGAGCGTTGGCGTGCCGGTAAACGGTACCACCATGTATCTGCTTGACAACCCCAACTTCTTCACCTATGCAAGCATCGGCGTCATTTGTACCGCCGGTACTGCGTTCCTCGTATGGCTTGGTGAAAGGATCACGGAGAAGGGCGTCGGCAACGGCACTTCCTTCATCATCTTCACCTCCATCTGCTCCAGCGTTCCCACCACTGTCATTCAGTATGTGGGCGGCGTATTTAACCCCAACCCTGCTACCGGCACCAACTTTGCCTGGTGGATCCTCCCCATCCTTCTGGTGATCGTCCTCGTGCTCATCACGGGCGTTACCCTTGTGGATAAGGCGGAGCGCCGCATCCCGGTGCAGTATGCAAAGCGCGTGGTTGGCCGCAAGATGTATGGCGGTCAGAGCACCCACATCCCGCTCAAGGCGAATGCAAACGGCGTTATGCCCCTCATTTTCGCCATGACGATCATCCAGGTGCCCACCATGATCCTGCAGATCGCTGATGCTGACGGTCTTACCCTGATGCAGCAGTTCCTCCAGGATCCTACCACCAACATCGAGAGCGTCGGCTGGTTCACCAAGTTCTATATGCAGTATCTTGCATCCGGAACTGTTGTTTACTACATCGTGTACGCGCTGCTCATCGTGGCATTTGCGTACTTCTACACCACGATCTCCTTCAACCCTGTTGAGATCAGCAAGAACCTGCAGCAGAACGGCGGCTTCATCCCGGGCATCCGCCCCGGTCGCCCCACCGGCGAGCATCTCGCAAAGATCAGCAACCGTCTGACTCTTTTCGGCGCGTTCTTCCTGATGGTGATCGCGATCGTCCCCACGGCGGTGCTCGACGCGTTCGGCCTTACCTCTGCGTTCGGCCCCACGAGCCTGCTCATCATGGTCAGCGTTGCGCTTGAAACCAGCGCACAGCTTGAATCCATGATGCTGATGCGCCACTATAAGGGATTCCTCGGCTAATGAGGAACGCCGTATGAAGTTGATCTTCTTAGGACCGCCGGGTGCCGGAAAAGGCACCCAGGCGGATAAAGTTTGCGGATACCACGGTATTGCTCATATTTCCACCGGCGAAATGCTGCGCGGCGAGATCCGCGAAGGCACTGAGCTTGGTATGGAAGCCAAGGACTATATCGAAAAAGGCGAGCTGGTTCCGGACGAAGTCATCATCGGCATGGTCGAACACCGCATCCATGCGCAGGATTGCGCAAAGGGCTTTTTGCTGGACGGTTTTCCCCGCACAGTGGCCCAGGCGGATGCGTTCCAACACATTTCGGACATTGACATGGTCATCAACATTGATGTGCCTGCTGCGCGGCTGATCGATCGAATCGGTGGGCGGCGCATGTGCTCCGGCTGCGGCGTTGGGTATCATACCTCCACCTATGCAGGTAACACCTGCGAACGGTGCGGCGCCAAGCTGTTCATCCGGGATGACGATAAACCGGAAACGGTCAAAAACCGCATCCTTGTGTATGAACGGCTTACACAGCCCCTCATTGCTTACTATGAGAAAATGGGCAAGCTTCAAACTGTGAACGGGGACGAGACCCCGGCAGAAGTGACTGCTGATATCCTCGCCCTAACGGAGAAACTGGTATGAGCAGCGGACGCATCACGATCAAAAACGCAGCTGACATCGAAAAGATGAAAGCTGCGGGAAGCATCGTAAAAGAAACGCTGGAGCTGCTCAGCGAAAAAGCAGCGGTCGGAATGACCACGGATGAGCTCGACAGGATCGCCGAGGATTACATCAGGAGCAAGGGCGCATACCCTTCCTTCCTGGGGTACATGGGCTATCCGAAAAGCATCTGTGCTTCCGTCAACCAGCAGGTCGTGCACGGCATCCCCGGGAAGTATAAGCTCTGCGATGGCGACATCCTGAGCATCGATGTGGGCGCAAAGCTCAACGGCTTCCATGGGGACGCAGCGCGCACGCTTCTTATCGGCAAGGTATCCGAAGAGAAGAAAAAGCTTGTTGAAGTCACGCGTGAATGCTTCTTTGAAGCACTGCAGTTCTGCAAAGCGGGATATCATATTTCCGATATCGGCGCGGCAGTACAAAAACACGCGGAAGCACACGGGTACGGTGTGGTGCGCGATCTGATCGGGCACGGCATCGGCCGCGATATGCACGAAGCGCCGGATGTGCCGAACTTTGCCGACAGGCGGTTCGGACGCGGCGCAAGGCTCGTTCCCGGCATGGTGATCGCCATCGAACCCATGATCAATATGGGAACGTGGGAAGTGGTCCAGCTCAGCGATGGCTGGACGATCGAAACACGGGACGGCAAGCCCAGCGCACACTATGAGAACACGGTGGCCATCACCGATGGCGAACCGGTGCTTCTCACCCTGTAAGGAGGCAGCGATGACCGACAAACTGTTGGGCAGGATCGTGCTCTCCAAGGCGGGGCGCGATAAAGGCAGACGGTTCCTTGTGGTTGCCATTGAAGATGATGCGCATGTGCGTATCGCAGATGGCGAGACCCACAAGGCCGCCAAGCCCAAGAAAAAGAAACTCAAACATTTGAGCTTTGAACGCGCTTGTGTGGAAAACATGGAAGCGATGCTTGCAGCACCGGGCAACACGGCGGATGCTGCGCTCAGAAAAGCGCTTGCCCGGGACCATGACACCGAAAAGATTTAAGGAGGGATAACTTGTCTAAGACAGATGTTATCGAAGTTGAAGGCGTAGTTACCGACTCGTTCCCGAACGCAATGTTCGAAGTTCAGTTGGAAAACGGTCATAAAATTTTAGCGCATATTTCCGGCAAGCTCCGCATGAATTATATCCGCGTGCTGCCGGGTGACAAGGTGACAGTGGAACTGTCCCCCTACGACCTGACGCGCGGCCGGATCACCTGGCGCGCGAAGAACTAAGAATCGGGAGGAAAAACAAATGAAAGTCAGGCCCTCTGTAAAACCCATTTGTGAAAAGTGCAAGATCATTAAGCGCAAGGGTCGCGTGATGGTGATCTGCGAGAACCCCAAGCACAAGCAGAAGCAGGGCTAATCCCCCAGAGCGGACGCAACGCGCAGGGCGAAAAACGCCATGCGCGCGTTTGCCTGTCTGCCGTTTTTTCGGCAGCGGGCGGAATGTACCGAAAAATGCCGCAAAAAAGTTGGTTTTTTCCCAATAAAATGGGAAAAACCTATTGCAAAAATGGCAAAAATAATGGTACAATAAATTGTTTCGAGTCTGCCTTTCCCAGACTTCGTCAGCCAGTGAGAGCTGGATGACATATTAGAAATCTGCTTCGTTCCCTTTTTCGGGAAAAAACGGAGCGGAGTTCTAATAGAGGAAACCACTTGCCGGTGCGGCTGCCACGGTTTTCCGTGGAACCGGCAGGAACAAACCCATACCAAATTTTTCGGAGGTAAACTTTATGGCACGTATTGCTGGCGTGGACCTGCCCAGAGACAAGCGGGTCGAAATCGGCCTTACCTACATCTACGGTATCGGCCGCAAGACCGCGACCGACATTCTGGCAGCCACCGGCGTTGACCCCGACATCCGCGTACGCGATCTGTCCGAGGGCGACGTCTCAAAACTCAGGGACTACATCGATCACAACCTTAAGGTAGAAGGCGACCTCAGGCGTGAAACTTCCATGAACATCAAGCGCCTCATCGAGATCGGCTGCTATCGCGGCGTGCGTCACCGCAAGGGCCTGCCGGTCCGCGGTCAGAGCACCAAGCAGAACGCCCGCACCCGCAAGGGTCCGAAACGCACCGTGGGCGGCAGAAAGAAGTAAGGGAGGAGACGTAAAATGGCAGCAGCAAAAGGCAAAGTCAAGAAGGCCGGTACCCGCAAGCGCCGTGAAAAGAAGAATATCGAGCGTGGCGCGGTGCATATCCGTTCCTCCTTCAACAACACCATGGTTACCATCACTGACCTCCAGGGCAACGCCCTTTCCTGGGCTTCCGCCGGCGGCCTCGGCTTCCGCGGCAGCAGGAAGAGCACCCCGTTCGCAGCCCAGATGGCTTCCGAGACCGCTGCAAGGGCGGCTATGGAGCATGGCCTGCGCACCGTTGAGGTTTATGTAAAGGGCCCCGGCTCCGGCCGTGAAGCCGCTATCCGTGCACTTCAGACTGCGGGTCTTGAAGTCAACATGATCAAGGACGTGACGCCCATCCCCCATAACGGATGCCGCCCGCCCAAGCGCAGAAGAGTTTAAGGAGGCAAACGACAATGGCAAGATATACGGATTCCGTTTGCAGGCAGTGCCGCAGGGAAGGCACCAAGCTTTTCCTCAAGGGCGACCGTTGCTACACCGCCAAGTGCGCGGTTGTGAAGCGTCACACCCCTCCGGGACAGCATGGCCAGGCAAGGCAGAGGAAGCAGAGCGAATACGGCATGCAGCTTCGTGAAAAGCAGAAGTGCCGCCGCGCCTATGGCGTCAGCGAGTCCCAGTTCCGCAAGTATTACGACATGGCCAGCAACATGCGCGGCGTGACCGGTGAGAACATGCTCACCCTTCTCGAGCGCAGGCTTGATAACGTTGTGTACCGTCTCGCGCTGGCTCCCAGCCGTCCCATGGCCCGCCAGCTGGTCAACCATGGCCACATCCTCGTGGATGGCAAGAAGGTCGACATTGCTTCCTACATTGTGAAGCCCGGGCAGGTCATCACCGTGAAGGAACGCAGCCGCGATATGCAGCAGCTTAAGGACCTTCGCGAGCAGGGTGCAAGCAAGCCCGTTCCCAAGTGGCTCGAGCTTGATGCCGACAATCTTACCGGTAAGATCGCTGCCATGCCGCAGCGCGACGATATCGACCTCACCATCGAGGAGCATCTCATCGTCGAGTTCTACTCCAGGTAATCATAAGTCGCCCCATTGCCCTTATCGACTGACCAGAAATCAAGAGAGGGGAAAAGAGAATGATAGAAATCGAAAGACCGAAAATCGAGTGCGTAGAGCTTACCGAGGATTACGGCAAGTTCGTCGTCGAACCGCTGGAGCGCGGTTTTGGCACGACGCTGGGCAACTCCCTTCGCAGGGTGCTGCTGTCCTCTCTGCCCGGTGTGGCGGCTTCGTCCATCAAGATCGATGGCGTACTGCATGAGTTTTCGACTGTGGAAGGCGTCAAGGAAGACGTAACCGAGATCGTGCTCAACATCAAGGAGCTTGTGTGCAAGCTTCACAGTGAAGGCGCGAAAAAGGTCATCATCGACGCCAGTGGCGAGTGCGAAGTCAAGGCCGGCGACATTATCGCCGATGCGGATGTTGAGATCGTCAACCCCGATCTTCACATTGCCACCCTTGGCCCCAACGCCAGGCTCTATATGGAGATCGTCCTCGAGCGCGGCCGCGGCTATGTTTCCGCCGACAAAAATAAGAAGCCGGATATGCCCATCGGCCAGATCGCGGTAGATTCCATCTTCACCCCGATCCGCAAGGTCAACTTCCGCGTGGAAGACACCCGCGTCGGTCAGATCACTGACTACGACATGCTTACCCTTGAGGTTTGGACCGATGGCAGCATCAAGCCGGACGAGGCGGTAAGCCTTGCGGCGAAGATCCTCACGGAGCACCTGATGCTGTTCATCAACCTCACCGAGCATGTGCAGGGCGTGGAGATCATGGTGGAAAAGGAAGAGGACAAGAAGGAAAAGATCCTGGAGATGACCATCGAAGAGCTCGACCTTTCCGTCCGTTCCTACAATTGCCTCAAGCGCGCCGGCATCAATACCGTAGAGGAATTGGTCATGCGCAACGAGGAAGAAATGATGAAGGTCCGCAACCTCGGCCGCAAGTCGCTTGAGGAAGTCCAGCAGAAGCTGGTTGGCCTGGGCCTTTCCCTTCGGCATAACGAAGACTAATTAAGGAGGAAGTTTCAATGCCTAACCGTAAACTTGGTAAGGCGAGCGACCAGCGCGACGCTATGCTCAGGAACCTCACCACTGCGCTTCTTTGGAACGGCAAGATCGTTACCACCGAAGCCCGTGCGAAGGAGATCCGTCCCATCGCCGAGAAGCTGATCACCCTCGCTGTGAAAGAATATAAGAACACCGTCACCGTCGAGAAGGAAACCCGCAACGACAAGCAGCAGATCGTCAAGGTCGAAAAGGTCAACGATCTGCCCTCCAAGCTCCATGCCCGCAGGCAGATCATGTCCTACCTCTATGACATGCCCCTGCCCCGCAACGAGAAGGAGACCAAGACCGAGTACGCCAAGCGCAGCAAGGAAATGCCCCATCCCGTCGTGGAAAAGCTCTTCCGTGAGATCGCGCCCAAGTATGATGGCCGCAACGGCGGTTACATCCGCGTTCTGAAGCTCGGCCCCCGCCGCGGTGACGCTGCGGAAATGGCTCTTGTTGAGCTGATCTAACAGATCAAACACCTTTACACGGTACAGCCGGATCGGCTGTGCCGTGTTTTTTTATACAGTTTGCCGGTGGTTTGTGTCCGCACTTCCCCTGTTCATTTCGTTTACATTGTGTTAGAATGATTCCGTTGAAGATAAACGCTGCTTGTTCAGCTTTAAGGAGATAATACGATGGTAGAATTGCTGGAACAGATCATTGCGGAATGCAGACCGGATATTCAAAAAGGTTCTGTGGCTACCTATATCCCGGAGCTTGCCAAGCAGGATCCGAACGATTTCGGCATTTATGTATTGAGCAGCGACGGCAGCCATTACTGCGCGGGCGATTATATGAAGCCTTTCACCGTGCAGAGCATTATCAAACCGGTGCTGCTGCTTCTTGCGCTGATGGACAACGGTACGGAGGAAGTGCGCCGCCATATCGGCGTGGAAGCCACCGGCAAGCCCTTCGACGCCATCAACGTTTCAGATAAATCCCTTGTTTCGGAGCATTTTAATCCCATGGTCAATGCGGGTGCTATCGTGATCTGCTCCCTGATCAGAGGCAAGGACTATGTGGAACGCTTCGAAAGGCTTCTTGATCTCACAAGAAAGCTGGCGGATAACCCGAATATCGATGTGGACGAAGCGGTATACCGCAGCGAAAAGACCCACGGCTTCAAGAACCGCGCCCTTGCATACCTTCTCAAGGCCCACGGCCTTTTGGAGGACGATGTGGAAGATGTGCTCGATTGCTATTTCCGTGCCTGTTCCATCCGCATCTGCAGCAGGGATCTTGCCCATATCGGCTTTGTACTTGCAAACCGGGGCAAGACCGTAAGGTCCGAAACGCGGCTTTTCCCCTCGGAGTTTGCCCGCTTTGTCAACGCCGTCCTCGTTACCTGCGGCATGTATGACGGCAGCGGCGAGTTTGCGCTCCGGGTCGGCGTGCCTGCGAAGAGCGGCGTCGGCGGCGGCATTATGGCGGTGGTGCCCACGCGCCTCGGCATCGGCATTTATTCCCCCGCCCTCAATGAGAAGGGCAACAGCATCGCCGGCATCCATGCTCTTGAACTGCTGTCGAAGCGGCTGTATCTTGGCATTTTCTAAGCGAAAAACAAAAAGCGAAGTTCGAATGAACTTCGCTTTTCTGCTTTTGGGTCGATATCAGTATAAATAATAAGGCTTGATGGCTTCTTTATAGGCTGCAAGCGGTGCCTCAAGGGAAGCAAGATAGGCTTCCGCATCAAAATCATCGGCAAGCATCGCATCGCTGCCGAAGAGCTTCAGGAAAAACTCGCTGAAGGCGAACTCCGGGTTCTGCCTGCGGATAAGGGAAAGAAGGCGAACCATCATATCAAAAGGCCGGAAGGCATCCCTGTTGGTCACCGTAATGCGGATGCCGCGGCAAAGCTCGCCCTTGTGTTTGGATGATGTGGGGGTAACCGCTTCCTCGCTGAGAATGCAGCCGGGAACGGGGGGAAGTGCGGAGAGCGCTTCCTGCACCCGAAGCCATGGCGCGCCGAACCAGGTGAAGGGCATTTTGGTGCCGCGGCCCTCGGAAAGGTTCGTGCCCTCTATGAGGCAGGTACCCACATAAGCAAGAGCACAATCCACCGTGGGAATGCAGGCGGAGGGCGCAAGGAAGGGAAGCCCCGTATCGTCATAATACGCGTCCCGAGTAAAACCGCGGCAGGGGACCACCGTCAATTTGCAGCCGATGCCGTGCTCCGCATTGATATAACGGGCAAATTCGCCGATGGTAAGACCTGTTCGGGCGGCGGTAGGATATTTTCCCACAAAGGAAGCGTATTTCGGGTCGAGAAGATTGCCTTCGGCCATACAGCCGATCATGGAAGGCCGGTCGAGCACGATGAAGGGGATGCCTGCCTTTGCCGCCACCTCCATGGATTCCGTCATGGTGTACTGAAAGGTGTAATACCTTGAACCGACATCCTGAATATCGAAGAAAAGGGCATCGAGCTTCGCCATGGCCCGATGGACAGCCTCCTGTCCGGGACCGTAGGTGCTGTAAACGGGAAGGCCGGTCACATCATCGATATAGTCCGGCACATCATCCCCGGCAAGCACATTGCCGCGCATGCCGTGTTCCGGGCTGAAAAAAGCAGCAAGGTCATACTGTGCGCGCAGCACCTCATAGGAGGGCGTGCTGTCGGAAAGAATGCCGCTCTGGTTGGTGATCATACCGACCTTAGCGGTGCGGGGCAGGATGGTTTCGGGAATCGGATTACGCAGAAGAACCTCTGCGCCGGGAAGAACGCGCATATAAGTGATCCCTTTCAGAATGATGCAGTCACGGCCGATGGAACCGGCTGTGAACTTATCATAGCACAACGGCGAAAAAAGAAAAAGCGGCAAAGCCGAAACTTTGCCGCAGGGGATGGAACGGTTATCAGAACCAATAGCTGCCAAAGGCATTGGAAAGCGCCGCGCCGGTCAACACAGCGATAACGAGGAACAGCACGGAAATCACCGTGGAGATCAGCACCCAAATGAGCCTTGCTCTTGCCCAGGCTTTGCGGTTGGCGTTTGTGCTGTCGCCGAATGCCCAGACAAAATACATGATAAGACCCACGAGGGGGATACATCCCACAAGATCCATCAGGAAAAACTGCCCGGTAGTGAGCGGTGTGCGAAGATCGTTGCCAGCGGGCTGCTGATAAACGGGCTGTTGCTGGTAAACAGGCTGCTGATAAGCCTGCTGCTGTTCAAAACGGGCACCGCAGTTGGTGCAGAAGGCGGAACCATCCTGCATGTTGGCGCCGCAGTTCGGGCAGATCATCGGAATACCCTCCTTTATCCATACGATGTTTTTCTTATCATAACATAAAAGAATTTTGTTGAAAAGAGACAAGCTGCGTTCCGAAAAGCTGGCTGCATAGTGTAGACATGGGCGCGGCATTTGAATTATAATATAGTTATAATATATATGATCGGGAGAAACGGTCTCCTGCGGCTTTTCCCGAAATGACGATCATATTGCAGAAAGGATACCGACCGTGAAAAAGAAATTCGGCATATTGCTTTTAACGCTTGCGCTTGCCGCGCTTCTGCTTATCCCCGCAGTTGGCCTTGCGGATGCGGGCAGCTTTGCGGGTGACACCGATTTTGGCAGTGATTGGGGCAGTGATTTCGGCAGCGATTGGGGCAGTTCCTCCGATTGGGATGACGACTGGAGCAGCAGTAGCAGCAGCTGGGATGATGACGATGATTATTACTACAGCGGCAGCGATTATACCACCACTTCCTCCGATGATGGCGGCGGTATCAGCTTCGGTGCCATCATTATCGTTGTGATCATCATCGTGCTGATCCTTGGCCGTTCCAAGAGCAAGGGCGCGGCAAAGAATACCACCAACCAGCCCGTTCGCGTCAATGCGGGCGCGCAGCGCACCATGCTGCCCATGACCATCGCCCAGCTTAAGCAGATGGATCCCAACTTCTCCGAAGAGGCGATGAAGGAGCATATTGCAAACCTCTACATCCGCATGCAGAATTGCTGGTCCACCAAAAACTGGGAGGAGATGCGCGCAAGCATGACGGATTCCCTCTTCAACCAGATGGGCAGCCAGCTGCAAACGCTCATCCGCGGCCGCCAGACCAACTATGTGGAGCGCATTGCCGTTCTTGGCGTTGATCTTACCGGCTTCGGTCAGGATGAAAACAAGGATATGCTGACCGCCATCGTGCAGACCCGTATTGTGGATTACACGCTGCGCGATGATAACGGCGAGCTTGTCAGCGGCAGCCGTACGGCCGAAAAGTTCCTTACCTATGAATGGCTGATGGTGCGCTCCAAGGGCGCAGTCACCGGCACCGTCAACGGTCAGGAAGCCAGGAACTGCCCGAACTGCGGCGCTCCCCTCGATCTGAACCATACCGCCAAGTGCAATTACTGCGGCAGCATCATCACCGCAGAGGAGCACGATTGGGTACTTTCCGCCATCAAGGGCATTTCCCAGCGGACCAGCTAAAAAGCAGTCTTTTCTTCGCGCCTTCGGTGAAACATGCCGGGGGCGCGGAATCATGTATCCCCAACAAACCAGAAAGGAAAGAGAACGTCATGAAACGCACATTGAGCCTTGTGCTCGCAACCATGTTTGTCTTTTCCCTTGCGAATATCAGCTTCGCAAAGGAAAAAGGAACGCCCGTTGAAGGCAACCTCATCAAGATCGCGACAGAGGAAGATTTTGCAAAGGGCGAGCTGACCGCCCTGACGCTGACTTCTTCCGATGTGAGCGATGGCGCGCTGCGCCTTGCGGAGGGCGAGACCGACGGCGAATATGTTTCCGAGATCTTCGAAACGGAGGCCTTCGAATACATGGTCGCATCCTGGAATGCGGAAGTGCCCGAAGGCACCTATGTGGAAGTGCAGGCAAGGGCCTATGTGGATATGAAGAAAGCCTGGACGGATTGGCTCACCTGGGGCAAATGGTCCAGGAATATCGCAAAGCGCGCTTCCGTTTCCGAGACGACGGATCTTGCCCTTGTGGATACGGATATCTTCACCATCCGCGGCAGCGATGGCGAGACTGCCAGCCTCGTGCAGCTCAAGGTCATCCTCCACAGCGATGATGCCGCCGTGACCCCCGTTCTTGAGCAGGTATGCGCCACCTATAAGAACACCCTTGACGGCCAGTATATCACGCCAACCCAGACCTACTCCGCCTATGAAGGCGAGCTGCCTGCTTCTGTGAAGCTGGAGGTGCCCGCCATTTCCCAGATGGTGCGTGAACCCAGTATCGGCAACGTCATGTGCAGTGCCACCACCATGTGCATCATGCTCAACTACTACGGCGAAGATCTTCTTCCCGAGCAGGTCGGCCTTCTCAACTGGGACTATTACTATGAGGGATTCGGCAACTGGCCCTTCACCGTGGCGGTGGCCGGTATGTTCGGCTATGAATCCTATGTGCAGTATGCGGATTTCGATGTCGTTCGCAACGAGCTTGCCAACGGCCACATCGTGGGCATCAACGTAAAGTATTCCGCCGATCCCAACGGCAGCTATCCCTACCTTGAAAATGCAGCTATGAGCGGCACCGCCGGCCATCTCATCACCCTGACCGGCTATGAGACCGTGGACGGCGTGGAGTACTTCTACTCCACCGATCCCGCTGCCGGCAGCGATGAGGGCACCTACCGCCGCTACCGTGCGGATCAGCTTCTTGAATGCTGGTCGCAGCGCATCGCCTACATCGTGCACGATAAAGAGCAGGATATCACCCCCATCGAAGTGGTAGATGCGAAGCTCGTTCCCGTGGAGGGTGAATTCCACCTTTATACCCTTGATACCGGTGATGCCTTCACCGTGGATTCCCGCTTCCGCAGCAACAAGCTCAAGAGCGCGGGCTGCGGCATCGCTGCCTACACCATCGAAGGGCAGGATGCGGTATCCGGTGTAGAAAACTTCGATATGGTCTGCAAGGCCAACCGTGTCTTCAAGTACAACCTGAGCGGCGATACCAACGGCCGGATCAACCTTGCCCCCGGAAAAATGATGTCCTCTGCGGCGCCCGGCGAGACCTGGACCTTCCGCTTCTATTTCATGACCACCGACGGCATGTATGCGGAGACTACCCTTGATATCACCAAGCCTGCCGAGGAGACGGAAGAGACCCCTGCACCTGAGGCGGAAGCCACGCCAGAACCCTCCGCGGCACCTGAGGCCACCGAAGCCCCCGAGGCGGAGGTGCCTGCAGATACGCAGGCCAAGAAAGGCCCCGGCGCCGGTGCCATCATCGGCATCGCGGCGGCAGGCATCGCGATCGCGGTGATCGCGGTGGCTGTTGTTATTCGCGGCAAAAGGAAATAAAACGGAATGCTTTTGAAAAGGCAGGCGCACGCCTGCCTTTTCTTTTGCTTTTTGCTTGCATGTAAGCTATAATATAAGTTGGCTATATAGGTTCGGGAAACCGGATTTTTCCATAAAGGAGATCGTCATGATCGATATCGAAAACCTGACATTTCAATATGAAGACGCGGTGGAACCTGCTCTCAGGAATGTGAGCCTTCACATCAAAAAAGGGGAGTTCCTTGCGGTGGTGGGCCACAACGGCAGCGGCAAATCCACCCTTGCAAGGCACCTTAACGCCCTGCTTCTGCCAACGAAGGGCACGGTACGCGTGGAGGGCATGAATACCAAGGATGAGGAAAATACGCTTCCGATCCGCCAAAAGGTGGGTATTGTGTTCCAAAACCCGGATAACCAGATCGTGACTACCGTGGTGGAGGAGGATGTGGCCTTCGGCCCCGAAAACATCGGCGTGCCGCCGGAGGAGATCCGCAAACGGGTGGATAACGCCCTTCTTGCCGTGGGTATGGAGGAGTTTGCCGCCCGGGCGCCCCATATGCTTTCCGGCGGCCAGAAGCAGCGCATCGCCATCGCCGGCATGATCGCCATGGAACCGGAAGTGCTGGTGCTGGATGAAGCCACCGCCATGCTGGATCCGAAGGGGCGGCGGGATATCCTCAGCGTTGTGGGAAAACTCCACAAGGAAAAGGGCATCACGGTGGTGATGATCACCCAATACATGGAAGAGGCCACCGCGGCGGACCGGGTGGCGGTGATGTCCGGCGGGGAGCTGATCCTGTGCGGCACGCCGGAGGAGGTATTCCGTGAAACGGAACTGCTGCGGCAGCACAGGCTGGATGTACCTGCGATGACGGAACTCAAGGAGAGGCTCAACGCCGCCGGCGCGGAGCTTCCCGATACCATTTTGACTGTGGAGGACATGGCGGACGCAATATGCCGATCGTTGTTGAAAAACTGAAGCATTCCTATATGGAAGGCAGCTCCCTTGCCCACGATGCGCTCCGGGATATCGACCTCACCATCCATGATGGGGAGTTTCTCGGGCTCATCGGCCATACGGGCAGCGGCAAATCCACCTTTGTGCAGCACCTCAACGGGCTTTTGCAGCCCACCTCGGGCTCTGTCACGGTGGATGGCTTCAACATGGCCGATAAAAAACAGCGCGTGCAGGGCAGGCGCCTTGTGGGCATGGTGTTCCAGTATCCGGAATACCAGCTGTTTGAAGAAACGGTGCAAAGGGATGTGGCCTACGGCGTGAAAAACATGGGCATCGGCGAAAAGGAAGCCCTTGAGCGGGCGGATGAAGCCATGGCCCTTGTGGGACTTGATCCCGCGAAGTTTCGGGATAAATCCCCCTTTGAGCTTTCCGGCGGCGAAAAGCGCCGGGCGGCGCTGGCGGGTATTATCGTCATGCGCCCGAAATACCTTGTTCTCGATGAACCCATGGCGGGCCTTGATCCTCTCGGCAGGCGGGCTATTCTCGATACCATCGACAGCCTCAGGGAAACGCTCGGCTGCGCGGTGGTGATGGTCTCCCACTCCATGGATGACATGGCAGACAGGGCGGAGCGCATCGCTGTGCTGGCGAAGGGACGGCTCATCCGCGTGGGCACCACGGCGGAGGTCTTCGGCGATGCCAAGACCCTCATCGACAACGGCCTTGACGTGCCCCAGGTATCCCGCCTTGCGCTGCTTCTTCGGGAACGGGGCGTGGATGTGCCTGCCACCATTTTCGATATGGATGAAATGGAGCTGGCGCTCAGCCGCCTTCTTGGGAAGGGAGGGGAGAACAAGTGAAAGACATCACTCTCGGTCAATATTTCCCGGGAAATTCCCCCATCCATCGTCTTGATCCGCGCACGAAGCTTCTTGGCATGATCGTTTACATCGTGCTGGTGTTCATTGTGGATCACATCGCGGTGTTCTTGCTCCCGGCGGTGTTTGTGGCGGCGGTCACGCTGCTTTCGGGCGTGCCGGTCAGCTATCTTTTGAAATCCCTGAAACCTATTCGCTTTTTGCTTGTGTTCATGTTCATTCTGAACCTTTTTATGGTGAAGAGCGGCGAGACCCTTTGGGCGTGGCGCTTCCTTGAAATCACGGAGGGCGGCGTCAAACAGGCTGTGTATATCTCGCTGCGGTTGATTCTGCTGCTTTCGGGTACATCCCTGATGACGCTTACCACAACGCCCATCGCATTGACGGATGCCCTTGAAAAGCTGTTGCATCCCCTCAGCCGTCTCGGCTTTCCGGCTCATGAGCTTGCCATGATGATGACTATCGCCCTGCGCTTTATCCCCACCCTCATTGAAGAGGCGGACAAGATCATGAAAGCGCAGATGGCCCGCGGTGCGGATTTTGAATCCGGCAACGTGTTCAAGCGGGCAAAGAGCATGGTGCCCGTGCTGGTGCCGCTGTTTATCAGCGCCTTCCGCCGGGCGGATGAGCTTGCCATGGCCATGGAGAGCCGCTGCTATCACGGCGGCGAAGGCCGCACCCGCATGCATGTGCTGCGCTTCCACAAGGCGGATGCCTTTGCCGCGCTGGTGTTTGCCGTGATGACGGCAGGTATCATCCTGCTGCAGACCGTTGCGCTATGAGCAAAAAAACGCGGCTGATCCTTCTTGGTGCGGCGGCACTGCTGCTCGTATTTTCGCTCATCTGGGGCGGTATCATCCAAAAGAACGATGCGCTCTCCCACCTTGCGAAGAAATTGAACGCATTCGGCTACGCCCTTACGGGGGATGACTTTTACGTTTACGGCGAGGCACAGAATACTTCCGTCCGGGCGCTTTTTCCGGAGGAAGACCTTTCCGATGCTTTGGCATGCAGCCTTGCTGCGGGTTTTCCCTCCGATCTTGATAAAAAGGGGGATATCCTTCTTTTGCTTGCGAAAGTGGAAGAAGGCGTGATCGCTGCCTATTTGATCGACGGCAGCATCGAATTTTGCTTTATCGAAACAGAAACGGGAAATGTTTTACCCTTGGGGGCAGAATGAAACGCATCCGCATCATCGTACAGTATGAGGGAACGGGTTACGTTGGGTGGCAGACGCAGCCCAACGGCCTTGCTGTGCAGGAGCGCATTGAAAAGGAACTCAAAAAGCTCACCGGCGAGGAGATCACACTGCATGCTTCCGGGCGGACGGACAGCGGCGTGCATGCCCTGGCGCAGGTGGCCCATTTTGATACGGAAAGCCGCATCCCCCCGGATAAGTTTTGTTATGCGCTCAACGTGGGGCTTCCGCCGGATATCCGCATCCTCTTTAGCGGCGAGGCGGAAGGCTTTCATTCCCGGTTTGATGTCAAACGCAAACACTATTGCTATTCGCTGCAGCTGAGCCCCCACGCAAGCGCCTTCACGAGAAACACGGCGCTGCATGTGCACACGGCCCTCGATCTTGATGCTATGAAAGAGGCTGCGGCGCTTTTTACCGGCGAGCATGACTTTGCCGCCTTCAAGGCGGCAGGTACCACGGTGGAAAACACCGTCAGGACGATCTACCGTTCCGAATGGACAAAGGCAGGAAGCCTGTTTCGCTACGATGTGGCAGGCAGCGGCTTTATGTATAACATGGTCAGGATCCTTGTGGGTACCATGATCGAAGTGGGACAGGGGAGAAGGAATGTTGCTTCCGTGGCAAAAGCCCTTTCTTCCGGCATTAGAAAAGATGCGGGGCCCACAGCGCCCGCCCACGGGCTTATGCTCCGCAGGGTGGAATATGAAGGCTTTGATACGGAGGATTACGTTTGATGAAAATTCTTGTGACACCCCCGGTAACGGAGGAACACAAATCATGGCTGCGGGAAGCCGCAGGTTCGGAAGCGGAATTCGTCTTTGCGCCCGATGCGAAGGGCGTGGATGAAGCGGCAATGGCGGATTTTGACATCCTTGTGGGCAATGCGCCCCACGGCCTTGTGCGCGCGGGGAAAAACCTGAAGCTCGTGCAGCTCAACAGCGCCGGCACGGAAGGGTACCCGGAAGCAGTGCCCGAGGGCTGTGCCCTTGCCAACGCCACCGGCGCTTACGGCCTTGCCATCAGCGAGCATATGCTCGGCGTGCTCCTTGCCCTCATGAAGCGGCTCCACCAGTACCGTGACCAGCAGAAACAGCAGCTTTGGCAGAGCCGGGGCACCGTTTCCTCCATTGAAGGGGCAACGGTGGTGGTGCTGGGGCTTGGTGATATCGGCGGCGAGTTTGCCCGCAAGGTGAAGATGCTCGGCGCCTATACCATCGGCGTGCGGCGCAAAGATGCCAACAAGCCCGACTATATCGACGAGCTTTGCCTGGCCGGCGACCTTGACAGCGTGCTGCCCCGGGCGGATATCCTTGCCATGGCATTGCCCGGCATGGCGGAAACGAAGCATATCCTCAGCAGGGAACGCATTGCCCTTTTGAAGGATGGCGCCATCGTGGTCAATGTGGGTCGGGGCAACGCCATCGACCTTGATGCCCTTGCGGATGCGGTGGAAGAAAGGGGCATCCGTGCCGGTGTGGATGTGACGGATCCCGAACCCCTGCCGGCAGGTCACCGCCTGTGGAGCATGGAAAACGTGCTCATCACGCCCCATGTGTCCGGCTTTTTCCATCTGCCGGAGACGCTCAACCGCATCATTCGCATCGCAGCGGATAATATTTCCCGTTATCGGGAAGGAAGACCCTTCCGCAATATTGTGGATCCCGCAACGGGCTACCGCAAAAACAAGTACGAAAGCTGAGTCAGCCTATGAATACCGCACTTTTGATCGCCTGCCTGATCGCATCCCTTGCGGCGGCGGTGCTTGCAGCCCTTGCCCTTTCCCGTTCGGGGAAGGAAACGGAGCGTGAAGCGGCGCAGGAAAAGGAGCTTGCCGCCCTTCGGCAGGAGCTTGGCGCCCTGCGTGAACAGCGTGAAGCCCACGAGCGTGCCCTCCGCACGGAAATTGCGGAATCAAACGCCCGTACCGTGGGCAGAATGGGGGAGATGCTGCTGCAGAACCAGCAGCGCATGGGCGCAGGGCTGGAGCACAACCTTTCCGCCCGGCAGGAGACCCTCAACAAAACCGTGCAGGAAATGCAGCGGACCCTTGAAGTCCGCTTCGGCACCTTTGAGCGCAGCAACGAGCAGAAGCTTGAAAACATCCGCACCACGGTGGAAAACCGCCTTGGTGCCATGCAGCAGGACAACAACAAAAAGCTGGATGAGATGCGCGGCATCGTGGATGAAAAGCTGCAGAAGACCCTTGAAGAGCGCATGACCCAATCCTTCCGCCTTGTGAACGAGCGGCTGGAGCAGGTCTATAAGGGGCTTGGCGAAATGCAGAGCCTTGCCGCCGGCGTGGGGGACCTGTCCCGTACCCTTTCCAACGTGAAAACGAGGGGCATCCTCGGCGAGATCCAGCTTGGCGCTATTTTGGAGGAGATCCTTGCGCCGGAGCAGTACCTGAAAAACGTGGTCACGGCGAAAAACAGCCGCAACCCGGTGGAATATGCCATCAAACTCCCGGCGGAGGATGGGGGAAGCGTGCTGCTGCCCATCGACTCCAAATTTCCCATGGATGCTTACAACACCCTTATCGATGCTTACGAATCCGGCAAGCCGGAGGCGGTCAAGCTGGCGCAGGCGGAACTCAAGAGCCGTGTGAAGGGCTTTGCGAAGGATATCCGTGACAAGTACATCGCACCGCCGGAAACAACGGAGTTTGCGGTCATGTTCCTCCCCACGGAGGGCCTGTATGCGGAGGTGGTCAAGCTCGGCATGATCGAAACGCTGCAGCATGAATACCGTGTCAACGTGGCGGGCCCCAGCACCATGGCGGCGCTCCTCAACAGCCTGCAGATGGGCTTTCGTACCGTTGCTATTCAGAAGCGCAGCGGCGAAGTATGGAAAGTACTCGGCGCGGTCAAAACCGAGTTTGAGAAATTCAACGACATCCTCGTCAAAACCCAGGAAAAGCTCACCCGTGCCCACGATGATCTCGATAAGCTCATCGGCGTACGCACCCGCGGCATCCGCAGGAGCCTTCGGGATGTGACGGCCCTGCCTTCGCAGGAGGCGGCGGCACTGCTGCCCGGTTTCGCGCAGGAAGATGACGAACCCGCCTATACCGACGGGGAATAAAGAAAAGAATAAGCCGCCAGTGCGGCAGAAAACGACAATACATCAATCATATAAGGAGGCAATACCATGTCCAACATCCCCACCCCGCATATCAATGCAAAGCTTGGCGATTTCGCCGAGACCGTCCTGATGCCCGGCGATCCCCTTCGCGCCAAGTTCATCGCGGAGACCTTCCTTGAGGATGCGGTGCTCGTGAACAACGTGCGCGGCGTGCAGGGCCACACCGGCTATTACAACGGCAAGCGCGTCAGCGTCATGGCCAGCGGCATGGGCATGCCGTCCATGGGCATCTATTCCTATGAGCTGTTCAATTTCTATGATGTCAAGAACATCATCCGCATCGGCTCTGCGGGCGCCCTGCATGAGAGCCTGCCCCTTCGCTCCATCGTCATCGGCATGAGCGCCAGCTACAGCTCCGTTTTTGCCAGCCAGTATGATCTGCCCGGCACCTATGCCCCCACCGCCAGTTATGAGCTGCTCAAAAAGGCCACCGATGCGGCGGACAAGCTGGGCCTCAAGGTACATGTGGGCAACATCCTTTCGAGCGATATGTTCTATAGCGATACCCCCAACGGCCTTGCGTGGCAGAAGATGGGCGTGCTGGCGGTGGAAATGGAATCCGCGGCGCTTTACATGAACGCAGCCCGCGCGGGCAAGAATGCCCTTTGCATCTGCACCATTTCCGACAGCCTTGTAACCCACGAGGCCACCACAGCGGAAGAGCGCCAGTCGAGCTTCACCGAAATGATGAAGCTTGCCCTTGAGACCGCGTAAAGGAAGAACGAACGCCTGCCGCGCCCCGGTCATGCCCGGGGCGCGGTTTTTTCGCCGCAGGATTCCGGGAAGGACGGTGGGAAGGTCCCCTTGCCTGCCGCTGCGGCAAGTTAAAAAGATTAACGGCATGCGCGCTTTGGTTTTCATAAATGATCACACAAAAAAAACAAGAATGCCTAACAAATTTTTAGTTTTTTGCAAAATTTTTTGCGAACCCTCTTTACAAAGGGGACAGAAAGGCATACACTAAGCACAGTACCATTATGATTAATATGGGAACAAATCCAAAAATTATATTACGGGGTGTGAAACATGATCGATTTGACAGTTCATCCGCAACAGCTGGAACGCGCAGTGGCGCGTGCAAAAGAAAACCGCATCGTGATCCCCACGTTTGCACAGATGCGTGACCCCAACAAGATCCCGGAAGTCATCAAGGAAAAACTGAAGAATGTGGGCCTGTGGGATGTGAACCCGCTGAACCTGTTCCGTATCACCTGGCGCAACGAGCCCACCATGGATGGCGGCGCTTACGGCGATGTCAACTATATTGAGCTGCCCTCTTCCCTTACAGGCGTTAAGGCCCGCATCGTGGTGCTTTGCGGCAAGTGGTTCCCCACCGGCTGCCATAAGGTAGGCGCTTCCTTCGGCTGCCTTGCGCCGCGTCTTGTGACCGGTCAGTTTGACCCCACCTATCATAAAGCCGTCTGGCCCTCCACCGGCAACTATTGTCGCGGCGGCGCTTACAATTCCAAGCTCCTTGGCTGCGAAAGCGTTGCCATTCTGCCCGCGGAGATGAGCAAGGAGCGCTTTGAGTGGCTTTCCAAGATCGCCGGCGAAGTTATCGCCACCCCCGGCTGCGAAAGCAATGTCAAAGAGATCTTTGACAAGACCTGGGAGCTTCGCCGCACCCGTGAGGATGTGATCATCTTCAACCAGTTCGAAGAAATGGGCAATGTGCTCTGGCACTATCAGGTCACCGGTAAGGCCATCGCGGATGTTTACGAGTCCCTCAAGACCGATAAGACCCGCTTTGCGGGTGCCTGCTTCACCAGCGGCAGCGCCGGCACCATGTCCGCAGGCGATTATCTTAAGGAACAGTATCCCCATGCGAAGCTTGCCGTGGGCGAGGCGCTCCAGTGCCCCACCATCCTGAACAACGGCTTCGGCGGCCACCGCATCGAAGGCATCGGCGACAAGCATGTGCCGTGGGTACACAATGTGAAGAATACAGACATGGTCATCGCCATCGATGATGAAGATTCCCAGAACCTGCTGCGCCTCTTCAACACCGAAGAGGGCCACAAGTATCTTAAGGAAGTTGTCGGCGTTCCCGCGGAGACCGTGGAGCAGCTTTCCCTCCTTGGCATTTCCGGCATCGCCAACGTGCTTTGCTGCATCAAGTTCGCCAAGTATTATGAGCTTACCGAGAACGATATCGTCGCCACCGTCGGCACCGACTCCGCCGCCATGTACACCTCCCGTATCGAGGAACTCAACGAGCAGCAGGGCGAATACAACATCCTCACCGCTGCCCGCGATTACAGCGAGCATCTCCACGGCATCCGTATCGACAACATGGAAGAGCTCACCTATGCCGCCCGCAAGCGCGTGCACAACCTCAAGTATTATACTTGGGTCGAGCAGCAGGGCAAGACCGTGGAAGAGCTCAACGCTCAGTGGTATGATGAAAACTACTGGACTTCCATCCACGAGCAGGCCGCCGAGATGGATGCGCTCATCAACGCCTTCAACGAAAAGACCGGCGTCCTTGCGGACATGATGAAATAAGCCGTAACCGAAAAGCGCCCATAATCAAAGAAAAGCAGGATCGAATCGCCGGTCCTGCTTTTTTGCGGAGAGCGGAAAAATGCGGGCGGCCAATGGCCGCCCCTACAATGGGGTGACCGTCGGACGAGGAATGAGGTGCCCGGTTCGGTTTGCATTATCACCGTAGGGGCGGCCATTGGCCGCCCGAGCGGGTGCGGGGGAAAAATGCGGGCGGCCAATGGCCGCCCGTACAATGGGGTGACCGTCGGACGAGGAATGGGGTGGCTGTTTCGGTTTGCATTATCACCGTAGGGGCGGCCGATGGCCGCCCGAGCGGGTGCTGCGAAAAAATGCGGGCGGCCAATGGCCGCCCCTACAATGGGGTGACCGTCGGACGAGGAATGGGGTGGCCGTTTCGGTTTGCATTATCACCGTAGGGGCGGCCGATGGCCGCCCGTGCTGGTGCGGCGGAGACACGCGCACACATTGCGCCTGAATTTTCCAAAAGAATATTTCCTTAACTCTATAAATTGTTACAAAAATGTAATAAATACGGTATAATGGCAGCATAAACCAGTTCGCAACGCGTTTCCCGCCTTGCGCGGGGGCGGTGCCGAAGGGGCGAAAAACCAAGACAAACAGCGGCTTTTTCCGGTTTTTGCCAACGTGGCGGGCAAAGGGACGCCCCGGGGCGGGGGAAATGGGACAACTGTTACGCCTTCTGCAAAAAAAGAGGGCAATTATTACAAAAACATTACAAAAAACTGTTGACATGCGCAATAAACCATGCTAATATTAACTCGTGCAACGGGAAAGTACCCAAGAAGGCAAACTCTTATCACTGCCGGGGAACGCTCCCGGCTCACTTGCAAAAAAATTTAACTTGAAAGGGAAAACAGAAAATGAAGAAAATCCTGACTTTCGCAATCGCCCTCGTCATGGTCTTCGCTCTCGCTTCCACCGCTCTGGCCGCTGGCTGGGATATCGTGGTTGACGTACCTGAGATGGAAGACATCAAACTCGACATCGACGCCCTCGGCATCAAGGAAGAAGTTGTTAACGACAAGTTCTTCAACCCCAACGAGGATACGATGATGGTTGTCCTCGATAAGACCTACCCCGTCGTTGAAGACGACCCGGTTGGTGCTGTTGTTACCGTTACTTTCCCCAAGGCTGCCAAGATCTCCGAAGATATGCAGGAGTGGATCAAGAACGGCCAGCTCAAGCTCACCATCAGCGCTTCCAACGTAGAACTCTATGAGAAAGTTACTGAGTACAACGGCGCTGTCAGGCCTAAGGCGGTTGTTGACAACGAGTGCGAAATCGTATTCGGCGAAGGCGCCATCACCGAAAAGGGCCTCAAGCTCTACTTCATGGTTTATGGTCTGACCGACGAAACCAAGAAGGATGCCAAGATCATTGCTACCCTCGGCGTATACAATGAGTGGGATGATAACAACTACTTCCGTTGGGAAGTGAAGGGCGAGGACTACCTCGTTGTTCATGGCGACGAGGCTTTCCAGGTCTTCACCGATGACGGTTCCGTCGTATTCCCCGTGGTTGGCGCTGCCGAGGAGGCTGACGAGACCTCCAAGATTGACGTTGCTACCCCCATCAAGGTTGTCATGAATGACAAGACCTACAATGTAAGCAAGCAGGTCAACAACGAGCTCGCATTCGAAAAGGATGGCGTTGTTTACACCAGTGAAGACGACGAGTACGAAGATCTCAAGGCTATCTTTGACGAAGTCTTCAAAGTTCTCGGCTTCACCTATGAAGGCGTTAAGTACATGAGCGAAGAGCACTTTGTTGAGTACTTCGGCACCATCATGGAGTATGAAGTTTCCAAGGTATGGCCCTCCGGTTACGTTGTAGAGCTCTCCACCGTGGATCCTTCCATCGTTCCTCCCCAGACCGGTGACAACACCAGCGTCGTTGGCTTCGCCATGATCGTTGTTGCTCTCGTTGCCGCTGTCGTCCTCAAGAAGGTTCGTGCGTAATTAACACACGCCCTCTTGGGTTTTCCAACAGCACACAGGAGCCGCCCGCAAGGGCGGCTCTTTTTTTGCTTCGGCCATCACCGTAGGGGCGGCCATCGGCCGCCCGTGCCGGGTGCGGTGGAAAAACGCGGGCGGCCAATGGCCGCCCCTACAATGGGATGGTTATCGGACGAGGAACGAGGTGCCCGGTTCGGTTTGCGTTATCACCGTAGGGGCGGCCATCGGCCGCCCGTGCCGGGTGCGGCGGAAAAACGCGGGCGGCCAATGGCCGCCCCTACAATGGGATGGTTATCGGACGAGGAATGAGGTGCCTGGTTCGGTTTGCATTATCACCGTAGGGGGCGGCCATCGGCCGCCCGAGCGGGTGCGGTGGAAAAACGCGGGCGGCCGATGGCCGCCCCTACAATGGGATGGTTATCGGACGAGGAATGAGGTGCCTGGTTCGGTTTGCATTATCACCGTAGGGGGCGGCCATCGGCCGCCCGAGCGGGTGCGGTGGAAAAACGCGGGCGGCCAATGGCCGCCCCTACAATGGGATGGTTATCGGACGAGGAACGAGGTGCCCGGTTCGGTTTGCGTTATCACCGTAGGGGCGGCCATCGGCCGCCCGAGCGGGTGCGGTGGAAAAATGCGGGCGGCCAATGGCCGCCCCTACAATGGGATGGTTATCGGACGAGGAATGAGGTGCCTGGTTCGGTTTGCGTTGTCACCGTAGGGGCGGCCATCGGCCGCCCGTGCCGTGGTTGTCGATTTTTTGACGGCGATGGGCAAATGCGACCTTGAAATGAAAGATCATATTTGTTACGATGATTCCGAAAAACAAAGAATAGGTGATACATATGGAATTGCCAAAACGAAAACACAACCGTCTGAGAAAATACGATTACAGTACACCAAACGCCTATTTTATCACTATCTGCACCAAGGAACGCAAAAACCTGTTCTGGATGAATACACGTGAAACGATCGACTGTCCGGAGAATGTACCGCTGACCGAACTTGGCGCCTCGGTGAAGGAAATCATCTATGATATTCCCGGATACTATCCCACAATTACGGTTGACCATGCCGTTATTATGCCGAACCATATACATTTGCTGCTGCGGATCAATACGGAGCAGGGCGGGCGGCCAATGGCCGCCCCTACGGGTGCGGCGGAAACGCGCGGGCGGCCAATGGCCGCCCCTACGATCTCAACCGTGATCAATCAGGTCAAAGGGGCCATCTCAAAGAAAGCAGGTTTTTCTGTTTGGCAAAAGGGCTTTTATGATCATGTGATCCGCGGGAAGCGTGATTATCTGGATGTATGGAACTATATTGAGAAAAATCCCGGAAAATGGGCAGAAGATAAGCTGTTCGTTTCAGACAGCCTGTAACCCCTTCCTTTCCATAATGTACTTTGGTTTTTCTGCAGCACCTCCCTCCTACACCGTAAAAAAGCCCCCTCCAGCCGCATATGGCTGCGGCAGGAGGGGGCTTTTGCATGTTGTCTTATTTCGCGTAGGTGATCTCCACAATGGTCTTGAGCAGTTCCACCACTTTTTCCATGCTCTGCACCGGAATAAACTCCCTTACGCCGTGGAAGTTCTCGCCGCCGGTGCCAAGGTTGGGGCAGGGCAGACCCATGTAGGAAAGGCGGGCGCCGTCGGTGCCGCCGCGTACGGGCACCACATGGGGCACAAGGCCGATCTTCTCCATGGCAGCCATGGCGGTCTCGATCAGGTGGAAATGGGGCAGTATCTTTTCCCGCATGTTGTAATAGGAATCCTTAAGGGTCAGCTCCACCGTTCCCTCGCCGTATTTGGTGCAAAGGTAAGCGGCGGCAGCCTCCATGAGCGCCTTCTTCGCAGCAAACTTTTCGCTGTCGTGATCGCGGATGATGTAGTGCATCTCCGCCTGCACCACATCGCCGGAAAGGTAGGTCAGGTGCATGAAGCCTTCATAGCCGGCAGTATGTTCCGGGCGGGCAACGGCAGGCAGCATGGCGTCGAACTCCTTCGCCATGTGAAGGGCGTTGCGCATCTTGTCCTTCGCATCACCGGGGTGGATGCCCACGCCGTGGAAGAGGAGCTTTGCGGAAGCGGCGTTGAAGTTTTCGTATTCAAGCTCCGAGGGCTTGCCGCCATCCACCGTGTAGGCGAAATCCGCGCCGAAGCCGGGCACATCGAACATGTCCGCGCCGCAGCCCACTTCCTCGTCCGGCGTGAAGCCGATGGCGATGCGGCCGTGGCGGATCTCCGGATGGGCGATGAGATAGGCGGCAAGGGTCATGATCTCCGCAACGCCTGCCTTGTCATCCGCGCCGAGAAGGGTGGTGCCGTCGGTCACGATCAGATCGCAGCCGATGTAATCGCGCAGATTGGGGAACAGGTTTTCCTCGATGGAAACCTCGTCATTGAGGCGGATATCGCCGCCCCGGTAGTGTTCGATGATGCGGGGCTTTACATTTGCGCCGGGGGCGTCGGGCGCCGTATCCATATGGGCGATGAAGCCAAGGCAGGGGAGCCCTTCCGCCGTGGCGGGGATGCTGCCGTAAACGTAGCCGTTTTCGGACATACTTGCATCCTTGATGCCGAGGGCGGTCATTTCATCAAGCAGGATCCTTGCAAGATCGAACTGCTTTTCGGTGCTGGGGATTTTTCCCGCATCGGGTGCGGATGTGGTATCGATGGCGACGTAGCGCAAAAAGCGGGAAACGACATGTTCCATAGCCGGTCAAACCTCCTTGTGTTATCCTCGGTAATATTGTATCACGGGCATGGGAAAAGTTCATCTTTTTATCGGAATGGCGGATATGAAAAAATGCAATTATCACAAAAAAACGTTCTGTACAAAACAGGCATAATATAGTATGATTACAGAAAGAACAAATTTTTTCTGCACATCAAACAGTTTTTTAGAATTGTTAGAATTGAATGAGGAGAAATTGCGACATGAAACATATTGTGGGTTACCGCTGCACCATCTGCGGCGCGGAGCTTCCTTACGATGAGCGTATGACATGCCCCCGCTGCGGCGAAAAAGGCATTCTGGATATCGTGTTCGATTACAATTACATCAAAAAAGGTTTTTCCAGGGAAAGCCTTGCGAAGGATCATAACAACAGCATGTGGCGCTATGCGCCGCTGATGCCCCTGAAACCCCGGGATTTTTCGCCCTTCCTGCGGGTGGGCTGGACGCCCCTTTATCCTTCCCGCCGCCTCGGTGCGGAGCTTGGGCTCAGGGCGCTTTACATCAAGGATGACGGCATCAACCCCACCGCGTCGCTGAAGGACCGCGCTTCCGGCGTGGCGGTGGCAAAGGCGGTGGAGCTTGGCTATGATACCATCGCCTGTTCATCCACCGGCAATGCTGCATCCTCCTGCGCGGGCAACGCAGCCCGCATGGGCGTCAAGACCGTTATTTTCGTGCCCCAGCGCGCCCCGGAAGGCAAGGTGGCGCAGCTGATGATCTTCGGCGCAAAGGTGGTCTCCGTCAAGGGCGATTACAAGGCGACCTTCGATCTTTCCAAAGCCGCCATCGAAAAATACGGCTGGTATAACCGCAACGCGGGCATCAATCCCATTTTGACAGAGGGCAAAAAGACGGTGGCCCTTGAGATCGCGGAGCAGCTTTCCTGGCAGCCTACCGATTGGGTATGCGTCTCCGTGGGCGATGGCTGCACCATCGGCGGCGTATATAACGGCTTCAAGGATCTTTACGAGCTCGGCATGATCGAGCGCATCCCGAAGATCCTCGGCGTGCAGTCCACGGGCTGCTGCCCCTTTGTGGATGCGGCAAGGGAAAAACGGGGCCTTATTCCGGCGGAAGAAAATACACTTGCGGATTCCATCGCCGTGGGCGTGCCGCGCAATCCCGTAAAGGCGCTTCGCGCCGTCAGCGAATCCGGCGGCAAATGGATCGCCGTTTCCGATGAGGAGATCCTCGATACCATGCGCGTGCTCGGCCGTACGGAAGGCGTCTTCGGCGAACCGGCGGGCGTGACCGCCACGGCGGGCCTGCGCCGCGCCGTGAAGGAAGGGCTTATCGGAAGCGATGAGACCGTTACCGTCATCAGCACCGGCAGCGGCCTTAAAGATGTAAAAAATGCCCTTCGCGCCGCGGGTTCTCCCACGCTTTGCGAGCCGAACCTTTCCGCATTGGACGCAAGCGGCATTTTGTGATATAATCAATCCGTTCCACATAAAGCGGATTCGCTTTATGCGGATATGCGCCGGGCAAAAGACATTTTGTCCCCTTCGCTTTTGTTCCGGCTGCCGAAACGGCGATACCAGGTTGCAATGCCATACGGCTTAATAACATGCAGCAAAATACAAGGAGGATAATCAAAATGAGGAAAATCATTGCACTGATGCTCACCCTTATGATGGTGCTGAGCTTCGTAGCCTGCGCAGCCCCCGCTGACAATCAGGACGGCGAACAGGAAGTGACCAAGGTCGCTTTCAAAGATGTCATCGCTGCAGAGCTTGGCTCCGTTCACGTTGACACCGAGGGTGTGGATTATTCCAAGATGAAGATCGGCTTCATCCATGTTTCCGATCCTTCCGACATGGGCTACACCTACAACCACAACAACGGTACCCTCAAGATGATCGAGACCCTCGGCCTTGATGAGTCCACCCAGATCATCAACAAGTTCAACATCCCCGAAGACAACGCGCAGGTCATCCAGGCCGCCAACGAGCTCATCGCCGAAGGCTGCAACCTGATCTTTGCCACCAGCTTCGGCCATGAGAGCGGCATCATGGAAGTTGCGGCCCAGAACCCCGACATCCAGTTCTGCCACGCTACCGGTTATCTTGCCGCTTCCTCCGGCCTTGCCAACCACCACAACTACTTCGGCCGCATCTACGAAGCCCGTTACCTTGCGGGTATCGTTGCGGGCCTCAAGGCCAAGGAGATCGGCAACAACGTGCTCGGTTACGTTGCCGCCATGCCCTTCGCGGAAGTCATCTCCGGCTTCACTGCCTTCTATCTTGGCGCCAAGAGCGTGAACAGCGATGTGACCATGAAGGTCATGTACACCGGTTCCTGGAATGATCCCACCAAGGAAGGCCAGAATGCGGCTGCCCTGATCGACGCGGGCTGCGGCGTCATTTCCCAGCACTGCGACTCCACCGCTCCCGCTACCGCCGCTGAAGATGCGGGCGTATTCCATGTCGGCTACAACTCCGCCATGATCGATGTTGCCCCCAACGCCTCCATGACCAGCGCGATCTGGGATTGGTCTCAGTATCTTGTATACGCCACCACCTGCGTTGCCAAGGGCGAACCCATCGATGTTGACTGGATGGGCGGTCTCTACGACGGCGTCTGCCTCCTTTCCGACCTCAACGAAGGTATCGTGGCGGAAGGCACTGCCGAAGCTGTGAAGGCTGCTTATGAAGGCATCCTTGCGGGCGAAGTACAGGTCTTCGCCGGCCCCTATCATGGTGAAGGCGTTGACTTCGACGGCAACACCGTGACCATCGATGTCGCTGAAGGCGAATGGTACGTTGAAAACGAAGTTGCTTCCGCTCCTTCCTTCAACTACATCATCGACGGCGTGGAAGTCATCGGCTAACACACATATCCATACGGCAGAGCTGCAATTGCAGCTCTGCCTTCTTTCCTTCAAATCATACCTGCTTTTTTTCCCCGGAAAACATATCTTTTCGAGATACGGATGCGCACGGCGCTCCGTGCTTATCCATATCCTGAACAGGAGGCGAATGCATGGAACAAATCCAATACGCAGTTGAGATGCAGGGCATTACCAAGACCTTCGGCAAGACCGTTGCAAACAACAATGTTTGCCTGTCTCTGCGCAAGGGCGAGATCCTTGCGCTGCTGGGCGAAAACGGCAGCGGCAAGACCACCCTCATGAACATGCTCTCCGGCATCTATTTCCCCGACAGCGGCGAGATCCGCATCCACGGCGAGCCTGTCACCATCCGCTCCCCGAAGGAAGCCTTTGACCTTGGCATCGGCATGATCCACCAGCACTTTAAGCTTGTGGACGTGCTTACTGCGGCAGAAAACATCGTGCTGGGCCTGCCCGGCGGCATCGAGCTTGACAGGAAAAAGGCCGCCGCCAGGATCAGCGAGATCAGCGGCAAATACGGCTTTGAGATCGAGCCAAACAAGAAGATCTACAATATGGCTGTTTCCGAAAAGCAGACGGTGGAGATCATCAAGGTGCTTTACCGCGGTGCGGATATCCTGATCCTCGATGAACCTACCGCCGTTCTGACGCCCCAGGAAACGAAAAAGCTTTTCGATGTGCTCCGCGCCATGAAGGCGGACGGCAAGAGCATCATCATCATTACCCACAAGCTCCACGAGGTGCTGGATGTTTCCGACCGGGTGGCGATCCTCAGAAAGGGCGAATACATCTGCACCATCGAAACAAAGGAAGCCAACCAGCAATCCCTGACGGAAGCCATGGTGGGCCGCAGCATCAGCCTTGAGATCGCAAGGCCGCAGGTGGAAGAAAAGACGGAAATGCTCAAGGTGGAAAATCTGACCTGCATCAACGCGGAAGGCGTTGCCGCGGTGAAAAACGCCTCCTTTACCGCCTACGGCGGCGAGATCCTCGGCGTTGCGGGCGTTGCGGGCAGCGGGCAGAAGGAGCTTTGCGAAGCCATCGCCGGCCTTTACCATGTGGCGGAAGGCAGCATCCGCTTCAAGGCGGGGGAAGCCTTTGAAAACATCGTGGGACTCAAGGTAAACGAGATCTTCAAAAAAGGCATCTCCCTTGCCTTCGTGCCGGAGGACCGTCTCGGTATGGGCCTTGTTGGCAGCCTTGATATGGTGGATAACATGCTGATCCGCAGCTACAAGGACAACAAGGGCATCTTTGTGGACCGCAGGACCCCGAAAAAGGTCTGTGAGGAGCTGATCGATTCCCTTGAGATCGTCACCCCCGGCACATCAACCCCCGTAAGAAGGCTTTCGGGCGGCAACGTGCAGAAGGTGCTTCTTGGCCGCGAGATCCACTACAATCCCAGGGTGCTGATGGTGTCCTACCCGGTGCGCGGTCTTGACATCAACTCCTCCTACAAGATCTACGACCTTCTCAATGAACAGAAAAAGAAGGGTGTCGCCGTTATCTTCGTGGGCGAGGACCTTGACGTTCTCATGGAGATCTCAGACCGCATCATGGTCATCTGCGGCGGCGAGGTCTCCGGCATCGTGGACCCGAAGGCGTGCACCAAAGAAGACGTCGGCCTGCTGATGGTCAGAACGGGCCGGGAAAAGGAGGCCGAAGCATGAAAAAACGTGCGGAACACCAGGAACCCTTCGTGCGCATGATCAAGCGCGCTTCGATCACCCAGGGAAAAGCCTGGGTGATCCGCGGCATTGCGCTTCTTGGCGCCATCGTGACGGGTGCATTGCTGCTGCTCATCCTCGGGCATAATCCCATCGGCATCTACGGCGAAATGGTGCGCGGTGCTTTCGGCGGCACCATGTACATCAAAGAGACCGTGCGTACCGCCATTCCGCTGCTGATTTCCGCCATCGGTATCGCCTTTGCGTTCAAGATGAAATTCTGGAACATCGGCGCAGAGGGCCAGATCCTCATTGGCGGTATTGCTGCCAGCGCCGTTGCCATCCATTACGATGCGCAGTTTGCCGCATGGGCAGCGGAATCCGGCAGCATCCTGCCCCGCATCCTGCTGCTTGTGCTGATGTTTCTTGCGGCTATCGCGGCGGGCGGCCTTTACGGCGTGGTGCCGGCTATCTTCAAATCCAAGTGGGGCACCAATGAAACCCTTTTCACGCTGATGCTCAACTACATCGCGCTCCAGTATGTGAAATACCTCGCCTATCAGCCCGCATGGAAGATGGCGGGAACCTCCTTCCCGAAAGTGCGCATGTTCGATCCCATCGCCGTGCTCCCCAAGGTGATGGGCATCCATATCGGCTGGATTATCGCGCTGCTGCTCGTTGTGCTGGCGCATTATTATCTTACCCGCACCAAACACGGTTACGAGATCGCGGTGGTTGGCGAGTCCACCAACACCGCGCGCTATGCGGGCATCAATGTTTCCAAGGTCTATCTTCGCACCATGTTCATTTCCGGCGCGCTCTGCGGCCTTGCGGGTTACCTTGTGGCGGCGGGTGCGGACGGTACTTTGACAGAAGGCACCGCCGGCGGCGTCGGCTTTACCGCCATCACCGTTGCGTGGCTTTCCAAGATGAACCCCATTACCATGCTGATCGTGGCGGTGTTCATTGCGGCCCTTGACCGCGGCGCCGGTTTCCAGTCCTCCACAGGCGTACCGGAATCCTGCGCGGAGGTGCTGGTGGGCATCATCCTGTTCTTCATGCTTGGGTGTGAATTCTTCATCAACTACAAGCTTGTGTTCCGCAGCAGAAAGGAGGCAGCAGCGTGAGTTTTGATTTTATCAGCCTTTTTGTGGCGGCCGTGCTTGCGGGCACGCCCCTTCTTCTCGGCACGCTGGGCGAGATCTTAACGGAAAAATCCGGCCACCTGAACCTCGGTGTCGAGGGTATGATGTTCATGGGCGCGGTCACAAGCCTTGCCGCTTCCTATGCCTATGAGCAAATGATGAAATCCGCGGGCTTTGCGGCGTCGGGCTTTGTGTCCCTTCTGATCGCCCTTGCGGCGGCATTTGCGGCCGGTGCGCTCTGCGCGCTTATCTACAGCTTTTTGACGGTCACTCTTCGCGCCGATCAGAACGTAACGGGTCTTACCCTTACCATCTTCGGCACGGGCCTTGCGAACTTCTGCGGTGAGCTTCTCGGCAAGCGTGCCGGCGGCTTTGTGACCGTTTCCAAGGTAACGAAGGCGGCGTTTTCCCAGCTTGATCTGTTTGGTCTTAAAAACAGCGCTTCCCCCTTCCTGCAGACGATTTCGAAACTGTTCCTTCAGTATAACTGGATGGTGTATTTCGCCATCGTGCTCGCCATCGCGATGGCGTGGTTCTTCAAGCGTTCCCGCGTGGGCCTGAACCTTCGTGCCGTGG
The DNA here is from genome assembly GCA_015056105.1 of Clostridiales bacterium. Taxonomy (GTDB): domain Bacteria; phylum Bacillota; class Clostridia; order Christensenellales; family CAG-138; genus UBA1685. Next base: position 346 of record SVGX01000006.1, on the reverse strand, counting down.
GTGAAAACCCCGCCACAGCGGATGCTGCCGGCATCAATGTGACCCGCTATAAATACCTTGCCACCATCATTGGCGGCGGTATCTGCGGCATCGGCGGCATGTATATGAGCATGGTCAACCAGTCCGGCGTGTGGGTGCACAACTGCGTGGCAGGTTACGGCTGGCTGGCGGTGGCGCTTGTTATCTTCTCCACCTGGAGCCCGCTTCGCGGCCTCATCTGCGGCCTCATCTTCGGCGCCTTCACCATCATGCGCCTGTATGTGAACATTCCCGGCCTTGCGATGCAGATCTACGACATGCTGCCCTATGCGGCGACGATCTTCGTTCATCATTACGAGCATCCGCC